>CAIYDQ010000094.1 GCA_903925075.1 uncultured Geobacter sp.
CAGCCTTCGCTCAGCCAGCTTTTGTTCAATCAGTCTTTGCTCTGCTAGTCTTTGCTCTGCTAGTCTTTGTTCGGCCAGTCTTTGTTCGGCCAGTCTTTGTTCAGCCAGTCTTTGCTCTGCTAGTCTTTGTTCAGCAAGCTTCTGTTCCGCAAGCTTCTGTTCAGCCAGCTTTAGTTCCGCCATTTTCTGTTCAGCCAATTTCAATTCAGCTTGTCTTTGTTCGACCAGCTTTTGTTCCGCAAGCTTCTGTTCCGCCAGTTTTTGCTCAGCCAGCCTCTGTTCGGCAAGCTTCTGCTCTGCCAATTGCTCTGCGAGCTTCTGCTCGGCCAGCCTTTGTTCGGCAAGGAGTTTCTGCTCGGCGAGCTTTTCCTCGGCCATTTTCTGCTCGGCGAGCTTTTGTTCAGCGAGCCTCTGTTCGGCAAGCTTCTGCTCAGCCAGCTTTTCCTCGGCCAGTTTCTGCTCCGCCAGTTTCTGTTCAGCGAGCTTCTGCTCGGCCAGCTTCTGTTCAGCCAACTTATCCTCGGCCAGTTTCTGTTCCGCCAGCTTCTGCTCAGCCAGCTTTTGCTCGGCCAACTTCTGTTCGGCAAGTTTCTGCTCGGCAAGCTTTTGTTCGGCCAATTTCAGCTCGGCCAATTTTTGTTCAACCAGCTTCAACTCGGCCAGTTTTTGCTCGCTCAGGGCCTGATCGAGTAGTTTTAGCTCGGCCATCTTCTGTTCGGAAGCAAGTCTCTGCTCGGCAAGTTTCCGCTCGGCAAGCTTTCGTTCGGCACGTTTCTCTTCCGCGAGTTTTATTGCGGCCAATTTATCATCCGCCAATTTCTTCTCGGCCAGTTTTCGCAGGGCTCTTTTTTGCTCGGCATGCTTCTGTTCGGCAAGCTTACGCTCAGCCAATTTCTGCTCGGCCAGTTTTCGTTTTGCACGTTTCTGCTCAGCCAGCTTTTGTTCCGCTAATTTGCGCTCCGCCAATTTTTGTTCAGCCAGTTTTCGCTCGGCTAGTTTCTGCTCCGCACGTTTTTGCTCTGCCAATTTGCGCTCGGCCAGTTTGCTCTCCGCCAGCTTCTGGGCAGCCAATTTTCGCTCGGCCAATTTCTGTTCGGCCAATTTCAACTCAGCCATTTTTTGTTCAGCCAATTTCAACTCGGCTTGCTTCCGTTCTATCCGCTTCTGTTCGGCCAGTTTCTGCTCGGCTAGTTTCTGCTCAGCCAGTTTCTGCTCGGCTAGTTTCTGTGCGGCTAACCTCTGTTCAGCCAGTCTTTGTTCAGCCAGTTTCTGTTCGGCCAGTTTTTGCGCGGCCAGCTTCTGTTCAGCCAGCCTTTGTTCGGCCAGTTTCTGTTCGGAGAGCTTACGTTCGGCCAGTTGCCGCTCCATTTCCAGATCGGGTTGGGGCTGAATGACGGGCACGGGCAGGACCGCTGGCGGCGTCACCACCGGCGGCGACGCCGCCAGCGGTGAGGACTCGATCATTTCAAAACTGGCCATGTAGCCGTGCGGCTCGGATCCGGATCCCTTGAGGCTGAGCTTGACGGAGTCGCGGCTGAAGGTGCTGCTGAGGACGGTGCTGTAACGTGGGAGCACCGGCGCCGCCCTCCAGGTAGTGCCGATGCCGCTGCATTCGGGGCCGTGGGCGTACTTGATGTGCCTGGTGGAGGTGAACTGCTTGGACTGCTGAGGGTCGCAAGGGAGCCAGCCCAGGCCCGGGAACCAGACCTCGATCCAGGCGTGCAGCCCCTCTCCCATCCCCTGCACCAGCGACGAACCGTTGTTGTCCAGAGGGATCTTCCACTTGTCTTTCAGGGTGAGGCCTACAGCGACCCGCGCCGGAATGCCGGAGGCGCGCAGCAGCGCGCAGGCAAGGTGGGCGAAATTCTGGCAGTTGCCCGTGCCGGAGGTGAAGCCGTAGAGAGCATCGTAGGATTTGGGCGGCGATTCGTAATGGATATGGTCGGTAACGAAATTGAGGATGGCGTCCACCGCCGCCGATTCGGACTCCAACCCGGCGGTCAGCTCGGCTGCGGTGGCGACGATCCTGCTATCCGTGCTTTGCACCTGCTTGGTCGGCTTCAGGTAGAGACGCTCGGAGTCGGGCACTTCCATCATGGGGAAGGAGGCGCGAAACGTCACGCGGTCGAGCACGGCGTCCAGGGCCGCGGTGTAGACGATATTGGCGCGGGCGTCGCCGGCCAGTTTTCGCCAGGTCACCACCTTGTAGAGATTGCCGTAAGCGTCGGTCTCGTCCTTAACCGAGTTGGGCTCCGGCTCGAAGGTGATGTTGTGTTCGGTAAGCCGCTGGCTGATGCTGGGGACATTGATACCGGCGGGGACGGGAAAGCGATAGACCAGCTCGGATAGCTGCTCGCTGACCCCGAAGGTCACCTGTTGGCTGACCGTCATCTCGCTGGAGATGCGGCCGGCGACCATCAGCGTTTTCGCCTGGCAAGGAACAGCCGTGACCAACAGCGCCAGCAGCGTCCAGATTACTTTTCGCAATATCCCGTCTCCCGGTTTCAAATGTCCTTTATTTCAGCACGAAGGCGACCTTGGCTCCGGCCAGGAAATTTCCCTTTTGGTTAGCCGAGAAGATGGTCACCGCATCCTCGTCGGAAACCTGCAGGTCGGCGGCGCTTACCGTGCCCACCGCCTTGACGATCAGCGGGTTCTTGATGCCGCGCGTGTCCAAAGCGGCCTTCGCCTTATCCACGCTGTTCGTGTACTCGCCGCAACCCTGCTCGACCAGCACCTTTTGGCTTACCTTGGACGGGTCGTAGAGCAGTTCCTTCTTGGCGCTGAAGATCCGGTTGATCAGGGCGGGCTTGAAGTTCTGCTCGGTCGCGTCGATGATCAGGCCGTCGAAAGCCACCGCCACCGGCTCGACCTTGTGGCTGTAGGTCGGCGCCTGCTTGCCGTCCACCTCGGTCAGCGCCCTTCTCAGTCCCGCGTCCTTGAAGACCTTGTCGTAGATGACGGAGGCGAAGCCGTTGGGGCCGTGCATGCCGAGCTTGACGATGGCGATGGAGGTCTCCTTCTCCTTGCTGTACTCCTGCACCACCACCTGCACCCCTTTGACCAGCCCGTTCACCGCCGACCTGATGGTGTCGTACTGCTGCACGCCGTCCTTGACGAAGGTGTCCCCGACCAGCACGAAGCCGGAGAGATATTCGGCGACGGCACGCTGGGCGGTGACCACCGCGGCCCGCTTCGCCCCAAGCTCGCGCTGCGCCGGCGAGAATTTCGGGTCCAGGTTGGCGGCCGCCTCGCCCACGAACAGGATGGCTTCCTGGCTGAAGGCCGTGTTGTCGTCGCGTCCAGACGGGCTCCCGGTGAGGGTCAGGCTCTGCTGGCTGAGCCAGGTGGTGGCCTTGACGAAGGTCTGGTCGATCTTGATGGTACCTGCATCCTCGGCGCACGCCCAACCCGCCATCCCCGCCAGCAGCATTCCCGCTAAAACCAGTTTTTTCATGACCTCTCCTTGTTATTTAATAGATATTTTTCTTCTGATTGAGCACCCTGATGGCCAAAAGCGCCTCCGCGCCGTCGACCGGATCGTTGAGCCGGAACTCGCCGGACAGCTCCCCTTCCATTACCCCGCGCGTGGTCATGTTGAGCACCGCGTTGTAAAAGGGAGAGGTGCTGCGCACGTCGGGAAAGGGGGATTTTTCCTGGCCGAAGTAGGCGACGGCGAGTTTCTCGTCGCCGGTAAGCTTGATCAATACGTCTTCCAGGATGAAGGCCATCTCCCCGCGGCTGACGCTGTCCGCCGGCTTGAACAGCATGGACTGGGTCGCCTCGTCGAACTTCGGCTCCAGGCCGCGCACCTTCCACTTCAGCATGGTCAGCACCTCGTCCCTGAAGGGATGGTTCACCATGTCCGCCGGGGTGAACTCCGCCTTCATCTTCTCGATCCGAGAGACGACCGGAATCCTGCCGGCAAAAAGCTTGTCGAGCTTCAACTCGTCGACCAAGAGCGCGGCCACGTCCGCGCGGCTGACCGCGTCCTTGATAGCGATCCGCTTGCCGACGTCGCCAACCGTGATGCCGGCCATGGCGCGCACGATCCTGTCGGTTTTTTTCCAGGCCCGGTCCGCTTTCTCCAGCCATTTCCCCTCGCGCTTGGCGCCTAGCACCTCGGCGAAACGGTCGCGCGCCTTCTGGAATTCGAGCCCCTCCAGATAGGCCAGCCCCAGGTAGAAAGGGAGCGCCTCGGTTCCCTGATAGTAGCTGAGCGCGCGTTCGTCGACCTTGCGCGCGCCGGCCGCGGCGGCGCTCTCCTCCGCGCTCTTCAGCCAACCCTTGTCCTTGATCAGCGTATTCACCCGGATCGTGGCCAGATCGCAGTCGAATTCCTCGTCCGGCTTCTCGGCGTATTTGCGCGCCTTTTTCAGGTTCTCCAGCACCCTTTCCGTCTCAATCCCTCTCACCGCCAGATCCGTCTGCCCCTTCACCTTGTCGGCGCCGGCAATGGCCAGCCCCGCGTACCCTTTGGCGAAATGCGGGTCCAGATAGATCGCCCGCTCGAACTTTTCCTGGGCCGCGGCCGGGTTGCCGTTCTCCAGCGCGGTCATCCCGCCCAGATAATGATGTTCCGGATTATCCTCCGGGGAGGTGCCGCGCACCTGGGGACCGGTGCATCCGGCCAAGGCGGAAAGGACGCCTGCCAGGGCAAGCAAAGTAAACAACAGCTTTCTTTTCATTGTCGACCTCCCGTTTCATCCAACCGCCAACCCCTGACGATCTCATTGCACCGCATAGGTCATCCAACCGCCAACCGTGGCGGTCTCATTGCACCGCATAGGTCATCCAACCGCTCACCTTTCCTTCGTGGTTCACGCCGAAGACCACTTCCGACTTGCCGTAGACGTAATAGGTTTCTCGCCGCGCGCTCAAGACCCGCGACGGCTGGCCGTATTTCTGCCAGACTTCCTCCAGGCTGCTGCCGATTTTTACGCCCAGCGCGGTGGGCTGATCGTACCCCTTCCCGGTGGCGATCACGTGCACCAATCTGCTGCCGATGGCGACCACGATGTTCTGCCAGCCGGCCGCCTGCCGGGCGTACACGGTGAGCGTCGGCTCGTCCCGCCCCGCCCCTTTCAAGGAAAAGGTGGTGGCCTCCTTGTCCCTGGTGAAGCTGTCGCGGGCCGCCACGCCGCCGACGGTCTCGGGGCGGTCGGCGCTCTTCTCGCCCCGCGCCGCCTGCGCGCGCACCCCCTGCTCCCCGCGCAAAAGGGCCAGGTTCCGGACGGCGGCGGCGTTGCCCAGATTTCCGGCCGCGGCCATGTCGATCATGGCCTTTTCCTTGTTCCCCCCTTCCGCCCAGGCGAGGCCGCGCGCCACCAGCGCGTTGCCGACGGTGTTGGTCTCGTTGTCTTTTCTGGCGAGCTCCATGGCGCGGTTGGCGAGGATCACGGCGTTGTCCCGGTCCCCCAACAGCGTGTCCACGGCCGAAAGGTTCACGTAGGCGGCGGCGTAGCCTCGGTCGCGCTGGGTCGCCTTGTCGAGGTTGTCGGCGGCGCGCTGCAGCAATCTGGTCCGGCGCTCGGAGAGGTCGTCGATCCCCTTGCTCCTGCCGCTTTTCCCCTGCAAGCGGGTCTGGGAGTCGAATTCGAACGGGTAGGCGAAACCGGCCTGGGCGCTTCCCGCCAGGCGCAGCGCCTCGCAGGCGTACGCCGTCCCCGCGTTGTTGAACATCTCCCTGCTGGGAAAACTGTGGGCCAGGTGCTCGAACAGCCGGCCCGCCTCCTCGTACTTCTCCAAAAGCAGGAGACGGTTGCCCGCCTCGAACACCGGCGTCATCTTGCGCAGATTCGCCTCGGCGCGCTCAGCGATCGCCTTGCGTTCGGCGCGCGACGGGTAGTTGAGGAGCTTGTCGGGCAGCTCGTAGGCGGCATAGATCATCTCCAGCGCCTTGGGAGCCACGCCCAGCGTATCGTAGCCGGCGAGGCGGCCGTAGAAACCGCCGAAGTAATCGGCCTCCGTTTCTCGCTTGATAACCTCCTCGTAGCTGGCCGCCTTGATCATCTTGCGCCCGACGTCGTAGGTGGCGAAGGAGTTGCCGAAGTCCCCGACCCAGCCGTGCCGCAAATAGTAATGGGTGAGCTCGTGCCCCAGGAGAAAGGCGAGAGCCCCGTCGCGCTCCTCTCCCAGAGGGGCGAACAGGTCGTAGACCCCCTCCTCGATGGCTATGTACCCTTCCTGGAGAGGCGCGCTCTCCGCCTCCATGCCGATGGCCCCTTCGGTGCCCGGATCGGACCAGGCCACCGAGTTGCGATTCTGCGCGCCGAGCGGGGTGACGAACAAGCGGGGAGGTATTCTGGCGTCGCCGAAGGCGCGGGCGACGTTGTCGTAGATGGTTTTCACCTTTCGGTATTTGGCATTGTCCGAGGGTAGCGAATCGATGGCGAACGAGGCGCCCGCCGACAGGGCGAACGCGGCGCCCGCCGACAGAGCCGCGGCGAGCAGCCCGGCCAGGCCGCGTCGGCGGGCATGGTCGCCGCCAGGCTTAACCGGTAGCGCACCGGCGCAGCTTCGCCCGGCAGCGGGGAGCCCTCCGGGGCAACTCGGAAAACGACGACGGTAGATGGTTAAAATCCTTTGCACAGTTCTTCGATCCCCTCTGCGACCCCTTGCAGATCGATGCTGCGCGGGTCGTTCACCTTTTGCCGCAGTTCACGCAGTTTGGCCGCCGCCCCCTTGGGCGCGCCCGGCTGTTCAAGGCGCTTTTGGAAGTATTCCGGCACCCCTTGGCTAAAGTAATCGGCATTGCCCGACTTGGCGGCGAGCCTCGCCCCTTGCGCCCAGGCGCCCAGGCGGGCGAAGCCCAACTGGTCGCGGGGAATCAGCCGCTCTATCTTGCCGGTCCTGCCGGCGAGGCTGCTGGGTTTGTCGCCCTGTTCCAGCCTTTTGGCGAGCCGCTCCAGATCGGCTATATCTTCGTCGCCAAGCAATGCCTGCAGCAAAGCGCTCAGGCGGGCCGTCTGCGCCTGCGCCCGGTCGCCGTCGTCGGCCAACAGCGCCACTTCCAGTTCCATGGAACTCATGCCGATGCGAAAGGCCAGCGCGTCCGGCTCCACCTTTTCGGCAAACCCGGATGCGCCGTTGCCCGCGGGGAGCAGAGCCGCCAATCGTGCCGGCGAACCCAGCCGGGCCAGCCGGGCCAGCCGGCCGGCGCAGCGCTCCAGGGTGGGGAGCGGCGCCTCGGGGCGGCGGCTGCCGGGAGCCTGATCGGCGGCCGGCGAAAGCGCCTGCCGTGCGGTCGGGGCGAGCGGCGCGGGAGCAACCACTGGGGCCGCCGTTTCCGTCGCTGCCGACATCGGGACCGACGAAAGCGGGGTTTTGGCAAGCGGGGCTGCCGGCTCCGCCGTTTTCGCCAGTTGCGGCTTTTCATCCGGGGTTTTCTTGAGCGTCAGGGTCAAGGCGACCAGCAGCACGGCTGCGGCGGCCAGAGCCGAAGGGATCAGGTAGCGGCGGCGCACCTCCACCGAGGCGGCATCAGCGGAGAGTTCACTAGTGGTGACGAAGAGTTCGCGGCAGGTGGCGCACTGGGCCAGGTGCGACAGCAACCGGTCGCGCTCATCGTCGGCAAGGGCGCCATCCGCCAGGGCCGCGATCTGCTCGAGCTCCGGGCACGGGGTCTCAGGCTTGGAGGAAGCGATTCCCTTGGCGATAGCCGTCCCTAGTTTGGAGTCATCCACTTTCATAGTCGTAGCCGATCCGCCAGTGCGGGAGAAGGGAAGATTTCGGTTCCTTAGCTGCAGTTCTTTGACGGACAACCGCAAAATTTCCTGCTGTTCAAGGATGATCGATCAGATCGTCCAGGGTCAATCCCTGCTTCAAAAGTATCTGCCGAAAACGGATCAGTATCCTCCTGATCCTGGCCTCGACGCACTTCTCGCTTAAAGAGAGCAACGCGCCGATCTCCTTGGCGGATATGGGGTCGTCACCGTCCGCCGGAAAACGCATGCTGATCATGAGCCGGTCTTCGCCGCTCAATTCCTCCAAAAGCGAGCCGACGGTGCGCTGCGCCTTGCTCCGCTGCTGGCCGGCGATCAGCCGGGCTTCGGCGTTCCTGCGGGGATCGACCACCACCACCTCGACCCCGTCGTTCGCCATGATCTTCCTGCCGGGCACAAGCCAGGTCGAATCGACCTCGCCCCCCGCCGGCAGCAGAGAGCGCTCGCGCCCGCGCATCCTCTGGAGCATCTCCTGCAAGCGCTCCAGCGGCTCGCAGATGCCGTGGGTGATCTCCAGATCGCTGTGCGCCTGGTGCAGCGAACACCCCCTGGCGAAAACCAGCTCGTAGAGCCGCTCCCCCAATTCGCCCATCTCCCTGGCTCGCTCCCTGGCGCGGCTGCGCCCCTTCTTTTGCCGCACCAGATCGATGATCAGGTTGGAAATGATGGTGGTGATGTAGGTGGTGACTTTCGCCTTCCCCTGGAATTCCCGCAGCGCCTTGAAGTCGTCCGCCTTCAGGCGGTCCAGCACCTCGTTCAGGAGCTCGTCGGCCTGGTTGTCCACCGCTATGCCGTCGAAGCCGAAAGAGCCGGTCCCGTCGTCGAGCGAGGCGGCGGCGCCGGTCATGGTTCGCAGCACCGCCCGGCGGCATTGGTTTTCAATATAGGCGAGGTTGTCGGTGATGAGGCGCAGATGATCGCAGCTCGCCTCCGAAGGCGACGGCTGACTTTTAGCGGATCGGTCCAATTGAAATGTTTCCATAACAATTTCCAATTGTGGTTTTTGATTCGGGACAACACCCCGCTCGGCGGCGCGGCCGGCAAATTGGCACAGATATAACACGGATTAGAATTAGAATATATAACTTAATCCTATTTTTTTATAACGGCAGCGGGCCATTACTCATGTTCGTCGGGATAACGCTTCTGAATCTGCTGAAAGGAGTCGATGTTCTCCAGAAAGATCGCCACCAGCTCCGGATCGAACTGCTTTCCGGCCTCCTCGGCGATGGTTTTCACCACTTCGTCTTCCTGCCAGGCCTCCTTATAGCATCTGCGGCTGGAGAGGGCGTCGAAGACGTCGGCCAAGGCCACGATCCTGCCGAATAGCGGTATTTCCTCCCCCTTTTTCCCCCGCGCGCCCCCCTGCTCGTTTTGGAAACCGGCCAAGGGCTCCTGCGTTTGCGTGTCGATATAGCCCGGATACCCCCGACCGTCCCAGCGCTCGTGGTGGTTGAGCGCCACCTCGGCCGCGGACTCGTCGAACTCCGAATAGATGTCCGCGAAGAGGTTCGCCCCGTAAAGCGTGTGCAGCTTCATGATTTCGAACTCTTCCGGGGTGAACCGGCCCGGTTTTTTCAGGATGTTGTCGGTGATCGCCACCTTGCCCACGTCGTGCAGCATGGCGGACATGCGCAAAACGTCCCGGGTTTTCTCGATCTCCTCCTGCGAAATCCCCCTTTTGGTGGCCCAGGTCTCGTAGAGGAACACCGCGTAGGATGCCACCCTGTTCACGTGCGGGCCGGTCTCCTTGGGATCGCGCATCTCCGCCATCTTGTTCATGCGCAGGATGATTTCACGGGTCATCTTGGCGCGCTCCACCGCGACCGCCGCGTTGCTGGCGAAATAGGTGATGATCTCCTCGTCCTGGCCGGCGAAAGGTATCACTGAGCCGTCGGCGTCCATGGCGTTGATCAGTTGCAGCACGCCGACCGCGCCGCTGCGGGCGTTCTTCAGCGGGATGGTCAACATGGAACGGGTGCGGTAGCCGGTTAAATCGTCGTAGGAGCGGTTGAAGGAGAACGGGTAGGCCTCTTTCATATCGTAAACGTCGTGGATGTTGAGGATGGAACCGTTGGAGGCTACGTAGCCGGCGATCGAGTTGTTGCTGATGGGAATGGAAAAGGTGGAGTAGGGAAGTTTCTTGCCGGCCGGCAGGGTGCGCCGCATGGTGTCGTTTTGAGCATAGCTGAACTTGAGGCTGTCGCCTTCCTTGATGTAGAGCGATCCGGCGTCGCAGTTGGTGAAAGAGCGTGCCTCGCTCAGGATCTTTTCCAGGAGCAGGTCGATATCCTTGATCTGTGAAATCTCGAAGCCGAGATGGATCACCTTCATCAGCTTGCCGTTCAGTCGCTCCATGGCCTGGCCTCGCATTAAGAAAAGCAGCATTGATCATTTCTACAAACAAAAAGCTTCAACCACAGAGGTACTCAGAGGTTCACAGAGAAAACCTGAAAAACGATCTTAAAGTCTTGATTTTCCCAGTCTTCCGGTTTCCTCTGTGTGACTCTGTGTACCTCTGTGGTCAAGGCCTTAAGCCTTGAAGCTTTTGGTTTAACCCTGGTTTTGTCTTCCTCTGAGTCCTCTGTGAACCTCTGTGTTCCTCTGTGGTTAATGCTTTTGATTCTTTATTTGGTTACCACCA
>CAIYDQ010000095.1 GCA_903925075.1 uncultured Geobacter sp.
CCGTTCCCATCCCGAACACGGAAGTTAAGCCTCTCAGGGCCGATGGTACTGCATGGGTAACTGTGTGGGAGAGTAGGTCGCCGCAGGGAATTTAAATGAAAAGCCCCCACCCGGGAAACCGGGTGGGGGCTTTTTGCTTTCCGCACTGCCTGCTTCAAATTACCCGCGCTCTCTCCTTGCGGCGGCCGACTCTTCGAAGGCGTTATTCTCATCTTCCCGCAGCTGATAATACTCTTGCGGTGTGTTGATGTTGCTGAACGAGGCAAAATCCGGATCGAACAACTTGATCTCTTGAGGGGTGAAGTCCCGCACCTTGACCTGATCGGCAAAGCCCAGAATCTTTCGCCTTCCCTGCCGCAGGCAGCTTTCCATCGCCGGCAGACAGCGCTTGCCGTACAAGGCATGCAAAGGCTCGAAGCCGGCATCGGTGCGCGGCAGGACGACGTCGAACCCCTTGATCTCCTCCGCAAGTTTTCCGATCAGCTCATCGTTTAGATACGGCATGTCGCAGGCAACCGCGAAAATGACCGGGTTGGCGCTGTGGTGCAACCCCGCATGGAGACCCGCCAGCGCCCCCATGCCGGGATATATGTCCGTTACCTTCTTGCAGGGGAGAAATTGGTACTGTTCCGGAGAGTTGGTGACCAGCACTACCTCGGTAAAGAGCTGCCGCATCTGCCGGCAGATGGCTTCGATGAATACGCCTCCGCGATAGGGGAGCAGCGCCTTGTTGCTCCCCATTCGATTTGAAGCTCCACCGGCCAAGATCACCGCGGTAACGCCGGCTATCTGACGCGATCCCCTTAGCTGCATATACACTCCTTTACTCACTATATGCCTCGTTCGAAGCCTTCCTTGCTCGCCACAAGATCGAGGTGGATGGTCGCCAGATCCTCGGCGTCCAACGGCACGCCGGCATGCCCAAGCCGGGAGTCCCGCGTCTTCAGATACCGGCTGCACTTGCGGCAGACATCCACTCGGGTAGGACCTTCCCCTACGCTGAAATAGGAAAGCGCCTCGTGGTCCTCATTGCTGCAATACGGGCATTTCATCCTTTTGTAGGGCCATTTGTAAAAGCAGGTCGAGCAGCTAAGCTGCCGCTTCCCTTCCTCTCCGGTCAACTCGCCCATCCCTGCGCGCGACCCGCAGATGGGGCAGTACCCTTCCTGCCAGCCTTCGGCGCACGACGCGGGCATCGTTTCGGAAAAAGTCTCCAAGGCGGTCTTCAGCACCGGTTCCAGCGCAAACTCCAACAGCGGCGAGGACATGCCGATCGCCGCGGCGGCTTCTTCCAAAGTCCTCCGGTCCCGCGCCAGGCAAGCAGCCAAGACGGTGCGCAGATCCAGCTTGTCGGAGCCGATCGCCTCTCGCAGCAAACAAAGTTCGTCGGCTCCGTCCTTAACCATCGGCAGCAAGGCATCGATGATCGTGGTTAGAAAATGGCCCGTCTTGATCGGATCGACCTGCATCGAGTCGGGTTGAAGCAAAGGGAAGCCGTCGGTTACTCTCTGCGCCGCATATTTTTCGCAAGTGGCGAAAAAAATGCCGGTTTCTCCCTCGCGCCCTTCAATCGTTGCGTAGAGTTCCTGAAAAAGCGGCAAGATCTCGGCGTACTCGGGATTCTCGTTGACGGTCGCGCGTAAAAATAGCAACTTTTCTGCTGTTTGCGGCATAGGGTCTCCTGGCCGCCGGGCAAGTTCTGTCCGGCGGCCGTCGGTTTGTAGAAAACAATGATGTTATTTGCCGCTTAACTCTTTAAACCATTTCGGATGATGCTTCTTCGCCCAGATTTTGCGCACGTCGCCGTAAAGCATGGCTTCCAGCGTGCCGGGATTGCCGATGGTCGCCAGATAGACGTGGGCGACGACGAACATCGCGGCCAGGACGAACATCAACCCGTGCATCATAAGCGATAGCTGCACCAAACCGCGAGGAAAAGATTGCGGCCCCCAGATAATTATCCCGGTTACTCCCAGAACGAGAGTCGCGACTCCGGTGAAAATGGCGAAGATCTTTTGCCCGGGATTGTACTTGCCCACGTTGAAGTGAGCCTCGTCCCGCGACAGGTAACCGCCCCTTTGGGCGATCCATTCCTTGTCGTCCGCGTCGAAGGTGGTCATGTCTTTCTTGTGGTTGAAAAACATGAAGGCCGAGGCGCAGAAGAACAGCACGCCCGCTATCTTGTGAAACACGATCGCCTGCTTGCCGCCGCCGAAGACGCTGAAGTAGCCGTTGAACAGGGTTGAGTACAGTCCCAGCCCCGACAGCAGCAGGATGAAGAAGGCGATGCTGACGAACCAGTGCAGCACTCGCTCGCTGGTCCGGAAACGCTCGATATAGTTACTCATGGCGATCTCCTCCCCGATCCTCGGCAGTTTCTTCCAGCTTTTTCGGTCCGACCGAGACGTAGTGAATGAGCATGGCGCCGATGCTCCCCCAGAATCCGAAGATTCCCAACGGCTTGATGACGTCCTTCCAAAGGAAAATGGCGGGCGGGATCGACGGGTTGTAGGGGAGCCCGTACTCCTCCGGTTTTCCCTCCAAGGCGTACACCACGCCGGTTCCCATCAGGGAGTTTTCGCCGTACAAGGTTTTCTTGGCGGCCTTGGCCTTGGCGATCAGCTCGGCCCGATTGCCGAAGTTGAGCGACTGGGTCGGGCAGGCCTTGGCGCAGGCGGGGGACATGCCGCCCGCCACCCGGTCGACGCATAAATTGCACTTGGCCACCTTGTCGTCGGCTCCGTAGCGCGGCACGTTGAAGGGGCAGGCGCTCACGCAGTACTTGCATGATATGCACTTCTCCTTGTTGTAGGCGACGATGCCGTCCTTGGTCCGGTACAAGGCGCCGGGGGAAGGGCAGACCTTCATGCAGCCCGCGTCCCCGCAGTGCATGCAGCGTTCGTTGAAGAACTTCCAACTCACCTGCCCCTTGTCGTCGGCTTTCTCCACGAATTTGATGCGGTTGTAAAGGTTCGGGGTCAGATCCCGCGGGTTCTCGAAGGTGCCCTGGTTGGCGGTTTTGTCCGCGTCCGTTTTGTTCCACTGCTTGCAGGCCACCTGACAGGAGCGGCAGCCGATGCAGCGCGAGGTGTCGATCAAAAATCCTTTTCTAGTCTCTGCCATGGCCGGTCACCCCTTTCTCTTGATCCCGACCATAAACGCCTTGGTTTCGGGAATCATAGTATTTGCGTCTCCGGCGGTCGGGGTGAGCAGGTTGGCCGCGTCTCCGACTCCGGGGGTGAACCAGCCGAAGCACCACGGCAGGCCGATTTGATGCACGAGCCGGTCGCCGATCTTGAACGGCTTCATGCGCAGGGTCACCATCGCCACCGCTTCGATGCTGCCGCGCGCCGAGTTGACCTCGACCACCTCGCCGTTTTGGATCCCCTTTTCCTTGGCGAGCTCCTGGCTCATCTCCACGAACTGGCGAGGCTGCAACTCCAGGAGCCACGGGGTGTTGCGGGTCATCACCCCCGTCTGCCAGTGCTCGGTGACGCGATAGGTGGTGCCCACGTAGGGGAAGCGCACGTCGCAGCTGGCCAGCACGTCCTCGGGTGTGCCCGCTTCGGAAAAGATCTTCACCGCCGGGTTGGTCAACTGCTTCGACATGTAGTTTTCCGGGACCGGGCACTCCATCGGCTCGTAATGCTCGGGGAACGGGCCGTCTTTCAGCCCCGGACCGAAGAGCGCGCCCAGGCCGTCCGCCCGCATGATGAACGGCTTGCGCCCCTCCTTGGCGTCGGACATCGGCGGCCAGGGACCGTCCGGGACGTCCCCCTCCCATTTGCCCATTTTGCCGTCGGGAAGGATCGCCGCCGCGTTCCAGTACAGCACCGCTTTCTTCACGTTGAACGGCTTGCCGTCCAGGTTCACCGAGGCGCGGTTGTAGATGATGCGCCGGTTCACCGGCCAGCACCAGGACCACTCGGGGAACATCCCCAGGCCGGTGGGATCCTTTTTCACCCGGCGGGCCATCATGTTCCCCTTCTCGTTGTAGCTTTGGCAGTAGATCCAGCAGCCGCAGGAGGTGCTGCCGTCGGCCTGCAGCTTGGCGAAGCCGTCGGAGAGCTCCCCCTTCTTGCCCAGAAGCTTCTTCGCCGCCCAGGGTTGCGCAGGCGCCGGCGGCGGATCGCCGGGCTTGAGCTTGGGCTTGTCCTCCACGTCCTCCAGATAGTAGCCGTTGATCTCCTTGGCCACCGCGTGGATGTCGACGCTTTTGGCCGTGCCGTCGGCCCGCTTGAAGCCGTAGTTCCAGGTGAGGTTGGCGAGCTGCTCCGGGAGAGCGCCCCCTTCCTTGGCGTAGAGCCCCTTCAGCTTGAAGAACAGGTCGTTGATGATCTCCGCGTCCGGTTTGCTCTGGCCGAGCGGCTTTACCGCCGCATAGCGCCACTGCGCCCAGCGCCCGGAGTTGCTGATCGAGCCTTCTTTTTCGAAGGAGGCGGCGGCCGGCAGGAAGAACACCTCCGTCTTCACCTTGGCGTGGTCCATGCCGGGTCCCTTCCAAAAGGAGGCGGTCTCGTTGTCGAACAGGTTTGCCGTCACCATCCAATCGAGCTTGCCCAGCGCCTTTCTCACCTTGTTGGAGTTGGAGCCGGAGCAGGCGGGGTTTTGCCCCCAGGCGAAAAAGCCCTGGAATTTCCCCTTGATCATGTTGTCGAAGATCATCAGCCAGGAGGCGTTCATCCCCGGATCGAGCTTGGGAAGCCAGTGGTAGCCGAAATCGTTTTCCTTGGTCCCCTTGGCGCCGTAGATCGCCTTCAGGTAGCTGGCGATGTATTTGGGGTTGTTCTGCCCCCAGTTGGCGCTTTGCGACTCCTTGGTTTTCGGGGTGTTCTTCTCGTTGTAGGCGGCCAGATCCTGCAGATCGGCCGACGGCACCGGCAGGTAGCCCGGCAGGATGTGAAAGAGCAGCCCGTGGTCGGTCGAGCCCTGCACGTTGGATTCGCCGCGCAGCGCGTTGATCCCGCCGCCGGCCACGCCCATGTTCCCCAACAGCAGTTGCACGATGGACATGGCGCGGATGTTCTGGGTGCCGACCGTGTGCTGGGTCCAGCCCATGGCGTAGAGCGAGGTGCCCGCCTTGTCGGGAGCGCCGGTGGAGGCGTACAGCTTGTAGACGTCGATCAGGGTTTCCTTGGGAGTGCCGGTGATCTTGGAAACCAGCTCCGGCGTGTAGCGTGAGTAATGCTTCTTCAGCAACTGGAAGACGCAGTTGGGATCGGCAAGGGTCGGGTCCGTCAGCAGCTTGTCGTCCTTGTCCTTCTGGAAGCCCCAGGATTTCTGGTCATAGCCGCGTTTCTTCTCGGCGTAGCCCGAGAACAGGCCACTCAACTCGCCGGGCATCTTGAAGTCGGCGCTGACCAGCAGCGGGGCGTTGGTGTACTGCTTCACGTAGTCGTCGAAGTAGAGCTTATTTTGCAGGATGTAGTTGATCATCCCGCCCAAAAAGGCGATGTCGGTGCCGGAGCGCAGCGGCGCGTAGAGATCGGACTTGGCCGCGCTGCGAGTGAAGCGGGGATCGACGCAGATCACCTTGGCGCCGGCGTCCTTGGCCTTCAGTATCCAGCGGAAGGAGACCGGGTGGTTCTCGGCGGGGTTCGCCCCCATGATCAGGATTACGTCGGAATTCTTGAAATCTATCCAATGGTTCGTCATTGCACCGCGTCCAAACGACTCTGCCAGAGCCGCTACAGTTGCGCTGTGTCAAATGCGTGCCTGATGTTCGATATACACCAGGCCCAACCCCCTTAGAAATTTTTGGTACAGGTAGCATTCCTCGTTGTCGAGAGCGGCGCTCCCCACCGATGCCATCCCCATGGTGCGGTTGACCGTCGCCACGATATCCTTCTCCACCTCGGCGCTTCCCTGCTTTTGCTTGATCTTGATCTTGCTGGTGGCGACGAAGCTGGCGTCGCGGGATTTCTTCACCCTCTTGGCGATCTCGTCCGTGGCCCACTCCCAGCTCACCGTCTGCCATTCGCTGGCGCCGGCCGCGCGGTACATCGGTTTGGTGATCCGGGCCGGATTCTCGCGCAGCTGATAGACCGACGCCCCTTTGGGGCAGAGCGATCCTTCGTTGATCGGATGGTCGGGATCCCCCTCGATGTTGACGATGTTCCCCCCCAAGGTGTGCACGATCATGCCGCAGCCGACCGAACAGTAGGGGCAGATGGTGGTGGTCTCCTTGGCGTAGCGGATTGCCAATTCCTCCGCCTTCGCCTCCACCGGCGCAAGGTTCAGCCCCAGCGACCCCGCCAGGCCCACGCTCGAGATCTTGAAAAAATCCCTTCTTGAAACAGCCATAGTCAAACCTCCGTTAGCGAACATAATCTTCTGACAAACAACGATGTTTTATGTTATGTATGCAGTGCCAGCCAAGCGACTGCGCTATGATGAGCAATGGCTGTGCCATTTGGGGCTGATGCCATGTGATTTGATAACATACTGTTTTATAACCGCCGGTTCAAAGCCGACGCCGTGGCGGCGGTGGGCGCCGGTGGGCGCATTGTATACATTTGTCCGGCCTTGTGACATTTTGTCCAAATCGAGCTGCGGGGGGACGCGCCTTGTTCGAAGGGAAAATCATTATCTGCGACGACGAAGAAGAGATGCGGCGCTACCTGAAAAGGATGCTGCAGTCCTACGGGCTCGCCACCGAGGCCTTCGGCGACGGGGCGGGCCTGCTTCGCTATCTGGAGAAAAGCGAAGGCGGCGAGCCGAACCTGCTGCTCTTGGACGTCAGGATGCCGGACTTGGACGGCATCGAGGTGCTGAAGCGGGTGCGGCAGTTGCGGCCCGGCCTGCCGGTGGTGATCATGTCCGCTTTCGGCACCATCGATTCCGCCGTCGAGGCGATCAAACTGGGCGCTTACGACTACATCACCAAGCCGTTTCCCAAGGAGAAGGTCCTGGGTGTGCTGGAAAAAGTGCTGGAGCGCGAGGTGCTGATCAAGGAAAACCTGGTCCTGAAGGAAGAGTTGAGCCGGCAATCGGCGCCGGGAGACATCGTCTTTTCCAGCGGCAAATTCCGGGAGGCCTACCAACTCGCCCTGCAAGTGGCCAAGAGCAACGCCAACATCCTGATCCAGGGGGAATCGGGAACCGGCAAGGAGCTGATCGCCAAGGCGCTGCATTACCACAGCCCGCGCCGGGGGCGGCGCTTTCTCTCCCTCAATTGCGCGGCGCTCACCGAGACGCTTCTGGAGAGCCAACTGTTCGGCCACGTGCGCGGGGCGTTCACCGGGGCCATTAGCGCCAAGAAAGGTCTGGTCGAGGAGGCGGAGGGGGGCACTCTTTTCATGGACGAGATCGGCGACATGAGCGGGGCGCTGCAGTCGAAGATCCTGCGGGTGATCCAGGAGCGGGAATTCATGCCCGTGGGCGGCACCAAGTCCAGGTCGGTGGACATTCGCCTGGTGGCGGCCACCAACAAGACGCTGTCGCGGGAGGTGAGCGAGGGGAGGTTTCGGGAGGACCTTTTTTATCGGTTGAACGTGATCACCATCGCGCTCCCCGCGCTCAGGGAGCGCAAGGAGGATATCGAGCCGCTGGCCAGGCATTTCGCCCGGGCCTTCGCCCGGAGCCTCGGCAAAGAGATCACCGGCATCGACGACCGGGCCATGAAGGCGCTGGCCGCCTATGATTGGCCGGGGAACGTGCGGGAGCTGGAGAACGTTTTGGAGCGAGCGGTAATCCTTGCCCGCGGCGAGCGGATCACGGTCGACCTGCTGCCGCTTTGGGGCGCCGACACGCCGGCCACCCTGCGTTCAGAGGTCACCTCGCTGGAGCAGGTCGAGCGCGAGCACATCGCCCGCGTGCTGAGACGAACCGGTTATCACAAAAGCAGGACCGCCGAGCTTTTGGGCATATGCCGCAGAACCCTGGACCGAAAGATCGCGGAGTACGACATGGTGCTTTCCGGCGGGGCGGCGGACGTTTGAGAAGGCGAAGACCATGCGCATGCCCGCCATTTCCATCAGACTCAGACTGACCCTCGGGGCGCTCCTGCCGCTTTTCGTGGCTATCTTGTTCTGCTCGCTGATCGGCGTCTACATCATCAATTCCCAAATCGCGGCCCAGGCCCAGGACAAGGTGAGGACGGACCTCAACTCGGCCCGGGAGGTGTACCTCAACGAAATCGCCCATATCCGCGACGTGGTGCGACTTTCGGCCAACTCCCTCAACGCCGCCAAAGCCATGGACAATGGAGACCGCGCGGCTCTCGCTCCGCTGCTCCTGACGCAACTACGGCACGAGCAACTGGACATACTGACCGCGGTGGATCTCCGCGGACGGGTCATTTACCGGGCGGGCAACCCGTCCGCTTTCGGCGACAAGCCGCTCCCGGGCAGATTAGTGAGCCGGGCGTTGGCCGGGGAACTGTCGGCCGGCTCGGAAATCCTCAGCGGGGCGGAGCTGGCGATGGAGGGAGAGCGGCTTCTCAAACAGGCGACCATCCAGGTGGTGGCTACCCCCCGCGCCAAGACCAGCCTGAAAGTGGTGGAACAATCCGGGATGGTGTTGCTGGCTTCGGCGCCGATAACGGGGAGCCGCGGCCGGATCGTGGGGGCGCTCTACGGCGGCGTGCTGCTCAACGGCAACAACGCGCTGGTGGACAAGATCAAGAGGATCGTTTACGAGGGGATCAGGTTCAAAGGCGAAGACGTGGGCACCGCCACCATCTTTTTGAACGATCTGCGCATCAGCACCAACGTGCAGACCGCCTCGGGCCAGCGGGCCATCGGCACCCGGCTGTCGGCGGAGGTGTACGACCGGGTGCTGGTGCGCAAGGAAAAATGGGTGGACCGGGCCTTCGTGGTCAAGGATTGGTACTTCTCCGCCTATGAACCGATCCTCGATTTGAGCGGCAAGGTCATCGGCTCTTTGTACGTCGGCATGTTGGAGCGCCCCTACGCCGCGGTGCAGCGGAAGGTCACCTGCTATTTCGGCGCCATGCTGCTGCTCGGCTCTTTGCTGGGTTTGGCGGTCTCCGGGTATATCGGCACTCGTTTGTCCCGCCCCATCAGGGAGCTGCAAAACCTGGTCAAGCGCTACTCCGCGGGCGAGCGGGGCGTGCAGATCGCGGTCACCGCCGAGGACGAAATCGGGGAGCTGGCGGCGGAGTTCAACGCCATGACCCGCGAGCTGACAGCACAGGAAGAGGAGATCCGCTGCCTGAACAGGGATCTGGAGCTGAAAGTTCGGGAGCGGACCGCGGAACTGGAAGAAAAAAATCTGCTGCTGATAAAGACCCGTGAGGAGTTGGTGCGCGCAGAGAAATTGGCCGCGGTGGGAGAGTTGGCGGCCGGCGTTGCCCATGAAATCAACAACCCCATGGCCATCATACGCGGCAACGCCGAACTGCTGCGCATGGAGCTTCCGCCTGAGGACCCAAGCCTTGAGGAGGTGGAGATCATCTGCCGGCAGGTGAGCCGGGTGGAGCGGATCGTCGCCAAACTCTCCCATTTCGCCAGCCGCGAGCAGAAGCAACTCGGCCTCACCCCCCTCGGGCCGCTCTTGGACGAGATCCTGGGCCAAGTCGGGCACCAGGTTCCGCTGCAAGGAATCACGGTGGTCAAGCGTTACCGGGAGTTGTCGCCGGAATTGATGGGCGACGGCGAACAACTGCGCCAGGTGTTCACCAACCTCATCCTGAACGCCGTCCAGGCCATGCCGCAGGGGGGCGAGCTGAGCGTTGCCGCCGCGGCCGATCCCTTGGCCGACGAGTGCGCCGTTTCCATTACCGACACCGGTTGCGGGATTCCCCGGGAGAACATGGAGCAGATTTTCAATCCCTTTTTCACTACCAGGGCTAGCGGCATGGGGCTCGGATTGTCGGTCTCGTATGGGATCGTGCGCGATCATGGCGGGCGGCTGGAGGTGGAGAGCGAACCGGGGAGGACCGTCTTTCGGGTGTTGCTGCCGCTTGGCCTGCGCGGCCCTCATGCCGGCATTTCACCCCAGCCCGAACTGCTGTTGAGTTAAGCTCGGCCCTGGTAGTTGTAGGTCGTGTTGAGGAACGAAACGCGACGTTGCCATGGTGGCGCCGGCGCAACGTTGCGTTTCACGAAAACCGTTCAACGCAACCTACCTCGGTGAATTTCCCACCCGCCGCCACGATGTTCCCGCGTCGGCGCCATTTACTCTTTCTCGCGCGGCTTGCCGCCTTCTATCCGGTCCAACAACTGTGCGATGGAGTTGGACAAATGACAGCCGGAGAGTACTTCGGCGAAAGATCGGTCATTGGTAATGACCCGATCTCTGACGCTTTTGAACTCGCTTTCCTTGAGCAGGTCCTCAATCAGGGCGCGGATGGTCGTCCCTTTTTGCATCACGGCTACCGGATGCCCGCAACCGGATTCGTCGATGGCGGAGACGTACCACAGCCGTAGCGGCGGCTGATGCGGATCGGATTCGAACTGTCGACTGTGCTTGACGAAGGCCAGCACCTTCTGAGCCAATTGCAGCTTGGCCAACTGATAGGTGCTTTCATCCACGATGTTGCCGTGCTCGAAGAACGGAATGACGTGCAGCCAGGGAGCTTTTTTGACCTGGTCCAGCGCCGGCTTCGCGTCCCGCCCGACGACAAACATCGCCCAGACGTAGGCCGTATAGAATAGACTGCTCCCCGTCGGATTGCCGATGATGGTGTGGCTTTTGTATTCTAGGATGAAGGCTTCCCGGTCCGGATTCAACAACTCGTGCTGCGCCCCGCAGATATCCCCCTGCACAAAACTGCTCGGCGGCCAGAGCCTCCCCGTTATGCTGGCATGCAGCGCCGGATAGGAGGCGCTCGCACGCGCTGCCGTCAGTCGGTTGAACTCCGCCAGCAGGCTCTCCTTGGTCGCGTCCCGTACCCGCACTCTCACCGAATTGTTCTCGTCGCCGAATCCGTACTGAAACGTGACCGGCCCGGACCACTGGTCGCAACTGCAAATCGGCACACTTGGCCCCCACAGCAGCCAGAGGTTGAAGATGGAGATCTGCTGACTGGAAAAACTGTCCGACGCCATCTGGCTGTAGGAGGAAATGATCGGGTCCCAGTCGTCGGAGAAGCGCGACATCAGGCCGGCCAAGAGGTTCAGCGGCAGCAGGAATCCCTCGTTGACCTTCACGTCGCACAGAAAGGAGGCTTCTTCGTCGGAGGACAAATCCAAATCGGCGACCGCCAACAGGTAACATTTGATCTTGCGCTTGGTCGCCTCGTCATTGAGGCGAAAAACGTCGCGCACCTCGATAACCGGTTCCGTCTCCTTGATTTTCAAGGCTCCGAATTTACTGCGGATGCTTTTTTTCCAGATTGCCAGGGAGCGGCGGTAGGCCAGGTCGTCGAACTCCAGGCGGTAGCGCTTGCTCGCCTTGTCGAAGTACCAGCCCGGCTCCTGCTGCGGTTTTGGGTGCAAGATGCGCAGTTCAAGCCACAGGCGCATCTGCTTATGGAATATTTTCGGCTTGAGCGGCCAGGTCGATTCCTTGCACGCCCGCAGGGTTTTCCAAAGCGGAAAGCGCTCTTCCAAAGAGAGGCAACGCCAGACGAGCCGTATGGCCGGCAAATAACACCACAGGAGATAGAAGAAACCGGTCGCGACAAAGAGAATGAGGGTAGTTACTTCTTTATAAGCGACAAGATATCTCATCGAGAGCTCCTCACTCGGCAGACTGTCAACCGGATCTGAGTTTCAGTTATGGGCTTTTGTCTTTGAGGACCCGGGCCATGTCATCTAGTGATATGGGGTGTGATTGAGCGTCCCTGCGGTTGCAGCGGCGAATCGTCTCAGTCTACTTTTTGATTGGCGTTTGTCAATGAATGGCGGTGCTATCAGGGGAGGCTCTGCTTGCTCAGAGAGTGCGCAAGAACTCCAGGAATGCCCTGGTCGACTTCGATAGGTAGGCGTGCTTCTTCCAAACAACTACGGCTTCCACGAATAAAGGCGGATCGAACGGTATGGCCGTCAACTCCGGCTCGTTCGCCGCCATTCTCAGCAGGGTGGTGACTCCGCCCCCTCCGGCCACCACCGTTTTCAGCAACTGCACCAAATTCGTTTCAAAAACCACGTTGGGCTGCAACCCCGCCAGCGCCATGGCTTCGTTCAGATATTGCCTTTGGAAAAAACCCTCGTTGAAGAGAAAGAGCGGTTCCGCCGATATCTCCGCGATGGTTATGGAGCTCTTGCCGCTCAGCGGGTGACTTTTCGCAACGCAGGCAACCATTTCATCCCGGATGAGCGGCTGGCAGGCGATCGATTCGGGGAAATCCGCTTCGGCGACGATCCCCACGTCCAGTTCGCCGGACTCGACCAGGGCCTGAATCTTGTTGGCGCCGTCCGAATAAACCGAAAGCTTCAGATGCGGATATTGCTTCCGGAACTGGGCGATCACCGAAGGGAAGAAATACACCCCGAGCATCCCGGGGATGCCGACCCTTATTTCCCCCCTCTCCAGCCCCCTGAACTCCTCCATCTCATGCACCGTCCCCTTGACCAGCTCTTCGATCTGCCTGGCGCGCGCAAAGAAGGCGCGTCCCTCAGCGGTCAGGGTGATCTTTCGTTCCTGGCGATTGAGCAGGGTGACTCCCAACTCGTCTTCGAGCTTTTGCACGGCGACGGACAGCGAGGGCTGGGCAATGCCCAGCGACTCGGCGGCGCGGGTGAACCCTCCGCAATTGACGATTTCCAGCAGGTACCTTATTTGGCGAAATTCCATCGGTTACTCCATAGATAGTAACTATGATAACTATAAAAATAATATATTTTATTTATAGTCCTGATCTGTGGTAAACATCAATCATAAACAGGGGGTGAGCCATGCCGCAGCAGTTTAAGGACCATTTTTCGCAGGTTTCCCAAGCGTATCGGGCTTTTCGTCCCGATTATCCGGAAGAGCTTTTTCAGTGGCTGGCCGAGATCTCGCCGCGGCGGGAAGCGGCACTTGATTGCGGTTGCGGCACCGGGCAGGCCTCGGTAGCCTTGGCGCGGCACTTCGCCACAGTCTGCGCGCTGGACCCGAGCGCCGATCAGATCCGCAATGCGACACCGGACGAGAAGGTGAGCTATCTGGTCGCTCCGGCTGAGGCGACGGGGCTGCCGTCGGCAAGCCAGGACCTGGTGATCGTCGCCCAGGCGCTCCATTGGTTCGATCTGGATCGATTCTACCCGGAGGTGCGCCGGGTCGCCCGGGAAGATGCGGTCTTCGCCGCCTTCAGCTACGGGCTCATGACCGTCGGACAGCGTGTAGACGAGGTTATCGGCCATCTTTACCGCGAAGTGCTCGGCGACTACTGGCCGCCGGAGCGGCGCCATGTCGATGAGGGATACAAGACCCTGCCGTTTCCCTTCCGGGAACTGACCCCGCCCCCCTTTTCCATGACTGCCGCCTGGCGGCTGGACCACCTGGTCGGCTACCTGGCGACCTGGTCGGCAGTAAAGGAATTCAAAACCAAGATGGGCGAAGATCCTCTGGCGGCGATGGAGGCCGAGCTGCGAGACGCGTGGGGCGACCCGGAGGAGACCAAACCGATTGCCTGGCCGCTGGTCATCAGGGCGGGGCGCATCAACTGAAGGGAACGAAAAGGAACCAAAAGGAGAAAGCCATGAAAGACACGTTGTCAGCAGGCTTGGAGCACACGCACACCTATTGCGTGCCGAAGGAAAGAACGGTGCCGTTTCTCTATCCCGAGGCCGCCCCTTTTCGCGTCATGCCCGAAGTCTTCGCCACCGGCTACCTGGTCGGGTTTATCGAATGGACCTGCATGGAGGCGTTGGCGCCATACCTGGAGGAAGGGGAGCGCACGGTGGGCACCATGATCGCCATCACCCACGAGGCGGCCACCCCTGCGGGGATGGAGGTGTCGGCCACCGTTCGCCTGGTTGAAATCGACGGCAAAAAGACCGTCTGGGAAGTGGTCGCGCGCGACGAGGTCGAAGTGATCGCCCGCGGTAGGCATGAGCGCTTCGCCGTGAATTTCGAGAAGTTCTCCGCGCGGGTGGCGGCCAAGGGGAAGAAATAGCGGCGGGCTCGCCAGAGGCGCTGCCGCTATTTTGAGGAAAGGTAGCCATTCACCCATCAGCCAGCAACTTGCACATTCGTAGGTCGTGTTGAACGGCTTCATCGTGAAACGCGACATTGCCACCGTCGCGCCGTTGCGACGTCGCGTTTCGTACCTCAACGCGACCTACAGGGCTTTTCACCCTCTCCCCAGCCCTACACCCGTCAAGGGAGAGGGGGCTTTTTGACTCACCCGATCATTAACTTAACGGCAGTGCCCTTCCGGGGGGAGGGCACCGTTGGTGCGTGGTCGGGGCGAGGAAGGGCCTTTTGATCCCCTACCACATTGTGGTTAACCACATATGTGGCTATTTCCCCGCAGGCCGCCTCCGCCGTTGATGCCAACCGACCGGAAACGAATGCTTTTCCCACGCCGCAAAAACTCTCTTCTTCGTCTGTCTCAGCTATTCAAACCATCATTTAACCACTTATGTGGTAGTCGGTTTCTGTAATAGCTTTTACACCATAATATATTTCAAGAACCTGTAATTGTTATAGACACGTCGACTTTTGTTTGATCGGCATGCTTGATGCTGCATGGCCGAATACATCTAATAACATTCATGCATTACTATGTGTTTGTGCTCATGTTTAAAGAGTGGAGAATTGATTCATACTATACCTCGAAAACGGGGAATAAAACTGCAAGATCGCCGGAGTAGGCATGTTCGAGTCTCCGCGGTTGGTTAAATGCAGTTTCATTAATGCAGCGTATTCAGCAACAAAACCAAAGGAGACGACTCATGGCGCTTGTGAAGAAATCGACCACCACGTACCAACCCTCTTCGGCTATTGAAGGGAAAAGTTCCGCCGTTGCCACCCGCGAGGCGGAAGCTCAGCGCAAGAAGGCGCGCACCATGGCCAAGCAGCAGCAGGCGGCGGAGCGGATCGCTGCCGCCACCGGACAACTGTCCGCCGGCATCAACGAGGCGGCCTCGGCCGCGGAGGAGTTGAAACGCTCCACCGACCAGATCGCCGCGGGCGCGGAAGAGGCGTCCGGCGCCGCCCAGGAATCTCTGGCCGCCTTCAAACAGGTGGGCCTGGCCATCGCCCGCCAGTTGCAATTCGCCGACATCAGCCAAACCAAGGCGGAGGGAACCCAAGCGCTGGCGGCCAAGACCGCTGCCGATATAGCCCAGATGGTGACCACCGTCGGCCTTACCGCCCAGCGCCAAGCCGCTTCGGTGCTGCTGGTGGCGGAACTGGAGAAGCAGGCCGCCAACATAGGCGACATCATCAAGGCCGTGGTGAGGATCGCCGACCAGACCAACCTTTTGGCCCTGAACGCCGCCATCGAAGCCGCGCGGGCCGGCAAGCACGGCAAGGGTTTCGCCGTGGTGGCGGACGAGGTGAGGACGCTGGCCGAAACCTCGGAGAAGAGCGCCAAGCAGATCTCGGACCTGGTGGGACAGATCCAGCAGGAGGTGCAAGGGATCGCCGAAGGGATCGGCAATTCCGCCAAGACGGTCGAAGGCGAGGTTGAAAACGGCAAGACCATCACCCTGCAGCTGGAACAGATCAGGATCGACGTCGTGGACATCGTCAAGGGGGTGTCGGAGATCGCCACCGGCGCGTCCCAATCAAGCGTGGCCGCGGATCAGGCCCTCAAAGGTTCGGAGTCCATCGCCTCGGCGGCGGAGGAGCAGTCGGCCGCAGCCGAGGAATCGGGCAAGACCGTGGCCGAGCAGACCCTGGCCCTGGCTCAGTGCGAACAAACGGCGCAGAACCTGACTGAGCTGACCGAAGACCTGAAAAACTCCACCGACGTCGCCAAGAGCGCCGAGGAGGTGGCTTCGGCCGCCGAGGAACTCTCCAGCGCGGTGTCGGAAATCAACCGCTCCGGCGCCCAGATCATGGCCGCCATCGAGCAGATCCGCAAAGGGGCCGAAGTGCAGTCCTCCGCCGCCGACGAGGCCGCCGCCGCGACCGCGCAGATAGAGAAGGGGGTTGAGATCGCCCAGGTGCGGGCCACCGCCAGCGGAGAGAAAATCCTCGCCATCAAGAGCCTTTTGGCGGTCAACAAGACCTCCATCGACGGCTTGATCGCCGGCGTGTCGTCGGCTCCCGACGCCTCGCGGGTGAGCATCAAGCAGATCAAGGCCCTGGAGCTGGTGTCGCGGCGCATCGACAAGATCGTGGACGCCATCACCACCGTTTCCATCCAGACCAACATGCTGGCGGTGAACGGCTCGATCGAAGCGGCGCGGGCCGGCGAATTCGGCAAGGGGTTCGTGGTGGTCGCCACCGACATCCGCAACCTGGCCCACGATTCCGCGGAGAATGCGGACCGGATCAAGGACCTGGTGAAGGCGGTCCAGGATCAGATCGCCCTGGTAGGGCGCGACCTGGAAGAAATCGTGGCCACCGCCCAGAACGAGGTGGAAAAGGCGAAGGTCTCCTCCGCCAACCTGGTGCTGATCGAAACCGATATCGCGATTGTGGAGAACGGCGCCAAGGAGATCCTGGCGGCCTCCAACGAGATCGCCGCCGCCGTCGGCCAGGTGAAAACGGGGATCGAGCAGATCTCCGCCGCCGCGCAGGAGGCCGACAAGGCCGCCACCGAGGCGGCCGCCGCCGCCAAGCAGCAGTCCCAGGGCGCCGAAGAGCTGGCGGCCGCCATCGAGGAGATCGCTTCTTTAGCCGACGAACTGCAAAGCGCCTGACAGGAGCGACAAAATGACGACGGAAATTTTGGAAGAACAGGCGGCTCTTCGGCCCGCCGATGACGACGCGCTCGACGCGCAGGAATCGGACACCCGCATGTTTGTCACCTTCATCGCCGGCAACGAGGTGTTCGCCGTGGACATGGCGCCGGTGCAGGAGATCATCCGGGTGCCGGAAGTCGTGAGGGTGCCGCTGGCGCCCCCCTCGCTCGAGGGGCTGGCCAACCTGCGCGGCAAGGTGCTCCCCATCATCTCGCTCAGGCGCATCTTCGGCTTCGACGAGTGCGAGTACAACGACGCGACCCGCGCCGTGGTGATCGACATCGGCCAGCCGCTCGGCTTCGTGGTCGACCGGGTCGCAAGCGTAGTGGGCGTGGAGCCGGGCAAGATCGAAGGGGTGGAGGCCATCCGCTCCACCGTGAACACGGATCTGCTTTCCGGCTTGATCAAGGACGTCGGCGGGCACGCCATGATCATGGTGCTCGATTTCCACAAGCTGATCGAGCAGGAATTCGCGCAAATCGCCGCCGTCGCCAGGAGCGGCGCCCTGGCTTCCGGCCTTGCCGCCGGCGGCGAAGCGGACGAGGAGGATACGAGCGACGAGCTGCAGTTGGTCAGCTTCGAGGTGGCCGAGCAGGAATACGCCATGGCCATCGAGGAAGTGCAGGAGATCGTGCAGATACCGGAAGACATCATCCATGTGCCCCATTCGGCGTCCCACGTCATGGGGATCATGACCCTCAGAAACCGCCTGCTGCCGCTCGTGAACCTGCGCCGCATGTTCGATCTCCCCTGCCGGGGCAACGATGACCACAGCCGCATCGTCGTGGTCTCGCTCGGCTCCTCTTCGGTCGGTATCGTGATGGACAGCGTCAACGAGGTCTTGCGCGTGGCGAAATCGGACGTGGACTCCATGCCCGAACTGCTGGCCCGCGACGGGGACCTGGCCGAGATCTCCGGGATCTGCCGGCTGTAAAACGGCAAGCGTCTGGTCTCCATCATCTCGGCCGGCAACCTGTTCCGGCATTCCGCCGTAAAGGAGGCATTGACGACCGTGGCGACCCTGCAAGAAGGCGACAAGCGCGACCTCGACGACGATTCGGACGAGGAGGCCTCCGACGACGACGAGCAGGTGGTGGTGTTCCGGCTGGACAAGGAGGAGTTCGGGGTTCCCATCGACAGCGTGCAGGAGATCGTGCGCGTCCCCGACGAGCTGACCCGCGTGCCCAAGGCGCCTCCCTTCGTGGAGGGGGTCATCAACCTCAGGGGCGCGGTGCTGCCGGTGATCGATCTCAGGCGTCGCCTGGGGATGGCGGCGGTGGAGCGCTCCGACCGGCAGCGCGTGATGGTGTTCCTGATCGCCGGGCTGAGGACCGGGTTCATCGTCGATTCGGTGGCCGAGGTGCTCATGATCCACAAGAGCGCCATCGAGATTGCTCCGCAGCTCTCCAGCGAGCAGTCGAAGCTCTTGGCGCGCATGGCCAACCTCGAGCGGCAAAAGCGGATGATACAACTGATCGACCCGTTGCACCTGATCGAAGGGCGGGATCTGGCCGGTCTGGCGGATTTGGCGGCGTAAGGCCGGGGGTGGGGGAAGGCGCCGCGTCAACAGATGTGGGTAATTCCCCCACCCCCTGACCCCCTCCCGCAAGGGGAGGGGGGACTGTTTTGCTGCAATGTTCAAGGGAGAGGTGGCTTTTTTTAAACGTACCACCGCACCTATTCGGGAAAAGACATGATCAAGCTGCTTATCGTGGACGACTCGGCGCTGATGCGCCGTCATCTGAACAACCTGTTCCAATCGGCGGGCGATTTCCTGGTTTACCAGGCGCGCAACGGCCGGGAGGCGGTCGAGGCCAACCGCGACTTCCAGCCCGACGTGGTGACGCTGGACATCAACATGCCGGAGATGGACGGCATCACCGCCCTTTCCCTGATCATGGCGGAGCGCCCCGTGCCGGTGGTGATGGTCTCCTCCCTGACCGAGAAGGGCGCGCTGTCGACCTTCGAGGCCATGCATCTGGGCGCGGTCGATTACGTGACCAAACCAGGCGGCACGATCTCGCTCACCATCGACGAGATCAGCAGGGAACTGCTGACCAAGGTCCGGGGCGCGGCACGCGCGAAGCTCAAGGTCAACACCGTCCGGGGATTGGCCCAGCGCCTGCGCGAGGAGCGGGAAAAGCCGGTGGCGCGCCCTGTGCCCGTGCGGCGCGGAGCGGTCGAGGAGGGGCTGGTGCTGATCGGCGTGTCGACCGGCGGCCCGCGCACGCTCGAGGACATCCTGCCGCTGCTCCCCGAGGATTTTCCCTGGCCGATCCTGGTGGCCCAGCATATGCCCCCTTCGTTCACCCGCCCCTTCGCGGAGCGCATGAACGGCATGTGCCGTCTGAACGTGGTGGAAGCGGCCCAGCCGATGCCGGTCGAGCCGGGCAAGGTCTATATCGGCAAGGGGGGGGCCGACATGGTGCTGGGGCAGCGCAACGGGAAATTGACCGTGCTGGCCAAGCCGGAAAACAAGGATTTCATGTGGCACCCGTCGGTGGAGTTGATGGGGCGCTCCGCCATCGAGTTCTGCGACCCGGCGCGCCTGGTGGCGGTCATGCTCACCGGCATGGGGTACGACGGGGCCGACGCCTTCGCCGAGATAAAAAAACTCGGCGGGCGCACCATCGCCGAGTCCGAGGCCTCCGCCGTGGTCTTCGGCATGCCCGCCGAGTTGATCAAGCGGGGGGGCGCCGGCGTGGTACTACCGTCGGAAAAAATCGCCGGCCAGTTGAACGCCTGGGCCGGACGCTAGCGAGGGGGGACGACATGCCGATTGTAAAAAAAGCGCCGGCCGCTTCGAGAGACCAGGATGAAAGGGAACTGCAGCGGGACTGCGCCAGCCTGGTGCTGCAACTCGCCGACGGCGATCCGACCACGCGCCGTTGGGCGGCCAAGGATCTGGTGGGCTGCCCCGATGTCTCGGCCGCGCTGATCGGGCGCTTGCGGCAGGAGCGGGATCCGAGCGTGCGGGAGATAATCCTCACCGCGTTGACCCAACGGGCCGACGCCCAGGCGGTAGCCGCCCTGGTGGAGTGCCTGCGCAGCGAGGACGTCTCTTTGCGCAACGAGGCCATCGAGGCGATGAAAACGCTTCCCGACGAGGTCGCGCCCATCATGGGCGGACTTTTGGGCGACGCGGACCCGGACGTGCGCATTTTCGCCGTGAACGTCCTGGAATCGCTGCGCCACGAACTGGTGGAGCAATGGCTGAAAGAGGTGATCGAGCGCGATCCGCACGTCAACGTCTGCGCCACCGCGGTGGATCTGCTGGGCGAGGTCGGCACGTCCTATTCCCGGGAGGCCCTGGAAAAACTCAAAGAGCGCTTCCCCGACGAGCCTTACATCCGTTTTGCGGCCGACATCGCCCTGAAGCGCATCTGTTCCAACTGAGGCGTCATGGCTGAGATAACCATAGGAAAGGAAGATTTTCTGAAGTTCCGGGAGTTTTTCTATCGAAAAACCGGGATTCAGTTCGACGACGCCAAGCGCTATTTCGTGGACCGGCGCCTGGCCGAGCGCATCGAGGCCACCGATTCCCGCTCTTTTCGCAACTATTTCATGCTGCTGCGCTTCGAGGCCTCCGGCGAGGAGCTGCAGACCCTGACCAACCTGATGACGGTCAACGAGACCTATTTCTTCCGCGAGGAATACCAGTTCAAATGCCTGGTCAACTCCATTCTGCCGGAGATAACAACACAGAAGAAGGACTCGCGTCCGATCCGCATCTGGTCGATGCCCTCCTCGTCGGGCGAGGAGCCGTACTCCATCGCCATGTACCTTTTGGAGTACTGGCCCGGCATCGAGAAGTGGGACGTCGAGATCATATCGAGCGACATCGACACCAAGATCCTCGGCCAGGCGCGGCGGGGACTCTATTCGCCCCGGTCGGTGCAGCACCTTCCCAAGAACCTCCTGGCCAAGTATTTCAAGGCGGCCGGCGACGGCTTCCAGGTGAGCGAGGAGCTGCGGGAGGCGGTGGAATTCACCAGGGTCAACCTGATGAACCAGGCCGACGTGCGCGCCTACCGGGAATTCGACGTGATCTTTTGCCGCAACCTTTTGATCTATTTCGACGACCTGTCGCGGCGCCAGGCGGCGGACACCTTTTACGACGCGCTGCACCCCGGCGGATTCCTTTGTCTTGGACACTCGGAATCCATGAGCCGCATCTCGTCGCTCTACAAGGCCCGCAAATTCGCGGATTCGGTCGTCTACCAAAAACCCAAGGAGGCTCGATGAAACGAGTCCTGATCGTCGACGACGCCGCCACGGTGCGCATGTATTACCGCTTGATCCTGGAAGAGGCCGGCTACCTGGTGGTCGAGGCGGTGAACGGCGTCGAGGCCATGGAAAAATCGCTGCGGGAGAGCTTCGACCTCTACATCGTCGACATCAACATGCCCAAGCAGGACGGCTACGGCTTCCTGCGCGAGCTGCGCGGCAGGGACGAGCTTCGTCAGGCTCCGGCGCTGATGGTCTCCACCGAGGCGGCCGACCATGACCGCAAGCGCGCCTACGCCGCCGGGGCCAATCTCTATCTCGTCAAACCGGTGAAGCCGCAGGAACTGCTGGTCAATTGCCGGCTGCTGCTCGGGGAGGTCCGCCCGTGAATCCACTGCTTGAACAATTTCTCTCCGAAACGCGCGAGTCGCTGCAAGGGATCGGCGAAAAGCTCATGCAGCTCGAAAACGAGCCGGAGAGCGCCGAGCTGATGACGGAGCTGTTCCGTTTCGTGCATACCCTGAAGGGGAACTCCGGCCTGTTCGATTTCCCCGAACTGACCCGGGTACTGCACGCCGGCGAAGACCTGATGGACGCGGTGCGCGACGGCAAGGCCGCGTATTGCCTGCCGATGGCCGACCTGCTCCTGGACGCCATGGATTACGTCGGCATGCTCTGCGACGAGATCGAGAACGACGGCGTCTACGCCGCCGCCCACGCAGGAGATTCGGTCCGGCTGGCGGAAACGCTCAGGCGGATGATCGGCGCGCCGGCCGACGCCCCCGGCGCCGCCGGGGCGGTTTCGCCGTCGGCCGCCGATCCGGGGCCGAGCGCCGAGGTGCGCTCGCTGCTCTCCGGCATCCCGGAGCGGATCAGGATGGACGCCTACCGCGCTCAGACTTCCGGCGGCCTGCACTGTCTGGTCTACAGCCCGGTGCAGGATTGTTTTTTCCAGGGGGACGATCCATTTTTTCAGGCCCGCCGGACGCCGGGGATCGTCTGGGGGGGGATCGCGGCGCGCGAGGCCTGGCCGGAACTGGCCGAGATGGACGCCTACAACTGCGTGCTCGATTTTCACGTCCTGTCCGAAGCCCCTGCCGAGGAGTTGAAGGAGTATTACCGCTACGTCTTCGAACAGTTGCAGATGACGACGATTTCGCCCCGCTGCCTGATACTTCCTCAGGGCGACCCCAACGGCGGACCGGTCTACGAAGATTTCGTCGGCGACGCGCTCGGGCTTTTGCGCGGCGGCGACATCGACGCGCTCCGCCGCGCCGCCCGCAGCATGCTGGAGCTCTCCAGTCGGGAGCTGTGGTTTTCCTCGGCGCTGCGCTGGCTGCTGCTGGCGACGGAGGTGGAGCCGGAGAACGGTGTGGTCCTGGAGGCGATCATCACCTCGCTGCGCACCCTCGCCGCCCCCGAATGGCACGTCTTGGCCGCCGCTGCCGGTCCGCAATCGCCCGCGGCAACCGGTGTCTGCGCAGCAAAAGAGTGCGCGGTCCAAGAAGGCGCGGTCCAAGAGAGCGCGGCTAAAGAGAGCGCGGCTAAAGAGAGCGCGGTCGGCGAAGCGGGACTTCTCCGAGAAGAGACGGGCGCCGCCATCCGGGCTATCGTCGATGTCCAGCGCGAGATCCTCTCCCTGCCGGACGAGGTCGCCTGGATCGCCGGCAGGGTCAAGGCCGCAGCCGCCTCGCTGGAAGGCTGCCTGCGCAGCAGCGGCTCGCTCGACGCGCTTCCCGGCTTGCGGCTGGCTGCTGAATCCTCGGTGGCGCTCCTTTCCGCCGCGCCGCTTCTGGCCTGGGTCGAGGAGTACGCGGAGGAAATGGCCGCTGCGCCGCCGTCCTCGCCAAATGCTGCGCCAAATGCCGCGTCAAATGCCGCGCCTAATGCTGCGTCAGAGGCTGCGCCTAATGCCACGCCGGCGACTTGCCAAGCCGAAGCCCCGGCGGCGCGGGAGCCGAGCGCCGAGGCGAAGCCAAGTCCGGCGGCGGCTGCGGCGCCGCAGCCGGAGAGCGAGGTGAAGTTCGGGCGCCGCGTCGAGGACGTCTACGCCGCGGCCAAGAGCATCAAGGTCGATCAGGTCAAGATAGACCGGCTGATGAACCTGATCGGCGAAATGGTGGTGGCGAAGAACGCTCTCCCCTATCTGGCCGGACGCGCCGAGAGCGTCTTCGGCGTGCCCGAATTCTCCCGCGAGATCAAGGCGCAGTACGCCGTGATCAACCGCATCGCCGAGGAGATGCAGGACTCGATCATGCAGGTGCGGATGATGCCGGTGTCGTTCGTCTTCCAGCGCTTTCCCCGGCTGGTGCGCGACACCTCCAACAAGCTCGGCAAGGAAGTGAACCTGGTGCTGGAAGGTGAGGAGACCGAAGCCGACAAGAACATCATCGAATCGCTGGGCGACCCGCTGGTGCATATCGTCAGGAACAGCCTCGACCACGGCATCGAGTCCCCGGAAGCGAGGATCGCGGCCGGAAAGCCCGCGGCCGGCACCCTGGTCATCCGCGCCAGCCAGGAAGCCGGCCGGGTGGTGATCGAGATACGGGACGACGGCAAGGGGATCGACCCGGCGGTCATCAAGCGCAAGGCCTATGAAAAGGGGCTGATCGACGAGGACCGCCTGGAGCGGATCACCGACCCCGAGGCGGTGAACCTGGTGTTCGCCTCCGGCTTTTCCACGGCGGAGGCGGTCTCGGATCTATCCGGCCGCGGCGTCGGCATGGACGTTGTCAAGACGGCCATAGAGAAGGTCAACGGCACGGTGCATCTGGAGAGCGAAAAAGGGAAGGGGACACGCATCCGCATCTCCCTGCCGCTTTCCATGGCGGTGACCAACGTCATGATCGTCGAATCGAACCGGCAGATCTTCGGGGTGCCGATGGACGCGGTGGTGGAAACGGTGCGGGTGCCCCGCGCTGCCATCAAGACCATCAAGAAGAGCATGGCGACGGTGCTGCGCGGGCGCATCGTTCCGCTGAAGGCGCTCAACACCCTGCTGGGGCTCGCCGCGCAGCAGCGGGCAAACGAGGAGGACGAGCTTGCCGTGCTGGTGGTGAACGTGGGCGACCAGCAGCTCGGCATCCTGGTGGACGACTTCCACGAAACCGTGGACATCATCCTCAAGCCGATGACGGGCGTCCTCGCCGGCCTGGCCGCCTACGCCGGCTCGGCGCTGTTAGGGGACGGCTCCGTGCTCATGGTGCTCAACGTCAAGGAGGTGTTGTAATGGCGATCGTCTACACGAAAAACAAAGCGGTATTCAGCGACGCGGCGGGAGCGGAGGAGGCCGAGACGCTCCTGGAGTGGCTCGGCAAGCATCCCAAGGGGAAGATAGACCTCGGGGCCTGCGTCCACCTGCACCCCGCCAACCTGCAGGTGATGATGGCGGCGGGCTGCCTGGTGACCGTGCGCAGCTCGGACCAAGATCTGGCGGCCTGGATAGACTCGGCGCTGAAAACGATATAGGGGGATACAGCATGGCAAAGACCATTATGGTGGTGGACGACTCGGCAACGATGAGGCTCAGCCTCAAATCGGCGCTGGAACTGAGCGGCTTCAAGGTGGAATGCGCCGGGGACGGCGTTCTGGCTCTGAATCAACTGAAGTTCGGCGTCAAACCCGATCTGATCATCACCGACATCAACATGCCGAACATGGGGGGACTGGAGTTCATCAAGACGCTGCGCACCCTCCCCGGCTTTCGCTTCACCCCGGTGTTGGCGCTCACCACCGAGAGCCACCAGGAGAAGAGGGACGAGGCCAAGAAGCACGGCGCGACCGGCTGGCTGGTGAAGCCGGTGACCGGTCCCGACCTGGTGAAAATCATCAAGCAAGTGCTGCCGGGGGCGTGACCGGCATGCGGGGGACCTCTATGAAAATCGATCTGAACCTGCCGGGCAAGATTCTAGACTCCACTGAGAGTCTCGCTCGAAATCTTGCAGTGATGGTCTGCGTCGTGGCTGCCATCTCGGCTTGCGCCTACTTTCTCAGTCCCTGGCTCCACCTGCTGAGTCTGTCCAAAGGACTGGAGGCCGTTCTCGCCGCGTCGCTAACCTCCTTTGCGACCTACGCGCTGGCCGCTGCCGCCCACAGAAAGCGTTTTTCCAATGTCAGCTACAACACCTGCGAGATACACGAGCGCTGCTCGGCCCAGCATTTGTCGATCAGGGATAACTATCATCAGACCGTGTCCGATCTTTCCCAGTACAACGCCGTGCTCTGCAACCAACTGCGGGAAGCGATCGGGCAGACTGAGACGGCGGTGCTGGGGGTGGTCGGACGAATGGTGAACATTCACCAGCAATCAAGCTTTCAGGTCAACCAGATCGGCACTTCTTCCGAAAAAAGCGGCGAGCTGATCGCCATCACCCGTGAGCAGGTGCGCAAAAACCAGCAGGTGATTCAGGCTCTGAACGCCTTCTCCGACAGCCAGTCCGAACAATTGCGGGGCAACCTCGACCGGATTCAGCGGCTGTCCGACGAGATGGAGCAGATGCGGCCCCTGGTGGACGATATCGCGGACATCGCAGACCGAACCAATCTGCTGGCGCTGAACGCGGCCATCGAAGCGGCCCGCGCAGGGGAGGCCGGCAGAGGATTCGCGGTGGTGTCCGACGCGGTGCGCAACCTTTCCAACCAGTCCAACAAGGCGGCGCACGAGATCGCCGACCGGATCACGCGGGTGGCCAAGCATGCCGCCGCCGAGACCGAGAACGCCAAGCGCTCCATCGCCTGCAACGAGGATTCCCAGAAGTTCACCAGTCTGGCCGACAATCTGTCGAACATCGAAGGAAGGTTCAAAACCGCCGCCCTGCACCTGGAAGAGATCATCAAGGGGATCGACGAGGCCAACGGGGTCATCGTCGAAGAGGTGTCCGTCGTTCTGGGCGAAATACAGTTCCAGGACGTGGTGCGCCAGCGTTTGGAGCACGTGAACAACGGCCTCGACTATCAGAGCGAATTCGCGCTAAAGACGCTGCACTGGCTGGAGGGAAAGGGAGAGTCTCCCGAGAAGCAATTGAGCGAGCATCTTGACGAATTGAAGGAGAAGTACGTCATGCACGAACAACTGACGGCCCACAACGCGGTGTTGGGGGTGAGCGCGCCCGCCGCGGGCGGCTCCAACTTGAAGATCGAGCTCTTCTGATGAGCGGCCCGGCGGAAATAGTGGTGGTGACCAATCGCAAGGGAGGCACGGGCAAGACCACGACCTCGGTCAATCTTGCCGCCGAATGCGCGGCGCTCGGCCAGCGGGTGTTGCTGATCGACATGGATACCCAGGGGCATTGCGCCGTGGGACTGGGGATCGTCCCGGCAAAGGACGCGCCCACCGCCCACAGCCTGTTCCTTTCGGCCGAGGCCCGTCTGGCCGACGCGATTCATGCGACCGCCTGGCCCAACCTGGACCTGGTCCCCGCCAATCCCATGTTCGAGCACGACTCGGGGGCGGGCGAACCGACCCGCTTGGCCGACGCCCTGCGCGGAGAGGGGCTGATCGAGCGCTACGACCTGATCCTCATCGATTCACCCCCCTCGCTCGACGGGTTGCTGATGAACGCCCTCTGCGCGGCCAAAAGGGTGCTGGTTCCCTTTGTCCCCCACCACCTTTCCGCGGAAGGGGTGCGCAGCCTGGCGCGGGTGCTTTTCAAGGTGGCGTCGGGGCCGAACCCCGAGCTGAAGCTGCTGGCGTTTCTGCCGGTCATGCTGGATCGCCGTATCGGGCAGCACCGAAGCGTCTCGGAGGGGGTGGCCCGCCAGTTCGGACAGGAGCGGCTGTTAACCGGGATCCGCAACGACATCAAGTTGGCCGAAGCCTTTGGCAAGCGCCGGCCGGTGCGCGCCTACATGCCCGGTTGCCGGGGCGCCGAGGATTACGCCCTGGCCGCCCGCGAGATCGGCGAGCGCTTGGCGGCGCTGGCGCAACGAAAACAAACCTGAACGAGGAGAATTTATGTTTCCTGAAACCAAGGTGTTGGTAGTCGAAGACGACGAGATGAGCCGGGACATGCTGTCCGCGGCGCTTGGCGGCAAAGGGGCGCTCTGCACGGCGGCCGCCAACGGCAGGGAGGCCCTGGAGGTGCTCGAATTCAACCCCGACCTCGACGTCGTGCTGTTGGATTTGCACATGCCGGTGATGGACGGCTTCGAGGCGCTCGCGCAAATCAAGGGCAACCCGTACTTGAGCGACATTCCGATCATCGTCCTGACCACCGACCACAAGGAAAAACTGAAGTCCCTCAGGCTTGGGGCTGACGATTTCCTGAGCAAACCGTACAACCTGGAAGAGTTGGAACTGCGCATAAGCAAGCTGGTCGCCTCCCGCCGCAAGGCGCAAAGCGCCCAGCGGGCCAAGAAGGAATTCATCGCCGTTGAAGTGGCTGGACGGCGGCCTGCCGTTGGCCGCGAAGTTTTCGGTTCTCTCCCGTCCGAAGTTCGGCGAGAGCCTCTCCGGGGACGCCTATTTCATCAAGCACGTCCACAACGGCATATTTCTCTGCGTGATCGACGCCTTGGGGCACGGCAGCGAAGCCAACAAGACGGTGGTGACGGCGCTTGCCATCCTGGAGAACTGCTACATGGACGATCTGGCCGACATCGCCGCGACCTGCCACCGGGGGCTCAAATACACCCGCGGCGTTGCGCTCGGTATGTGCAGGGTCCGGCTGCAAGAAGGGATCGTCGAGCACCTATCCGTCGGCAACGTGGAATTGCGCGTCTATCAGGGACTTAAAGAGCAGCACACTATCTGCTTCAACGGCACTCTCGGCATGGAAACCGAACGCTACCATGTTTCCAGCTACCCCTTCACCCCCCAGACCGCCCTGGTCATGTTCAGCGATGGGATTTCAGGGAAATTCAAGCTTTCCGAGTTTTTACTGGAGAAAACGCCGGTCGAGGTAGCGAGTTACGTCTTCAGGAATTTCAGCCGAGAATACGACGATGCGACGGTGCTGGTCCTGAAATAAAGCGGGATAGTTGTCGGTGTGTCGGTGGGCTAAGCCAGGTGTTCCGCGGTTTCGTTGCTTTTTCGCAGCCGGGAACTCAGCAGCCTGGCGATCTGCAGCACGAGCTTTCCCCAGATGAGGGGGTAATCCTCGGAAAGTTTCATGAAGTAGCTGCGCGTCATCACGAAGAGCACCGTCTCGCTGGCGGCGCAGGCAAAGGCCGAACGGGGCTCGCCGTCTATCAGGGCCATCTCTCCCACGGTGTTCTCCGGGCCCAGGGAAGCGATAAACTGCGCCGGCTTTTTGTCGTCGTTTTGGAAAATGTGGACCCCGCCCGAGCTGATCAGGCACATGAAGGATTCCTCGTCTCCACGATTAAACACCACGGCGTCTTTGGGACCCCGGTAAGGTATCAGGTAATCGGCGAGCTTGGTCAGTTCATTCGCATCCACGCCCAGAACCTTCGGCCAGTTGTTTTGCGCCAGCCTGTCGGCCCTCTCGTCCTTTGTCAATTGGAGCTTTTCAAATCCCTGTAGAAATATCAGCCGCTCTCTATGCACCAAAGGCCTCCGCTTGCAATCCTGGTTGATTTGCTTTGTCATCGGCAGTTATAAGGGAAAGATTTTGTGATTTCAAGCATTCTTCCCGCGCCGAAGCAATTATCGCCCCCTCCTACACCCTCTTTATAGGTAAACTCCCTACCAACTATCGTTGCTCTCAACGATTTCTCCTCATTCTCTTCGCGCGCAGTTGATTTTCGGGATAAATGTTGTATCAGACATACTGGCCAAAAAAGCCGGCACCAAGTCCAGCTTGATGTCTCGGGCAACGGTTCAGCGTCATCTGCCCGTGCGATTTGCTTACCGTAGGGTGAACCTTGTGTTCGCCCTGGTTCCAGCGAGCGAAGAGGGCGAATAAGGTTCGCCCCTACCAAATCAAGTCACCGATTCCCCGATTCCTTGATCGAGGCAAACCCCCGGAGATGCGTCTGTGACCATCCTTGTCTGCATATGCGGCATAGCCCTGATCGCTGTGGTTCTTTGGGAAGGCTTCGAGACCATCATCCTGCCGCGCCGGGTGACCCGACGCTTCCGTCTGACCCGCCTCTTTTACCGGCGCAGCTGGCTCCCCTGGGCTTGGTTGGTGGCATGGTTGCTCCCCGCCCGCCGGCAGGAGACCTGGCTGAGCTTTTACGGCCCGCTGTCGCTGCTGCTCCTGCTCAGCCTCTGGGCCGGCGGGCTGATCGTCGGCTTCGCCCTGTTGCACTGCGCCGTCGGCGCCACCATTTTGAGCCGCGGCGACAGCGCCGGGTTTCTCGCCGACCTTTACCTGAGCGCCACCACCTTCTTTACCCTTGGTCTGGGAGATGCCATTCCCGGCAACGGCGTCGCGCGTTTTCTGGTGGTGATCGAGTCGGGCATGGGCTTTGGTTTTCTCGCCCTGGTGCTCGCCTACTTCCCGGCGCTCAACCAGTCGTTTTCCCGCCGCGAGACGAGCATCTCGCTTTTGGACGCCCGTGCCGGATCGCCTCCCACCGCCGGGGAAATGCTGCGCAGGCACGGGCACGAGCATGGCATGGAGGCGCTCCGGCAGCTCCTTCACGAATGGGAACGCTGGTCGGCGGATTTCCTGGAAGGGCATCTTTCCTATCCCGTTTTGGCCTACTTCCGTTCGCAGCATGACAACCAATCGTGGCTAGCGGCCCTCACGGCCATCCTCGACACCTGTGCGCTGGTGATGGCCGGGGTCGAAGGGGCCTGCGAGCGCCAGGCGGAACTTACCTTCGCCATGACCCGTCACGCGCTGGTCGATCTCTCGCTGGTTTTCAGGAGCAAGCCTCAACAAAGAGACGATCGCCTGTCGCCGGAGCAGTTGGCCGAGTTGCGGGAAGTTCTGGCGGCGGCGGGGATCAAGCTGCGCGAGGAGGGGGCCGAATTGAAGCTGGCCGAACTGCGCAGGATGTACGAGCCTTACGTCCAGACGCTCGCCTCCTACTTCAGGTTGGCGGTCCCTCCCTGGGTGAGCGAGCGAAATATGGACAATTGGCAGGCGAGCGCGTGGGATTCGACGCCCACAGGCAAACAGCCGGTCGGAAAACCGAAGCATTTTTAGCAGTCGGGTATGACAACGGAGCGGGTAGGATGCGGTGAGGTACGAACCGCATCGGTCTGGGAATGATGGAGAATGATAACGGAGGCTCGGGAGTTTGGGAACACCCGATGCGCCAAGACGGGGTGCGCCCCTTACCGGAGGTCAGCATGGATACCATACGCAAGATCAGCAAGGTCTGGAAGAGCAAAGCGACTATCGAGGGGGCGGGGGTGCACCTGAAGCGCGCCTTTGGCTATTATCAGGTGCCGCTTTTCGACCCTTTCCTGCTCTTGGACGATTTTCACTCGCCGAACCCGCCGGATTATCTAAAAGGGTTTCCGTGGCACCCGCACCGCGGCATCGAGACCATCACCTACGTGCTGAACGGCCGGGTTGACCACGGCGACAGCATGGGCAATCAGGGGGTGATCGAGTCGGGCGATGTGCAGTGGATGACCGCCGGCAGCGGCATCATCCATCAGGAGATGCCGCGCGGCGACCAAGCCGGCCTGATGTGGGGCTTCCAGCTCTGGGCGAACCTCCCCGCCTCCCACAAGATGATGGCTCCGCGCTATCGAGGCCTGGTCGCGGCGGAGATCCCGGAGGTGACCTTGCCGGGGGATGTGCGGGTGAAGGTGATCTGCGGCGCGGCCGGGGGCGTTCACGGACCGGTGCGGGACGTGGTGGTCGATCCCGAGTATCTGGACGTGACCGTGCCAGCGGAGACGACGTTTACCCATCCCATCAAAAGCGGCTATACGGCCCTTGCCTATGTGGTCGAGGGGGAAGGGTATTTCGATCCGGAGAGAAACGCCTTCTCGCATGAGGTGGTGGGTAACAACTATTTCGATTTTCATCGTCAGTGCGCCTGCAGCGCGGAAAACCTGATCCTGTACGGGGACGGCGACGCGGTGACGGTGACGACCCAGGCGCGTCCGGTCCGGTTTCTCCTGGTATCGGGAAAGCCGATAGGTGAGCCGGTAGCCTGGTACGGTCCCATCGTCATGAATACCCAAGAGGAACTGCGAGTGGCCTTCGAAGAATACGAGAATGGGAGCTTTATCAAGAAACTTTGAATCAAAACTGCTGGCCACGGAGAAAGTCCGAGAAAATCTGAGATAAACCTGCAAAGCGGCAAGCACGGAGCAAGCGGGTAGCGGAGAATCATGCAGCTATCAAGGTTTTCTCGGATTTATTCAGATTTTCTCCGTGGCGAATGGTTCGTCTTTCCGGCTGACGAACCGGTCGATGATGGCGAAGGTTTCCACCGGCTTTTCCTCCTGCGGGTTGTGCCCGCACTCCTCGATCACCTCCAGTTTCGATCCGGGGATGGCGGCCTGCAATCTGGTCCCTTGCGAAAGCGGCACTATCTTGTCGTGGCGCCCCCAGAGTAACAGCACCGGAAGGCTGAGCTCGCCGTAGCGCGCCGCGATCTGATCCTGATCCGGCGGCACCAGCCGTCGGCAGGTCTCAACCAGCGCCCTCTTCGCGTCTCGATCACGGTAGCAGGGGGCATAGCGGGCGATGTGCTCGCGGTCTACCAGGCTCTGGTCGTAATAGGCGACTCGCAGCCCGACCTTCACCCAGGCATCCGGAGCGTAGAGCGCGACGAAGAGCGGCCCGGCCAGCGGCATCCGAAAAACCTCGGCGATAATGGGGAGCCGCTGGAGGTATCCGGGGCCGGCCATGATCACCATCGAGCTGAGTAGATCGCTCTTGCCGGCGAGCATCGCCTCGATGGCGGCAAGCAGCACTACGGCCCCGCCCAAGGAATGCCCCACCAGCGTCACCCCCGAGAGCGACTTTTGTTCCAGGAAAAAAAGGAGCCTTTCGCTGTGCGCCCGGATGGAATAATCCGCTCTTTTGGGCTTGGACGATTCCCCGGAACCCAGGAGGTCAAGGAGGTAAAGGGTGTAGCTATCGGCAGGGAACAAAGGCACCAGGTCCGTCCACTCCTCGGAGCGGGAGGCGAGCCCGTGCACCAGGACCAGCACAGCCGGGCCGTTTCCGTAGATGCGGTAGCGGAGCGTCTCGTTTGTCGAGATAGTGCATTCATAAAGGGGCAGGTTTTTCATGGACGGCAGTGTAGCAGAAAGAACAGTAAATGGGCCAGCAGTAAGCCGGCAAATTGTGATAGGCTAGCCGCCTGTTGTTCTATTTACCAAGCGAGTCGAGAGGGGAGGATCTGGAAATGGGCCAAGAAATCGAGCGAAAATTCCTGGTAAATGGCGATGAATGGCGGTCGGGCAAGGTAGCTCATACCTGCCAAGGTTATCTCGTTACCGGCAATGACACCACCGTCCGGGTCCGGTTGAAGGACGACAAGGGATATCTGACTATCAAAGGCAAGGCCGAAGGGATTAGCCGACTTGAGTATGAGTACGAGATCCCGATCGCGGACGCCAAAGATATAATGGATCGTCTCTGCATAAAGCCGCTTATCGAAAAAAAGCGCTACGAAGTCGAGCATCTCGGCATCCTATGGGAAGTAGATGAGTTTTTCGGGGAGAACGAGGGGTTGATAGTGGCGGAGGTTGAACTCGAATCGGAAGATCAGCAGGTGGAACTCCCTTCGTGGGTAGGTAAAGAAGTCTCCGACGATAGAAGGTATAGCAACTTGAGCTTGGTCAGATACCCGTTCTCACAGTGGAAGAAAGAATGAATCCTCCCCCCACCCCTGCCCCCCTCCCGCAAGGGGAGGGGGAGCTCTCGCAAGGGGAGGGGGAGCTCTCGCAAGGACGCTCCAGCGTCCGATTCCTTGCCATGACCCCAGCGGAGGAAGGATTGCTCTCACGCATTTTGATCATCAGCACCAGCCGCGAACTCGCCCCTCAGCCGACCGTTCCCATCGGGGCTGCCTGGGTTGCGGAGGCGCTCCGGCTTGCCGGATTTTCCGTGAAACTCCTGGACCTTTGCTTCGAAAAGCACCCGCTGCAAGCGATCGATCGGGCTCTTGCCGGCTTTCGGCCGGACGGCATCGGCCTTTCCGTCAGGAACCTCGACAATTGCGATTTCCTCTCCCCCATCTCCTTCCTCCCCGAACTGAAACAAATCACCGATTTCCTGAAAACCAGAAGCAACGCGCCCATGCTTTTGGGAGGCGCCGGGGTAAGCGTCATGCCGAAAGAACTTCTCGACTACCTGCAACTCGATTTCGCGGTGGTCGGAGAGGGTGAAAGGGCGGCCGTCCTGTTCTTCGCATGCCTTGGAGAGCCGGCTAAGGCGGCCCTGATTCCGGGCGTCGTTTGCAGGGGCGGAACCGGGAAAAAACAGGCGTGCCAGGAGCGACTTTCGCCCAGCGCCTTCGTGATGCCGCGGATGCACGACTGGATCGACACCGGCCGCTACCTTGGGTTCGAGCCGGCGCTTCCCGTACAAGGGAAAAGGGGATGCGCCAACCATTGTCTCTACTGCACCTACAACAAGATCGAAGGGGCGAGTTGGCGGTTGAGGGAGCCCGGCGCGGTGGTCGAAGAAATTTCCAGCGCCATGCGCAACACCGGCGCCAGAGAATTCGAGTTCGTCGACAGCATCTTCAATCAGCCGGAAGGTTACCTCGAAGCCTTGCTGGAAGAGATCCTGAGAAGCGAATTGCAGGCGAAATTCAGCGTCTCTTCGCTTTCGCCCAAGGGACTGACCAAAGGGCAGGTGAGGCTGATGGAACGATCGGGGATGACTTCGCTGGTGATCACCCCCGAGACGGCGTCCGATGTGACGCTCGGCGCGCTCAAAAAGGATTTCACGGAAGAAGACGTGATGCGCGCCGCCGAGTTGATCTCCTCCTCCAGCATCAAGGCTTTGTGGTGTTTTCTTCTGGGCGGGCCGAAAGAGGATGAAGGCACGCTGGTCAAGACCATCGGCTTTATCAACGGGAGCCTCGGGAAAAAAGACTCCGCCTTCATCACCACCGGGATCAGGATCTATCCGGGCACCGGGCTGCATGAATTGGCCATCCGGGAAGGCGTGGCGGCGGCCGCAGACGATCTGCTGATGCCGCGTTTCTACTTCAGTCCCGAAATCTCCCCGCAAAAGGCGAGGGAGACGCTGCGGAAAGGGGTATCGGATCTCTCGCGCTGCATCTTCTTATCCGACACCCGGCAAAGCTCCCTCGGCGTTTGGCGCCGCATCGGCGCCATGCTCGGTCTGCCGACGCCGTTTTGGCGCTACGCGGGTTACATGAACCGGCTTGCCGGCAGCAAGCGGGTAATCAGCCGCAATTGGTCGCTCCCCCCGGCAGCGCGGAAATAATGTGTTACAATGCAACCGCGCTCACATGAGCGAGATGAGGGGGGATCTCTAATGAAATCAGACGCCATGAAGCCTTGGAGCTTTTTAAATTGTATTTCCGGAAGGTCCGGTCAGGTAGCCTTTTGCCGCGGCGGAGCATCACCGTTCACCGGACCAGTTGCCATCTCCCTTTTGTTCTTCTGCGCGCTGTTTTTCTGGTGGCGCCCGCTGCAGGCGGCACCTGTGGCGGTCCGCTTCACCGAAGGGATGGTGCGCGGCTTTCTGATGGTGAGCGACACCAAGGGCGTCCGCATCGCGTCGGGCGATTTTCTTCAGAGCAGCCGGCCGGGGGAGGTCAAGTGCCGGACGCTGCTGCATTTCAAGGACGGCTCGCTGCACGACGAGACGGCGGTATTTTCCCAGCAGCCCAATTTTCTCTTGAAGCACTATCATCTGGTGCAAAAGGGGCCGGCGTTCGACGCCGACATGGATATCTCGGTGGAGCGGACCACCGGAAAGTATCTGGTCAAGACCAAGGCGCACAAGGACGGAAAGGAGAAGGTGTTGGAGGGGAAGCTCGATTTGCCGCTCGACGTCTATAACGGCATGGTGCCGACGGTCGCCAAGAATCTGGCACAGGGAGCCAAAGAGACCATCCACATGATCGCCTTTACGCCTGCGCCCAAGGTGATCGAGTTGGAGATGACGCCTTCGGGCGAGGACAAGGTACTGATCGGCGATCTGAAAAAGACGGCGGTCCACTATGTTCTCAAGCCGAAACTGGGCGTCGTGCTCGGCATCGGCGCGGCGCTGGTCGGGCGCACCCCGCCGGACAACCACATCTGGATCATCACCGCGGACGTCCCCGCTTTCGTGCGCTTCGACGGGCCGCTGGCCCCCGACCGCCCTGTCTGGAGCATCGAACTTACCAGCCCGGTTTGGGTTAAATAGGGGCCGGCCCGCACATGTTCTTCGTTCCCGAGAAAAGAACCTCGCCGGAATTCCTGGATCTTTCCCCCGAGGCCTACCGCCCCGCCGAGCTTGAGGGGAGCCTGGCCGACATCAGGGTGGTGAACCGCTATCTGGGCGACCGGCGCGCGCTTTTGAAGCACCTGTCGGCGAAGCTCGCAGCTTGCGGCTGCGCCGACCTCTCCGGGTCCTCCGGGACCGCGCCGGCTTTTACCGTGCTCGATATCGCCACGGGCTCGGCGGACATTCCCGTGGCGATCGCCGACTGGGCCAGAAAGGCCGGGCTCGCCGCCGCCATCACCGGGGTGGACATCAACGACCAGACCATCGAAATCGCGCGCAAGCAGACGGCTCGATATCCGGAGATAACGCTGCAGGTGGCGGACGGCCTTCGCCTGCCGTTTCCCGACAAAAGCTTCGACTTCGTTCTTTGCAGCAAAACCGCCCACCATCTGGACGATGCCGACGCCGTCCGTCTGATACGGGAGATGCTCAGGGTCGCCAGGCGGGGCTACCTCGTCATGGACCTGAGGAGAAGCTGGATCGCTTACGGCTTGATTTATCTTTTGACCAGGGTATTCACCCGCAACCGCCTGACCCGTAACGATGGGCCGCTTTCGGTGCTGAAGTCGTTCACCCCAAACGAGTTGGCCGCGCTCGCTGCCGGCGCGGGCGCCTCCGCTTTCACGATAACGAGAGAACCTTTCTGGCTGCTGGTCCTTTCAGGAGAGGTCGCATGAAATTTTCCGTCGCCACCAATTTCCAACCCGACCTGCTGGATGCCCTCGACGGCTATCCGGTTTGCGAATTGTTCGGCAAACTCCCTTCCGACAGCGTCGGCGGCGGGCGCGCTTCGTTCATGCTGGCGCCTCTTAGCAAGCGGCAATTCAGGGCGCACGTGCAAAACGCCTCCCGAAAAGGGATCGGCTTCAACTACCTGGTCAACCCGGCCTGTCTGGACAACCGGGAATACACCCGGCAGGGGCAGGCCGGGCTGGAGCGCCTGCTGGGCTTCGTGGAGGATTGCGGGGTGACGGCGGTGACCATTTCGCTCCCCTTCCTGATGCCGATCATCAAGAAAAGGCACCCGCGGCTCAAGGTGCGGGTGGGCGTGTACGCCCGCGTGGACGGCGTGGCCAAGGCCAGGTTCTGGGAGGAGTTGGGCGCGGACTGCATCACCCTGGAGTCGATTGCCGTGAACCGCGACTTTCCGATGCTGAAGGCGATCCGGCAGGCGGTGCAGCTGGAACTGCAACTCATTGTCAACTCGAATTGCCTGATTTTCTGTCCCCTGTCGGGGCAGCACATGGTGAACCTCTCGCACGCCTCCCAGAAGGGGCACCAAAGCCGCGGTTTCATGATCGATTACTGCGCCCTCAAATGTTCCTCGGAAAAATTGGCCGACCCCTCCAACTACCTGCGCTCGGAGTTTATCCGGCCCGAGGATCTGGATTTGTACACCGATCTCGGCTTTGACTCCTTCAAGATCCTGGAGCGCGGCGCTCCTACCGGCGTGCTGGCCAAGAGGGTGCAGGCCTATGCGCAACGGCGCTTCGACGGCAACCTGCTGGATCTGATTCAGCCTTACGGCTACAAGGGGGTAGCCAAGGGGACGGCCGGCAATCTGGCGAACCTGTCGAAGTTTTTGAAATATTTCTTCAGGCCCGGCGTCGTGAAGCACGGCTCGGTCATGCGGCTCAAAGAGCTGGCGGAGAAGCGGGGACTGATCGCGGGGATGGACTGGGACCCGGTCTATCTCGACAACAGGGCGCTGGACGGGTTTCTGGCCGGCATGAAAAATATCCATTGCCGGGAGACGGACTGCTCGGCGTGCGGCTACTGTGCTAAGTGGAGCGAGAAGGCGGTGCGGGTCGACGAGAAGTTTCGCGCCGAGATGCTGCGGCTCTATGGCGAGGTCTTCGGCGATATGTATTCCGGCAAGATGTGGGGCTAAAAGCATGTGCCTCAATCCGTGTGAGACACCTTTTATAATGTTAGATCAGGGGGAATGATGCAAGAAAGGGATGACAGCCACAGGCTTGCGAACTGCATGTGCGGCGACGGCGCTTTTGTGGCCTCCATCGCCACGGCGACGCCGCCTTTCAGCGCGGATCAGAAATTCGCCGCTCAACTGATGAAAGAGCATTTCGGGGAGCGCCTGACCCAGAGAAGCCTGGGGCTGATCAGGGCGACTTTCTCGCATCGAAGCATCCGCAAGAGGCATTTCGCGGTCGAGGATCCGGCGCAAATAATCAACGAATCCGCCGATCAGCGGGTAGCCCGCTTCACCGAGAAGTCGGTGGAACTGGCCTCGCAGGCGGTCGCCAAGGCGCTGGATCAGGCGGGGCTGGGCGTTTCGGAGGTGAAAGGTGTGGTGGTCAACACCTGCACCGGCTATATCTGCCCCGGAATTTCCACCTATCTGCTGGAGCGGCTGGGGCTGCCGCGCAACATCCGGGTGTACGACATGGTGGGGAGCGGCTGCGGAGGAGCGATCCCCAATCTCCAGGTGGCGGAGTCGCTGCTGAAGACCCTGGGCGGTCCGGTGGTCAGCGTATCGGTGGAGATCTGCAGCGCCGCCTTCCAGATGGGGGACGATCTCAGCCTCATTCTGTCCAACGCTCTTTTCGGCGACGGCGCAGCGGCTGCCGTGCTCTGCCGCGAGCCGCGCGGCTTCGAGTTGATCGCCTCGGCGGGGCGCTACCTCCCTGAGCAGCGCGAATCGATCAGGTTCGTTCACAAGCAGGGCCAACTTCACAATCAGCTCGCCACCGACCTGCCGGACCTGGTGAGGAAGGCCGCGGCGGGAGTGGTGGAGGACCTGCTGGCGGCGGCAGCGCTGAAGCCGGACGACATCGGGCATTGGGCGCTGCACACCGGGGGCGAAAAGATCATCAACGCGGTGCGGGACGAGATCGGCATCCCGGAAAAGCATCTCTGGGCGACTCGCAAGGTCCTCTCCAACTACGGCAACATGTCCTCGCCCACCGTCTGGTTCGTGCTGGATGAACTCCGGCAAAGCGGCATCCGCCCCGGGGAGTGGTGCGTCATGCTCTCCTATGGGGCCGGCCTTTCCGCCCACGCCTATCTGCTGAGAAAAACAGCCTAGAATTTGTGCCGGGAGCGGAACTGGTCGCCGGTGAACCAGCCGCGTATCAAATCGAAATTGTTCAGCAGCACCTTGAGCGCGCCTTTTTCCCTTCTTCTGACAAAATAATTGCCGAAAAACATATTCGGACTGAAAAATGCTTTGATGTTTTCCCAGTTCATGAGGCGGTTCAACTGGCCAACGGTCAGGTGCTTGGTCCTCACGTTGCACATAAACCCGGTGTACCTGCTCAGGTCGTCGGGGTTGGTGACCAGGCCCGCGTCCAGCAGTTCCCGGCGGATCTGGGTTCCCGGGTAGGGCGTTACGCACTGCACGTAGGGGAGGTCGATTCTCAGCCTCTTGGAGGCGCGGAAAACTTCCCTGATCTCTTCGCGGTTGTCGTCCGGATTGCCGATGATGAAGCCGCCCATCACCCCGATGCCGTTTTCCCGCAGGCTTCGCACGGCCTGATCCGTCTTTTCCCGGATGTCCCCTTTTTGAAAGAGCTGGAGATTTTTCGACAGCACGCTCTCTATGCCCAGAAACACCATGGCGAAGTTGGCGCGTGCCAGCGCCGGTATCAATTCCGGGTCGGCGACGATGCCGGCCACCGAGGCCTGCACCAGATACTCCATGCGATCCAGGCCGTTCTCGACGATGGCTTCGGCCAGGCGCCTGAAGCGGGAGGCGTCCAGGGTGATGTTGTCGTCCACCAGCAGGACCGTTTCGGTCCCGCGCCGCCGCAACTCGGTCAGGTCCGCTATCACCCGGTCGATGGTATGGCAGCGAAAGCTGGCGCCGTACATGCCGGTGATGGAGCAAAAGGTGCAGGGCATGGTGCAGCCGCGCGAGCTCTCCACGCAGTCCAGTTTGCGGTCGAAGTATTTGAAGTCGTCCAAGACGCGAACGCTGCGGTCGGGGAGCGGCAGTTGCCGCAGGTCGAGGAGCTCGCCCTGCGGGTTGTGCCGAAATATTCCCTCCCGCGCCCAGGATAGCCCCGGTACGCCGGCCAGTTCCCGCTTGCCGTCAAGGGCGTCCACCAGGGCGGGGAAGGCACGCTCTCCTTCGCCGCGGATGAGAAAGTCGAAGGGAGGCGCTGCCGCTTCGGCCAGCTCCGCATAGCACAGGGTCGCATGGTAGCCGCCTACCACGATCTTCGCCTGCGGCGCGTATAACCTGCAGATGGCCATGACGGTAACCGCGCTTTGGTATTGAAAGCTCATGCTGCTGATGCCGATCAATTCAGGCCGGTACTCTTCAAGTAAGTTCTTCAGCCAGACACGGATATTCTTATGGACCAATACCAGGTCGGCTAATTTTACTTCGTGCCCGTCAAGTTGAGCTGCGATTGAGCAAAGCCCCAAGTTGGGGACCTTTATGATGCGATGGAAGTTGTTGGCGGCATCCGGCATGGCCACAAGCAGTATTCTCATTGTCCAACCCTTCGGCTCTTTGTGTCAAAAGCCACTGTCACAGGAAAATTCACCTTGCGTATTATAAAGGGACTGCGCCATTAAGCAATCGCATTAACCGCAGTAGGTGCCGTCATCAAAGAATGAAAATCGACGGCACATAAAGTAAAGTTATTGATAATTAAAATATTTTATGCAATAAGTGCCTAATGGTTGGAAGTACTCCTGATGATGACGGCTTTCGCTTATCTCTTGGTGACTTATGCCACTTGCCAAACGTCCTGTTGACAGTCCGGTTTCTTTTGACCTTCCCGCCAGGTCCAGCGTATGAAGACCATCATGCTGGTGCATAACTCGCAAGCCTTTCTCGAGCGCAACAGCAGCCTGTTAAGCCGCGCCGGCTTCCTGGCACTCACGGCCATTTCGGTCCATGAAGCCCTGCGCGTCTTGCAAGAACAACCGGTGGACCTGATTATCTCCGTGCTGCGCATGCATGGAATGGGGGGCGACACCCTCTGCTCCATGGTCCGGAAACGCTGGCCCGCACGCCATCTCCCTTTCATCCTGGTCTGTTACCAGAGCGAAGTCGAGTTCGAGCTGGCCTCTCTTTGCGGCGCCGATGCCTGTCTGGTGAAGCCCGTGCGGCCCGAATTGCTCCTCACTCAGATCGACGAATTCCTGCAGATACCACCGCGTCGGGAGCGCGCGCGGGAGTCGGCAACGCTCTTGTCCGGCGTACAAGCCTCCCAATGCCACTTCCTCGATTTGCCTTAGCAGGCGGCGGTCTGTGTAGGATCTCTTTCGACCATGGGATTGTATAAAACCGTGATCCACGTTAAAATAAGGGGTCATTAACCGAGGCCGTAGCACCAGGAGCGCAGTAGCGCGACGCTGCTGTTGCTAGGAGGTGAGCCATGGAAGGAAACGATCGCAATCATGAAGCGGGGCCGGTCATTACCATAATGGAACGGCGCTCACAACGACAAACCGATCTCAGCTCTGAAGAAGTGATGACCATTCTCAGGAAGAGGGCGACTTTAAGGAAACGTTCCCGCGGCCGCCCCGGTGGCGCCGACGGCGTCGAGTGATCTTGATTTTCGGCAAATCGTCAGCTAGTTTTGCCGATGCCAACGCCCTTGATTGTCGCAACCGTGATACCACGTGTTGATCATGATCAGGGGCTTTGCTTTGTCCCTTGCCTTTAACTCAACCCTCCAATCACTAATTCGCAGCTGCTCACTAGATAGAAATTTTACTGTCAGTAGTGACCACTGCTTTTCATCCTGATTGCCTTTATCTCGTAATGGTGTCAGAATACGGATCAGTGTGAGCATTTAGTAGACAGCAGGTGATTGAGTGTAAGCATTCGGAGATACCCGGTGATTGAGACAAAGACGATTAAACGGCAAGAACCACTTCCCGAACTGGATCCTATGCCGTCGCCTCCCGCAATTGAGAAGCCTAAAGCACTCAAACCCAAAGCTGACAAAACCAAGCTTTTAAAGCTGAAGACGGCGAAGCCAAAGTCGGCAGCAGCGAAGCCAAAGTCGGCAACAGCGAAGCCAAAGTCGGCAACGGCGAAGCCAAAGTCGGCAACGGCGAAGCCAAAGTCGGTAACGGCGAAGACAAAGCTCGCAAAACTGAAGCCCGGCAAGCAGCTTTCGCCCGAGGACATGGAGACGGCGCTGCCGAACGAAGGGCAGATCGATCTTGGCGATAGCGAATGGTATCTGAACCGCGAGTTGACCTGGCTTGAGTTCAATCGCCGCGTGCTGCATGAGGCGATCGACGAGCGGACGCCTTTATTGGAGCGGTTGAAGTTCGTCGCCATCGTCAGCGCCAACCTCGACGAATTCATCATGAAGCGAATCGGGGGACTCAAGCAGCAGATCGGCGCCGGCATGCACGACCTGACGCTGGACGGCCGCACGCCGCGTCAGCAGGTGATCGAGTGCCACGCCTCGATACGCGAGATTCATGCGCGCAAGCGGGAAGCCTTCAATCAGGTGCGCGAGCTCTTGGAACAAAAAGGGATCGTCATCGAGAGCTATCAGACGCTCACCGCCAAAGAAAAGAAGCATCTGCGCGAGCATTACTACACCAACATCTACCCGCTGTTGACGCCGCAGTCCATCGATCCCGCCCATCCTTTCCCGTTCATCTCCAACCTCTCTTTGAACCTGCTGGTGACGCTGCGCTACCCGAAGGCCCGCGAGGTGTCGCTTGCCCGGGTCAAGGTGCCGGTAGGCCTGGGCTCCCCGCGTTTCATCCGGGTCGGCAAGGGAGACCATTTCATCCCGCTGGAAGAGGTGATGATGAACAACCTGGACATGCTCTTCCCGGGGATGCACATCGTCGCCTGCGAGATTTTCCGGGTCACCCGCAACGCCAACACGGAAAAGGACGAGGAGGAGGCCGACGACCTGATGGCGATGATCGAGAGCGAGCTGAAAGAGCGCCGCTTCGCTCCCATCGTTCGCCTGGAGATCGGCGAGGGGATGGAGGCGCTGCACCGGGGACGGCTGGCTGCCGAGTTGGAACTGGACGAGGCCAACGACGTGGCCGAGGTGATCGGCATGTTGGCCATGCGGGACCTGTTCGAGCTTTCCAGACTCGACTACCCGCGCCTGCACGATCCGGCGCACCACCCGATCGATCACCCCCAGCTCCTGACCACCCGCAACATTTTCCACACCATTCGCGACTCCGGGTCCGTCCTTTTGCAGCACCCCTACGTCTCCTTTTCCACCACGGTGGAGCGCTTTCTGCGGGAGGCGGCCACCGATCCCAAGGTGCGCGGCATCAAGATGACCCTGTATCGGACCTCCAGCCAGAGCCGCATTATCGAGGCGCTGCTGCAGGCGGCCCAAAACGGCAAGCAGGTGGCGGTGGTGGTGGAATTGAAGGCGCGCTTCGACGAGGCCACCAACATCCGCCTGGCGGAGCAGATGGAGGAGGCCGGCATCCACGTGACCTACGGCGTGGTGGGGCTGAAGACTCATTGCAAGGTGACCCTGGTCGTTCGGCAGGATTTTCAGGGATTGCGGCGCTACGTGCACATCGGCACCGGCAATTATCACGCCGAGACGGCGCGCATCTACAGCGACGTGGGGCTTATCACCTGCGACGACACCATCGCCCAGGACGTTACCGAGCTTTTCAACTACCTCACCACCGGTTTCACGGCCAGGCGCAACTATCGGGCCATCGTGCCCGCACCCAGGCTTTTGAAAAAGGCGCTCCTGATGCGGATCGAGCGGGAGGTCGCGCTGCATGCCGAAAGCGGCGGCGGGCTGATCCAGTTCAAGATGAACGCGCTTGAGGACGGCGACATCGTCAAGGCGCTCTACCGAGCCTCCATGGCGGGGGTGAAGATCGACCTTTACGTGCGCGACACCTGCAGGCTCAGGCCCGGCATCGCCGGGGTATCCGACAACATCCGCGTGGTCAGCATCGTCGGGCGTTTCCTGGAACACGCCCGCATCTACTATTTCAAAAACGGCGGCGCGGAGGAATATTTCATCTCCTCAGCCGACGCCATGAAGCGCAATCTTGAGGCGCGGGTGGAGATTCTCTGCCCGGTGGCCGACCCGGAATTGACTCAAGAGCTGCGCAAGATTTTCGACTGCTACGACGCGGACCGGCGCTCGGCTTGGGACATGCAGTCCGACGGCAGCTACATCCAGCGCCATCCGGCCGAGGGAGAAAGCGGCGAAGGAACGCACCAGATGCTGATTGCCCAGGCGGAGAAGCGGCTGAAGGAATCTCTGAAACTGAAGAAGAAGCCGAAGCCGCACCGCTGAGCCTGCCGGTTGCCTGCCGGTTGGCTTCCGGTTGCCTGCCGGTTGGCTGCCGGTTGCCGAACTGCCGGTTTTTGGGTGACAGCGCCTTCCAAAAGGGATAGCCTGTTTCTCTGGCCCTACCACAGGGGACTGGCTCCGCGGAACGCGGTGCCTGTCCCCCTGGATTCGAAGCCGCTTGCACGACGTTGAAAATCCGCAGGAGGATACCCGGCATGGAATCCAAGGAAAAATGCATCTGCACGGAGAAGCACGACCAGCACATCTGTGTTTTGCACAGCAAAGGAATGGTTCAGGAGGTCGAGAAACTGACGGATAACCCGACCGTTACCTGCTCAATATGCCTGGTGAACGCCAATTCTCCCGACAACGTCTGTTCACCCACTACCCTTGGCGGCGGCTTCAAATACTCCGACATGCAAGGCAGCAAAAAGGTAATTTGCGACAGTTTGGCGGAACCCGACCCGGAGAAGAAATAACCTCTGCAAAAAGGGCGATAGGCATGCCCGAGCTGTTGTGCTCCTGAAAATACCTCTCGTCTGACCTCTAGCTGAGGCGATCCGCCCTCTCTCAATCTTTACATTCAGTGCGATTAATTCCGCTCCAGCAAGAAATAAAGCTTTATACTATATCGCTGCGACTTTGGAGGAAGCCATGATGATCGATAAGATCGGGACGACCCATAGACATTGCGATAGGACCGACAAGACCCGTAGGCGGGGATCGCTCGCCGCGGGAACGATCTGCCTCGCTCTGCTGCTTACCGGCTGCAGCCTGCTCGGCAAAGGGCGCAGCGAAGTCGCCGCTCCCCTTGTCCAAGAGAGTTGCCCTACCTGCGCCCCTCGCGTGGAAATGGAAACGGAGCCGGCTGAGGCCGCTCCCCCCCTCGGCGGCCCCGAAATCCAGGATCTGCGTCGCATACCTCAGCAGTTAGACGGCCTCGCCGCGGCGGCCGGGGACCGTTTGGATCCGGGAGATCGCTGCCGGACGCAGTTGCAGGAGGAATTCCATCGGCGCTTCTTCGCCCCCTGGACCTCATCCGCTCCTCTCTTCGATATCGCGGATTCCAAGCATGTCATGAGGGAGGAGGGAGGGCATGATTGGTACGGCGTGAACAAGCGCAAGGTCGGCCGCAAGCAGATGCAGGAACTTTTTGACAACTGTGCGCTGGCCGGATTCCCGTCTCGAAAAGATGCCGCCATCGCGGTGGCTCCGGCTCATTTGCGCGGCCTGCCGAGCTATCTTCCCCTCTTCGAAGGGGCCGAGGACGAGCCCTTCGACATGCTTTCCTATCCGCAGGTGAAACTGAACGAGCCCCTGAAGGTGCTGCACGCGTCGCGGGACGGCGTCTGGTTCTTCGTCGAAACCGGCTACTCGACCGGCTGGATCGAGGCGCGCGACGTGGCACTGGTGGATGCCGCCTTCAGAGAATCTTGGATGCAGGGGCCTCACCTGGTGATCGTCAGGGATTACACCTCGGTAGCCGACGGCAAGGGTGTCGGCACCTACCGAGCCAAGATCGGCACGATTTTGCCGGTCGTGCGCGCGGATGAAAACGGGTGGGACGTTTCCGTCGCTTCGGCGGGGGAGGGGGGCAAGGCGGAAAGCCGGATCAGCCGGATACCCCGCGAGGCAGCCGCACCCTTTCCGCTGCCGTTCAACGGCGAAAAGATCGCCATGATCGGCAACCAACTGCTGGGGCAGCCCTACGGGTGGGGTGAAATTTACGGACTGCGGGACTGCTCGGCCATGCTGCGGGATTTTTTTCTCCCTTTCGGAATCTGGCTGCCGCGCACCTCCACCGACCAGATCGAATCCATTCCGCGCCGTCATGAGTTGGCGGCGCTGGCGCCGGAGGCGAAGAGGGAGTTGATTCGGGAAAAGGGCCGGCCCTTTCTGACGCTGCTCCACAAACCCGGGCACATCATGCTCTACGTAGGGGTGGATAAAGAGGGGCATCCGTTGGTCTTCCACGATGCCTGGTCGATCCGGGTAAAGGGCAAAGGCGAGGAGCGGACGAAGATCATCGGCATGGCGGCCGTGACCACTTTGGAGCCGGGAAAGGAGTTCGGATTGGCGCCGGGGAGTTCTCTGCTTGAGCGCTCCACGGATCTGGGCGTCATCACGGATCGCTGCCCGCAGTAGGGACGAAACAGGTAACTGATCGATATTAAAGGGGTGATGCGCAGTTCGGCGAGGCGGGGAGGCGCGAAAAAAGGCTGCCATTATTCGACCGATAGTATTAGCATAGGAGGAGTAAAGATCTTCACCGTAGCCGCTGATTTTCTTCACCGACAAAAGGAGAAATATCATGAAAAGGACAGCTTCAGCAGTATGGAACGGTTCGCTCAAAGAAGGCAAAGGCGTGATTTCCAGCCAAAGCGGCGTGCTCAGTGACACCGCCTATTCCTTTGGAACTCGTTTTGCCGAAGAGCGCGGCACCAACCCGGAGGAACTGATTGCGGCGGCGCACGCCGGATGTTTTTCCATGGCGCTATCGGCGGGGCTTGGCAAGGCGGGCTTTGAGCCGGCCCGAATCAGGACCGGCGCCTCGCTTGATCTGGAGAACGTCGAAGGGAGCTGGAGGATAACGGCAGTCCATTTGGAGACTTCGGCGCGGGTACCCAAGATCTCCCAGAGCCAGTTCGAGGCCATCGCTCAGGACGCCAAGGCCAACTGTCCGGTCTCGCAGCTGCTGAAGGCCAACATCACCTTGGTAGCGAAGCTGGAAGACTGAGAACCGTTACGCCGCGGAGTTCTGTAGGTCTGTAGTCTGTAGGTCGCGTTGAGGCACGAAACGCGACGTTCCCATTGTAGCGACGGAGTTGCTGCCGTGGCTCCGGAGCAATGTTGCGTTTCACGAAAAACCCGTTCAACGCAACCTACGAAAAGCAAGGCGTTTCGCCACGGAGCAAGATATAAAAAAACGCGGCCCCCGATGCATCTCAGGGCCCGCGTTTTTTTGGTTATGCGGTTTTCCGGTTTAGCCGAGGATCTGCTTCAGGTCGCCTTCGGCGGTGCCGATCGGGCCGATGTTGAAGTTCTCGACCAGGAAGTTCAGCACGTTCGGGGTGACGAACGCCGGCAGGGTCGGTCCGAGCTTGATGTTCTTGATGCCCAGGTGCAGCAGGGTCAAGAGGATCGCCACTGCCTTCTGCTCGTACCAGGAGAGGATGAAGGAGAGCGGCAGCTCGTTGACGCCGCACTCGAAGGCGCCGGCAAGCGCCACTGCGATCTGGATGGCCGAGTAGGCGTCGTTGCACTGGCCGATGTCCAAAAGGCGCGGAATGCCGCCGATGTCGCCGAAGTCGAGCTTGTTGAAGCGGAACTTGCCGCAGGCAAGGGTCAGGATGACGCAGTCGGCCGGCACGGCTTCGGCGAACTCGGTGTAGTAGTTACGGCCGCTCTTGGCGCCGTCGCAGCCGCCGATCAGGAAGAAGTGGCGGATCTGTCCGGCCTTGACCGCAGCGATCACCTTGTCGGCCACGCCCAGCACTGCGTTGTGTCCAAAGCCGGTGAGGATGTCCTTGCCGGGGTTCTCAGCGAAGCCCGGAAGCGACAAGGCCTTCTCGACCACCGGAGAGAAATCCCAGCCGGCGATGTTCTTGACGTCGGGCCACTGCACCAGGCCCCAGGTGTACAGCCGGTCTTTGTAGCTTTCGGCCGGGCGCTGGATGCAGTTGGTGTTGAAGATGATGGCGCCGGGGAAATCCTGGAATTCCTTGGCCTGATCCTGCCATGCGCCGCCGAAGTTGCCGGCGAGGTGCGCGTACTTCTTGAGGCCCGGATATCCGTGGGCGGGAAGCATTTCGCCGTGGGTGTAGACGTTGATCCCCTTCCCTTCGGTCTGCTTCAAAAGCTCCTCAAGCATGCGCAGGTCGTGGCCCGAGACCAGGATCGCCTTGCCCGCCTTGGTGCCCAGCGCAACCGGAGTCGGCACCGGATGGCCGAAACTGTCGGTGTTGGCCTTGTCGAGCAGCTGCATGGCGGCCAGGTTGATGCGTCCGCACTCCATGGAGAGGCCGACAAAGTCCATCAGTCCCAGGCTCTTGTCCAGCGTCGCCGCCAGTCCCTGATGGGTGAAGGCGTAGATCTCGTCGTTCTCAAGGCCGATCACCAGCGCGTGGTGGGCGTAGGCGGCGTACCCTTTCATGCCGTAAATGATGATCTCCTGAACCGACTTGACGTCCGGATCGATGGAGTCGTCTTTCACGCCGTGCTGGGCGCCCAGGGCGATCAGTTCCGCGGTCGTGCCCGTAACAAAGGGCTTCGCTGCCGCGGGGACTTCGCCGGTGAAGGGGCCGCCGTTGGCCGTCTCGAAGAGCGCCTGAGCCTTGTCGCGGTTCTTGGCCGCGTCGCGCACCAGTTTGGCGATCTCTTCGGCGTCGAAGTCAACGTTGGTGACGGTGGTGAAGAGGCCGTCCAGCATGAAGCGGTCGATGCCGGTGTCTTTGGCTCCCTTTTCACGGGCCTTGTGTGCCCAAAAGGCGATACCTTTCATGGAGTAGACCAACTGGTCCTGTAAAGCGGCCACGTCCGGTTTCTTGCCGCAGACGCCTACTTTGGAGCATCCGCCGTTTGCAGCCTGTTCACACTGATAGCAAAACATGTTTTCCATAATTTCTTCTCCTTTGTGTGCAGCGTTAGTTGTTGGTGTCGAAAACCCGAGCCAGCTTTTGATTCTGTTCTTCATCCAGTTCCCCTATGCCTATCGATTTATTGAAAGCGGTTATTTGTTTGCCTCATCAAAGCAAGGCGGAGTGTCCATGTTCTACGTTTGCTGCGTTCCATGTGGCGACCTTACCTGCAATCTGGCGGCGCAACCTTGACTTATGTCATAAAACAGGAGTATCTAGCGTATATGGAGTTTATTCAGGGGAAAAGCAGCGGTTTTCTTCTGGCGGGAACCTGCTCGGGGCAAGGAGGACGGCTTTTCGGGGTTTAGTCACATTTATAGGTGGCCATGCTTAACCGTAGCATTCATACGTTTTAGACGTCAAGACGTTTAGCGGGGGAATTCAATGGCAAAAAACAGATTTCAGGAGCTGGCCTCGGTCCGGCCCATGGCGCGTTTCATAGGGGTTTCGGTGCGGGACCTGCTGATCACCGCGGGTCCGATGGTGCTGATCACCCTGATCGTCATCGTGATCGCTTACCTGTTCGTCCGCCCCGCGCCGCCCGACACCATCACCATTACCAGCGGCCCTGCGGGGAGCAATTTTCAGCTGACCGCCCAGAAGTACCAGAAGATCCTGGCGCGCAACGGGGTCAAACTGAAGGTACTCCCTTCGGAAGGCTCTCTGGACAACTTGCGCAAGCTGGCAAATCCCAAGGTGCAGGTCGACATCGGCTTCGTGCAAAGCGGCGTGTCCGAGGGGATGAACCTGGATCGGTTGGTTTCCCTCGGCAGCATGTTTCACCTGCCGTTGGCGCTCTTTTACCGGGCCGAGGCGCCGGCCAGGACCCTTGCCGAACTGAACGGCAAGCGGCTCGCCATCGGTCCCGAGGGGAGCGGAACCCACGCGCTGGCCCTGGTTCTGCTGAAGGCGAACGGCATCCAGCCCGGCGGCGCCACCCAGCTCCTCAACATCTCCGGGGACGAGGCGTCGCAGTCTCTTTTGGACGGCAAGATAGACGCCGCCTTCTTGATGGGGGATTCCGCCACGCCGCCGGTGATGCGCAAGTTATTGTGGACGCCGGGAATCCGGCTGATGGACTTCCCGCAGGCCGACGCCTATTCGCGCCGTTTCCCCTATCTGGTGAAGCTCGATCTCCCCATGGGAGGGTTCGACTTCGGCAAGAACGTGCCGCCGCAGGACATTCATCTGATCGGCCCGACCGTGGAACTGGTGGCGCGCCATACCTTGCATCCGGCGCTGTCCGATCTGTTGATCGAAGCGGCGCGCGAGGTGCACGGCAAGGCCACGCTCATGCAGCACGCGGGCGAGTTCCCGGCCCCCCTGGAACACGAGTTTCCCTTAAGTTCCGACGCCAGACACTTCTACAGTTCCGGCCGCAAGGACTTTCTCTACAGCGTCCTCCCCTTTGAGTGGGCAAGCCTCGTGAACAGGACGCTCGTGGTGTTCGTGCCGATCGTCGTGTTGTTGATTCCCGGGCTAAAGCTGGTGCCGGCGCTGTACAACTGGCGCGTCAGGTCGCGCATCTACCGTTGGTACGGCCTGCTGATCGCCATCGAGAGAGCGATCCTCGCCAATCCTTCTCCGGATGAGAGGGCCGAGTTGCTCAAGCGCTTGGACGACATCGAGCTGGAGGTGAACAAGATGAAGATGCCGCTGGCTTTCGCGGAGAACCTCTATGTGCTGCGGGATCACATCAAGTTCGTGAGCGACAGGTATCGGAGGGATGCGGAGGGGTGTTGACGAAGGTTCAACTGCGAAAGGCGCTGGGGATGGTGATCGAAGTCGCCAGGGCGCAGTCGGTCTCGGAGAGCCTGGCCAGCCGCTTGAAAAGGCAGAGCCCGAGGGCAAGTTGCGCCAGTATCAGCAACACCACCCCGTGCCAGCCGTAGGAGGTCCAGAATAGCCCCCCGGCCGTGCCGGAAACGCTGGAACCCAGATAGTAGCTGAACAGGTAGAGCGAAGCGGCCTGGGCCTTTGCCGTGTGAGCCCTGATGCCGACCCAGCTGGAGGCTATGGTGTGGGCGCCGAAAAATCCGCCGGTGAAGATGGCGATCCCGGCGACGATAACGCCGACGCTGTGCGAAAGCGTGACCAGCGCACCCAGCCCCATGGTGCTCATGGTGACGAGGAGCATGCGGCTGCGCCCGAACCGCTCCACCTGGCGTCCTACCATGGATGAACAGAAAGAGCCCAGCAGATAAACCAGGAAAATCCAGCTCACCAGCGACTGGCTCAACGAGTAAGGAGGGGCCAGCAATCGGAAGGTGATGTAGTTGTAGAGCGTCACGAAACATCCCATCACCAGGAAGGCCAGGCCGTAGAGGCAGAGCAGCCCCGGGTCTTGCAGTTGTTTCCACAGCGAGCTGAACAGGTAGCGGGCGGCAAAGGGGCGTCGGCTGAAGTTGGCCGAAGGTGGGAGGGACTTGGCGAAATAGAGGCTCAAAACCAGGCAGAAGGCGCCGATGCTGCCGAGCGCCGCGCGCCAGGAGACGAATTCAGTCATGGTGGCGGTGAAGATGCGGCCGCTCATGCCGCCGATGGCGTTGCCGCTGATGTACAGTCCGATGGCGGAGCTGAGCGAGGCCGGAGCGATCTCCTCGCTCAGGTAGGCCATGGCAACCGCCGGCAGTCCCGCCAGCGCCAACCCCTGCAGCAGTCGGAGCGCGAGCAGCGCGTACAGCGTGTGAGTCATGGAGGTGAGCAGCGCCAGCAGGGAGGTGAGGATCAGGGAGACCACCATCACCCGCTTGCGCCCGAAGGTTTCCGAAATGGTGCCGGCGATGAGCATGGCGACCGCCAGCGTGCAGGTGGTAACCGACAGAGGCAAGCTCCCCAGCGCCGCAGGAACCCCGAACTCTTTGGAAAAGACAGGCAGCAGCGGCTGCACGTCGTAAAGCGTGATGAAAGTAACAAACCCCGCCGCGAAAAAAGCGTAGTTAATCTGCCGAAATCTTTTGGTCCCGCTCTTGATCGATGCCATTTATCCCCGCTTCGCCGGCAATGAAATCAGCTCCCCGTTGCGAGGGTAGGCAGATTCCCGTGCCGTGCCAGCCGCAGATTAGCACAAGTCGGGCGCGGCGGGGGCAATTAATTGTCAGATCCGTCGTTGTTCGCGCAAGTTCAATCGTAGGTTGTGTTGAACGGGTGTACCGTGAAACGCAACGTTTGCGCCGACCCTCAATCGTTGTACTCCTTCCAGTACAAACCGGTCTGAGCGTTGAACTTGGTGGTGCTGTCCGAGTCATCGAGGCTGCCGGTGAAGGCGGAATCGTCATCCCAGACTATGCCTTCCGGCATTAAAATCTTGGTCACCACGGCTTTGGTTGAGACGGTCCGACTGCCGATTGCAGTTACCTTTTCCCTTGCGCTCATTTCGAATACTTTCAAGGTAAACGTCGCTTTTGCCGGCTCTCCGTGCTCTGATTCCGCGCTGAACAGGTAGATTCCTTCCCGCGTCGTCTCGATCACCGCCTCCCTTGCGTCCGGCCGAGTCTGGGCAAAAACCGGCGCGATCTTTAGCTCGCGTCGGGCCTCCGAGCGGGTTTGCACCCTATTTCTGCGCGCTTTGGGGTATTCCCTGAAGGCGACCGAGAGCTTGATGCCGCTGTTGCCTGTAATGACCACTTTGAGATCGCCATGGATGGAGGGGACGACGATGCCCCTGGTCTCGGGCGGTTTCTCGGACGCTTTCGGTTTAGCATCGCCCTTCGCGACCAAGGGGACCTTGGCTTGGTCGCCGGCTGGGGCGGTGGCCAGGTCGCCCGAGGGGGCGGTGGCTTTGGCGGGGGGGAGGGTGGCTTTTGTCGCGGACGGGACGGCCGTTTTTGCGGCGGGAGGTGCTGCGCTGGCCTTCGCGGTTGGACGTGGAGGGAGGGCCTTTGGGGTGGGAGTCAATGCCTTGCCGCTGTGACTCTGCTGGGCTGGGGAACTCAGCTGAGCCGGGGAAGTTTGCGGCTTGGTCACTTGTCGTGCCAGTTGACGCGGTTTGGGCGGTATGAGCGGTGGTACTCGTACAGGAGCAGGTGCGGGTGCGGGTGCGGGTGCAGGAGCAGGTGCGGGTGCAGGTGCAGGTGCAGGTGCAGGTGCAGGTGCAGGTGCGGGAGCGGGTGCAGGTGCGGGAGCGGGAGCGGGAGCGGGAGCGGGTGCGGGTGCGGGTGCGGGTGCGGAGGCGGAGGCGGTGGCGGAGGAGGAGGAGGAGGAGGAGGAGGAGGAGGAGGCGCGAGACGGAGCTTTTTCCCGTGCACCATGCACCGCCGCGGAGGCCGACTGCGGCCTCACGCGCGTATCGCCGGAATCGACCTCTTTGGCGAGCACCAGTGGTACGCGCTCAGTCGCGGCCACGGTCGCCAGTTTCATTTGCCCTACCGCATCGGCCGCTGCTATCTTGAGATCTGAGGTTGATTCCGATTTGTCTGGTGGCGGTTCCTGCCGGCCTGCAAATTCAGGCAGTGCAACAGGCGACGTTGGAAGGTCGGGGCGGGTTTTAACCTCGGTAGTGTTGACGGCGGATGTCGGTGCCGAGGGTAGAGACGATGGTGTCAGCCACAGGATATCCAGGCGGGCTTCGCTTCCTATCTTGAGATCCAGATCCGAGATGTCGCTCAACACAAAGATCAGCAGCGCGTGCAGCAAAAGGGAGGCGTAGAGAGCCCAGATCGGGTCGTAGCGGTCTCTATTGCAGTGCGTGCTTTGTTTGCTCATGATGTATGTGCCTGCCTAGAATACTGCGGGCTTTACCGTGCGGTACTTTTCGATCAACTCTCTGTATTGAGGCAGCTTTCGGACAAAAATATTGGCTACTTTGTCGGAATAAATCAGCGCCCATTTGCTGTCATTGAGCAGATAGCGCGAAAGGATGGAGTTGGAATCGAAAAAAATCCAGGTTATCCGATACTTATCGAGAATGGTTTCCCATCCTTGTTCGAAGTGAATGACCTTGTAATATTCTTTCAGCATCTCCGCGCCATACATATCCGATCTGCCGTCCATAAAGACTCTGTATGCAGGAAAACCCCGATAGATGAAATAGTCTCCAAACTCATCGTTGTTGAACATGTTGCCGGTAATCCTTTCTTTCATCAGGAATTCACAAGCGGCAACAGCTTTGATCCGCTCGTCGAACTGGTGCGGAAATCGCCCGCTGCCTATCGCCGCCGCGACGATAATGACAGCCGCTGCCGGCCAGAAAAAACCTCTTGCCCGGGCATCAACGCGGGCCACGTTTTCCGATCGTTTCCTGAAAAAATCTGCCAGCTTGCCGCTGACCATACCCTTTGCTTCATCGGCCTTACGGGTCAGTATTGGCGCGGTGATGAGCGCGAAGAGCGGGATGTATCGGGCCGAGTACAGCGCCATGTTGGTGAATATCAGGATTAGCACCAGTTCGGTAATCTCTATGTTCTTTCTCGATGCTGCCAAAACCGCAATGAGCAGCAACAGCAGATACTTGAACGGCATCCATTCGTGAAAATCAGGGGATAGAAATTCGCCGATGTGATCCATGATGAATCTGTCGGATACCAGTTTGAACGGGAACAGCAGGATCTTATAGCCTTGGGGATTGAGCAGGCAGGCGGCCAGACAAGCCAGTATGGTAATGGACAGTTGCTTTAGTTGCTGTCGACGGACTTCGCAATCTGCGGGAGGCGCGGACAGCATGCTGGCCAAGTTGCCGACCAGATAAGCGCCTAAAAGGATGAAGCCGCCCAGGTATCCTCCATGCAGATTGACCCACAGGAGCATGATCGGAGGCAGGAGATAAAGTCTGTTCGTTTTGCCGCAATGCCATGATTCCAGCAGGTAGTGATAGGTGATCATCAGTAAGAATGAAGATACATGAGGCCTTGCCAGCCAGTGTATCTGTGTCGAGTTGAAGACGAGGATCATTACTACAATTGCAATCAGGATGTTCGTCCGGTATGTCCTCAATACTTTGAATAACAAATAGATAGTTAGCGACAGTAGAAAGGCGAAAAACGCGACCACGCCCGACAATCCGAACATACTGTGAATGACGGCCATGATTACTTCGGAGAGCCATTCGTGGGCTGTCCAAGGGAGGGCCGGGGTGTGGAAGGAGAATATGTCGAATTTGGGAATCGAGTGCGTGCGTATAATGTACTCGCCGGCGCGGATATGGTAGCCCGTGTCGCCGTCGCCGAGCAACCCGGATTTGCCGCAGAAAAACAGGTAGAAAAAGGTCATTACGAAGAACAGATCAGCAATAGACGGGATGAACCTTGATCCGGAGGAGTTGGTGTTTTCCATAAATGCTAATTCCAATGGCTTATGATGGCCGGGATTGATCCATTTCTGGCAATACCGGATTCGGTATGACAAAAATGGATGCGATTGCAATAGTCAGTCAATGTCAATTACATTGCCGACAGCAGCACCTGATGCCTGCACTGTGCCCGCCGGCAACTCAATCACGCTTGCGGCCTTCAACATAATTTTAGTTATTCGGTGTGGCCTTAGATTGACGATGGTCCCAATGATGCGGCTTTGCCTGTCCAGAAAGATGACGTCGATGGGGAACTTCATCAGCAAGGTATGAACACCTTTGCATGGCCTGATGAGCAAGCCCTCTCCACGGGAAAGGGCCTGCCTGCCGAGAAGCCCTTTTGCCCGCGACAAAAAAGTTTCCGCGAGCCAGAGGTTGCCGGCCAACTCTTTGCCGGAAGTTCGGTTAATAGCCCTCATTTCACCACGAGGAGCTTGGCGGGAGAATCAACCGGATGCCGAGCGTGCCGATGAAGCTCTTGGGGTCGTATTCGCCCACCTTCGTGCCTGCGCTGTTTATGTCCCCTTTGGCGGCAAGGACTCCTCTCACCTCCGCGGTGAAGGCAATGCTGCTGGTAACGAAATAGTCGACTCCGGCGCTCACATGGCCGCCCACCGTCCAGTCCATGTCATACTCGGCTCCGTTGACGGCTTTAAGTGTTCCCTTGATGAAGTCGAGGCCGGTGCCAAAGAAGGGAACAAGGCGGTTGCCGGAGGCGAGACGATACTGCCCGCCGAGCGCCACGTCAGTGATGGTTGCTTCGAAGGATTTCGCCCCGTTTACCGCTACATCGAGGCTCAGCGCGTGGTTCACGTCGATTTCCGCGGCGAGATTTTTGCCAAAGCCGTAGATCAGGCCGCCGCCGGCAACGAGTCCGGGCTTCGAACCCGAACCGCCGCTGATGAAGTTGTCGTGCAATGGGATGTAGGCTCCCGCCTTGCCGGTGAAGCCGAGCCTGCCGTCCAGAGTGTCGGCCAGGGCGGTGCCTGCGACGAGAGTGAAGGTAATTGCCAAGATGATGGTTCTTCGCATGATGCCCTCCTGTCTTAGTGAATCCGGTTCTTATCACATGACAACATCGTCCACATGTAACCTTAGCTTCCGTTCCCCCGCAGCCCTCTTATGGCGCTGTCGGAGCCTTCCCCTTGAATGTATACGTATTCCCGACGTATGCAGTGACTGGAATAGGATCGTTGGTCACTGCTTTGAAAACTACTGCAACTGTAATAGCTCCACCTGCTGGCGGGTTCCCGACATTAATTCTTGCGTTGAATATCCCTTGACCGGCGGAGTCAGTGGTTATCGTCTGCTGCGTTGCTTCAGTTACCGGCGGAACCAGAAAATCTACTTTCACATCATCCGGGTTTAGGGTGCTGATGCTGTACACTGAGATGGTTACTGGCACTCCTACCCGCGGATTGCTGTTGGAGTCGGTCACCTTGAAGGGAATCAACTGTTGGTATTGCCAATTCAACCCTAAGGAAGAGTCCACTTCTTCGGTCACCGGCGTAAGTATATTTACTTGGCCGCCGGGCTCTAAGCCGGCAGCGCTGGTAAACATGATGACCCCCCCGCCGCGCACGATTTGGATTGTTGTATAAGCCCGGAACGTGTCGAGTATTGGTTTGCCGTCAGTACCGATCTTTGGGTTGCCGTCAGCGTCAACTTCGCGGATGTCGGTTGATGCCTCCACGATGATATTCGTTGTCAACAGTGCATTCCCGGCGGAAAAAATTGCTTTGGCATTGCCGTTACTGTCAGTCGTTAGCGTTGACCCTACTATCGTTGCCGGCCCCCCCTCTGGATGTACAGTGAAGGTTACCGGCTGATTAGCCATATAGGACCCACTAAGGTTGACGGATTGTTTGCCGTCCGTTCGAGTAGAAAGATAGTCGCCTCCCCAGATAAGGTTCGCGTTGAGCATGACGGTCCCGTTATTGACGTCCACTTGCGACTTGTCGGCAGTTAACGTTATATTGACGGTAGGCGGAGGCGGCACGGACGGGTCATAGCCCTTGACTTGGAACTGGGCATAATCGATGTATTCAATGCCATCTATAGTAACGGATGCTTGAATTATTATGTTGGTTGTTGACTTTAAATTACTTGAAACCGTAAGAGTAGCAATGGACGTGCCGCTTCTATCAGTCTGCGGAGTATAATAGCCGACGGTTACTATGTTGCCACCGGAAAGCACGGAGTATGTTACCGGCTTGCCTGTAACAGCGGCGCCGTTCTTTACGATTCTGGCTGTAGCGGTTACTGTCCCATTATTATCATAAATAGCACTGTCGGTTGTCAGAGTTAGGTTTGGCTGTGTAATCAAATTCGCCACAAGTTGGAAGGTCGCGGTAGCGTTAAGAGTCAGGCTTCCCACGGTAGACGATGCACTGACAATAACGTTGGTAGTTGATGAAACACTTCCCGTTGTTATTCTGGTAACCGCCATGCCGTTGGAATCAGTGGTAACTGTTGTGAGCCCGGCTTCGATGGTTGCCGGGCCGTTGTTCGGCGCTACTACGCTGAAAGTAACCGAAGCACCGGAAACTGGCGCACCATTCTTGACGATTTTAGCCGTGGCCATTACGGAACCGTCATTGACATCGTAGGCTGTGCGGTCTGTTGTCAAAATCATGCTCGGCTCGGTTGTCGTCGGGGTGCTTGACGTTACAGAATAGGCACCGGCGGCATATGCCACAACAGGGTTAGCATCGGCGGTTACTAGTTTGAAAACGATGGAATCCACAGTGGTTAAACCGGGAAAAGGAGCCGTCATGGTAACGGTTGCGTTGAAAATGGCAGTACCGTTTGAATCCGTGCTGACGGTGGGCTGGCTGAAGGCGACTGATGATGTGCCTGACTTTGTGAAGACGGATATGGTGACGGGCGCGCCCACCCGCGGGTAACCGTTTGAGTCCGTCAGTTTGACTGGAATTTGCTGTTGAAACGCGACACCCGCGGCAACGCTGGGGTCAATTGTAAAGCTCTTAACCGGGATGTCCCCAACTGCGATCACGCCGGTGCCGCGCACGATCTGAAAGGTAGTGTTGGCGGTGGTGGATTTATTGCCGATTGTGGTCGTGGCAGAGACAATCACGTTCGTGGTGGAAAGGGTGTTGCCAGTGGTAATGCGGGTGATCGCCACCCCGTTGGAGTCGGTGGTTACGGTGGTCCGCCCAGCTTCGATGGTAGCCGGGCCGTTGAGTGGGGCTACGATGTTGAAGGTGACCGGTACCCCTGCAACGGGTAGACCGTTGCAGACAACTTTTGCCGTTACCAAGACCTGGCCATTGTCCACGTCTACGGACGTGCGGTCGGCTGTCAAAGTGATGCCGGTTTTTCCGGTTGCTGTGGAAATATTGCCGAATATGGTCCCTGTGCCGGGGTCGGTGCTGGCCGAGCTTTTGGCGAACGGATCAGTTGCAGAGGAGCCACTGGAGCCTCCGCAACCAGCTAATGCACATATCGCGACCATCCATATCACAAACTCGACTATTTTATAGCGACGCATAACCCCCCCTAGATTGAAAGCCCCTGCTAGTGCTTCAGAAAGACGTTCGACACGAATATCTGTACTTTTATGAGCACCGGAGCGGTCCGGTTGATGACAGTGGGGGAACCCTTGCCGGCATCGTCCAGATAACGCCGGCAAGGGAACCTGTTTTCACTTCTTCCCCTGCCTGACGTAGCTGAGGGCCAGTTGTACCGATATGACCAGCAGAATAAACGTGTTGAAATCGACTTTCATGGGATCACCTCCTCGCGTATAAGTTATTTAGCTCCCAAATGTCCTGTGTCTCGACTTGATCATTTGAAGATCTTGCCGATCTGGATGAGTGCCGGACCTAAGATAACTACCAGCAGTGCGGGAAAAATGAACAGTACCAGCGGGAAGATCATCTTGATCGTCGTTTTTGCGGCGGCCTCTTCGGCGATCTGCCTTCTCTTGGTCCGCAGGCTATCTGCATAGGTGCGCATCGCCTGGCTCAGACTGGTTCCGAACTTCTCGGTCTGCACCAGCATGGTGGTAAAGGATCTGACATCGTCGACCATGGTGCGCTCGGCCATATCTTTGAGCGCTTCTATGCGCGGTTTGCCGGCCCTGGTTTCCATGGCCACCACCCGTATTTCCTTGGCCAGCGGGTCCTGGTCGAACTGCGGGGTCTCGGTGGTCCTGATCAATGCGGCATCCATGCTCAGTCCTGCCTCGACGCACACCGTCATAAGGTCCAGCAAGTCCGGCAGTGTATGGAATATAAGCGTCTGCCGGTTTCTCTTTTTGGCATACAGCCAGTAACTCGGCAACAGATAGCCGCCAATCGCGCAGCCCGCCATGATCAGCATGGCCTCGCTGCTGAAATAGCTCTGCTGCGGACCCGCGATAAAGGCGAAATAGAGCAAAGGCAAAAGGCCGGCTAGCAGTATCTTGCCGCCGAAGAAGGCATAGACGGTTTCCTTTTTGTACCCTGCGGCAACCAGGAATTTGGTGTATTTGGAATGCTCCCGTTCCGGCAGCTTTATTGTTTCTCCAATTCGACTTAATTTGTAAGCCCATGTCCCCGATTCCACCGGTGATGCCTTTTTAAGTTTTTGCTCCGGGAAAAGCCGCTCCAGTCTCTCCATCAATACTCTTTTCCTCAAAAGCACATGGTACAACAACGCACCGAACAGGAGCATGGTAGAGATGAAAACAATGAATGTGATCAAATATGTCATGGATTCGCCTATATCTTGATTTTTATGATATTCCTGATCACCAATAAACCCAGCAACTGTAAGCATGCCGCGAATACCAATACGTATATTCCCATCGGCTCCTTGAACAGCGCCGATTCGTAGTCGGCATTGAGGAAGTTGAAGGCGACAAAGGCCACGATTGGCAGCACCCCCACAACGTACCCCGACATGCGCCCCTGCGCCGTGTAGACTTGGACCTGTCTGCGTATCCTGATCCGCTCTCTGATGGTGACCGCCAGCTTATCCAGCACTTCAGAGAGGTTGCCGCCGATTTCCGAGTTGATGCCGATGACCGTGGTGAAAAATCTCAAGTCCAGGCTGTCTATCCTTTCGTTGAGGTTCGTCAAGGTGTCGGCCATTCTCAACCCCAGCAACTGCTGGTCGTATGCCATCTTGAAAAGCTCGCCGATTGGGGAGGGCATTTCCATTCCCACCAGTTGAATAGTGCTCGTGAAGGAGTGGCCGGCCCTCAGGGAGCGCGAAATCATGGACAAGGCATCGGGGAACAGTTCGGTGAATTTTTCTTTGCGCTGCTCGATTTTGAACTTTAAAAAGACGTCGGCGCACAACAACATGGCTGCAGCAGCCGACAGGCCCAATAACGCCGATTTGGTAACCATGATGGCGACTGCGGCGCAGGCAGTCGCCAGAGCCAAGGCGATCATGACGAAGACCGAAACGGTGATCTTGAGCCCTGCGTGGTCGAGCTTTTTGTCCAGATTGCGCGTAACAGGGAGACGCGCGAACAGCCTGTCTGCCGGTTTGACCTCTCTGGTGATTTCCGCCCTCAACTCAGCCGGCAGCTCTTTTGCCCCGGACCTTGCCATGCGCTGCAGCCGCCTTTTTAACTCGGCTTTAGGCGAGGCGTTCCTTGCCACCATGGCCATGTAGATGGCAATGAAGAAGCAGAAAACGCAGAGGAATACGAGCGCCGCGATAGGGAGAAGCACCGGCTACCTCCTAATTCTCAAAAATACCGGGGGGAAGCTCATAACCGAAAACCTTGAAGCGCTGGGCGAATTGAGGTCTGACCCCGGTGGCGCGGAATTGGCCGATGACTTTGCCTTCCGGGTCTATCCCTTTTTGGTCGTAGACGATCACGTCGTGCATGACGATGGTGTTTCCTTCCATGCCGGTGATCTCGGAGAGCTTGACTATCTTGCGAGTGCCGTCGGAGAACCTGACTATCTGGATGACCAGGTTGATCGCCGAGGCTACCTGCTCCTTGATCGCCTTTTCCGGCAGTTCCAGCCCCGCCATGAGCACCATGGTTTCCAGCCGCGCCAGCGCGTCGCGGGTGGTGTTGGCGTGCACGGTGGAAAGCGAGCCGTCGTGCCCCGTGTTCATGGCTTGCAGCAGGTCGAGCGCCTCGCCGCCGCGCACCTCGCCGATGATGATCCGGTCCGGCCGCATCCTCAGGGCGTTTTTCAGCAGGTCGCGCTGGGTCACCTCGCCTTTCCCCTCGATGTTGGTCGGCCTGGTCTCAAGCCTCACCACGTGTTCCTGCTTCAGGTGGAGTTCGGCCGAGTCCTCGATGCTCACCACCCGTTCGCTTTGCGGTATGTACGCGGACAGGACGTTCAAAAGCGTGGTCTTGCCCGTTCCCGTGCCGCCCGAGATCAGGATGTTGAGCCTTGTTTGCACCGCTCCTTCCAAGAGCTCCGCCATTCTTTGGTCCAGCGTCCCGAGTTTGAGCAGGTCCGACATGCCGAGCGGTTCGCGTCCGAAGCGGCGTATGGAAAGCACGGGGCCGTCCAGGGCCAGCGGCGGGATGATCACGTTCACTCGGGAGCCGTCCGGGAGCCTGGCGTCGACATAGGGCGAGGACTCGTCGATCCTTCTGCCGACCTTGGAGACGATGCGCTCGATGATCTGCATCAGGTGCGCGTTGTCCCGGAAGCAGACGTCCGTCTTTTGCAGCTTGCCCGCCTTTTCTATGTAGACCTTGGAGTAGTTGTTCACCAGGATGTCGGAAATCTGGTAGTCGGCCAGTAGCGGCTCCAGCGGGCCGAGCCCGAAGGTTTCGTGCTGGATCTCCACGATCAGGCGGTCCCTCTCCATCTGGTTCAGGGGGATGCCTTCCCCGATGATCAGGCCTTCTATGACCGAGCGGATTTCTTTCAGCACTTCGCTGTTTCCCATCAAATCGATCTTCGCCAGATCGATCCTGTCAATCAGGCGGCGATGGATGCGAATCTTCATGTCCTGAAAGAATTCGTTGTCCGTTGCCTGTATGCTGGTAATTTTGAAGGGGTCACTGATGACCATGCTGCACTCCTTTGGCAACTATTCGGCGCATTTCACAGAGGAGGTCGAACACAAGGTTCGCCCCTACGAAGCAATCTCTCACTGAGGCGGGTGAACGCCAAGGTTCGCCCCTAGGGATCGCGGTGTCTGGCAGGGGCGAACCTTGTGTTCGCCCCGAGCTGGCCCGGATGCTAATGTTTCACGCGCTCGGCCAGCCCCTGAATGGCCTTGCTGATCGGCGATCTGGGCAGCAGTTTCACCACCGGCATCCCCTTGTTGATGGAATCGACCACGTCAGCGTACTCGTTGGGGATCGCCTGGTACACCGACCAGCCCAGCACCTTTTCCGCGTCCTTGATCTGGATATCCGACTTCGGCAGATACCTGTTGATCACCAGCTTGACCCGGTCGCTGTTGAATCCTTTGCGCCCCATGGCGGTAAGGTAGCGCTTGGTGTTCTTCAGGGCGGGCAGGCTCAAGGTCGTGGTGAACAGGATCAGGTTGGAGCTGCCGAAGATGGCCAGATTGCACCCCGCCAGTTGTCCCACGCAATCGACCACCACGTAGCTGAAGGTCCCTCGCAGAAATTCCAGGATACGGCGCACCTGCTCCGGCGTAATCGACACGGCCTCGTCCACCTCGAGCGGCTCGGTCAGCACGAAGGGGCCGGAGGCATGGCGGGTCATGACGCTCATCAGAAAGTTGGCGTCCAACCTCTCGATATTGGAGGTGACGCTGCTAAGGGTGTAGGTCGGATTGACGTTGAGGAAGGTGTTGACGTCGCCGGCGTCCAGATTCAGGTCCACCAAGGCTACCTTGGTCCCCTCCTCGGCGAGCGCCGCCGCAAGGTTCACCGCCACGGTGGTGGTGCCCATGCCGCCGATCGGATTGTACACGGCGATGATCTCTCCGGCGGGGGTCTCCTCGGAGGGCGTTTTGAAGATAAAGCGGCCCACCTTCTGCAAGGATTGCTTGAGTTCCTCCTGCGCTATCGGGCGCAGCAGGTATTCGACCGCCCCCGCGCGCATCAGGGCCAGGATCCATTCGGAATTTTTTTCCGAGGAGCAGGCGATCACCGACACCATCGGGTATTTCAAGGTGATGCATTGCACGTCCTTGATCCCTTGTTCGATTTCCTCGACTCCCAGGAACACCACGTTCGGCGCGTTCCTTTGCATGGCGCAGTCGCCGTCGGTGAAGCTGTCGACTGAACCTGCCAGCGATATGGAGTCGGAATAGGGCCTCAGGGTGGAAACGATGGAGTCCCCGGACAACTTGTCCTTGTCGATAACCAGTATGGAAAATTGAGAAGGCATAGCTATCAGTCCCTTTGCTGCCAAGCTTACGTGCCGATCGGTTTGATCGAGGCGAACGTGTGTCAAATTGTCCTTTGGTTGCTGGTTTCCTCTGTCTGCGGTTGGTTCTCCGGAGGGGTTATTTTTTCCCCAGCGGCACCCAGTCTAATTCAGCCGCTTCATCGGCGGTGAGCTTTCGGTCGGTAGGCAGGGGCGTTCTCACCCCCGGGGCGCTGGCCTGTATGATCTTGGGCGTGATGAAGAAGACCAGCTCTTTTTCGGTTAGGTCGTTTTGAGTCGAGCGGAACAGGGCGCCGAGAATCGGGATGTCGCCCAACATGGGTATCTTGGACATATTCCGGATCTGCTCTTCCTGAAGCAGACCTGCAAGGATCAGGCTTTCCCCATTGCGCAATTGCACACTGGTGTGGACGTCGCGCGTATCGATGATGGGGTAGCCGTTGACCGCCAGCGTGCCGGCGATGCTGCTCACCTCGGCGGGGTCAATCTTTATGTGGATCAGGCCGTTTTCCAGGACTTCCGGTTTGAATTTTAGCTTGATCCCCACAGTTTCGAAGACAATGGAACTGGTGGCCGCCCCTCCGGTGCTGATCAGCACGCTGTAGGGTATCCTGCTGCCGGCCAGGAAGTTTCCTTCCTCGCCGCTTTTCACCAGCAGGTTGGGTTCGGCGAGGATCTTCGCCAGGCCTTTGGTGCTCAGGGCCTGGAGCACCGCGCCGATCCCCGCCGGGAAGTAAGAGACTCCCGCCGAAAAGACATCCAGCGGGTCGAAAGAGCCCAACCCCGAGCCGGAGCCGACGATCCCCTTCATGCCGTTGGTTATGCTGTTGGTGCCAAGGGCCGATGAGGTGCTTGTGTTGCTGGGAGCTCCGGCCAGGTTGGTGAAACCTTCGGCCTTCGACCCCTTGACGACCGCGCTGATGCCGAGTTTTTTCAGGGAAGTCTTGTCCACTTGCGCGACCTTCACCTGGAGCAGCACTTGCAAGGGCGCGTCAATGCCGATGTGGTTCAGCACCTTGGCGGCGTAAGCCTTGGCGATCTCTTCGGCCTTCTTGGCGGTCAACTCGTTGGCCACCGTGCCGGAGAGGATGACGGTGTCCTTGGCATACTGCACCTTGATGGCGTCGCGCGGGGCGTACTCCCTGATCTGGGACTCGATGATCTCCTGGTCTCCCACCACCTGCACGTCGAAAAAGGTCGGCTTCTCGACGTTTTCTTCCCAGACGATCAAATTCGTTGAACCTATCTTTTTGCCGTTGATCAGCAACTGATTGCGCTTCAACGGGTCCGGCACGTCGATGATCTCCTTGTCCGCGATGGTGACAAAGCGGGCCGGATTCTTCAGATTCAGCAAAATGCTCTTGTTGACGACAACCGTTGTCGGGACGCCGGCCATGACGGCGCCCGCGTTCAAGAGGAGCAGCATTACGATCTGGACTGACAACAGGTACATGCTGGAATAGCAAAGTTTCATTGGCTACCTCGGTCCATAAAGTGTTTGCGGCTGCCTACTCTGTATATTGTCTGGATGTTTTTTCGGTGCCCCTGACGATTTCCAGGGTATAGGAGGGGCGAGGGGGCGCATTTACCACCGGGGGCGCCTTGCGTTCACTCTTTTTCACCAAAGGAGACGGATGCGGCGGCACAGCCCTGGTGGCCATGATGTCCATGCCGCTCAACACCTTGCCTATGGTTGCGCCTTTGGATTTCACCTGCGTGCTGTCGGCGATGTTTCTCAGCAGCAGTTGCAGGGATCCCTTGGTCGCCGACAGCACGAGTTTTTCCGCATCTTCCGGGAGCAGATCCAGTGTGACGGTGGGCACGATAGCCGGCTTGCCCGCTTTCTGGTCGGTCACCTGGCCTGTGGCGAGTACCGGGACGTTTTCCAGGATGATCTTGCTGATGCTTTCCTTGTCGTCGTGCGGCAACGGCGTGGTGACGATGACGTCGACGCGGTCGTTGGGGGTGAGAAAGCCGGCAACGCCGGCCACTTCGTTGACCGCCACGGTCACCGCCCGGTGCCCTTCCGGGACCACGTAGGTCATGAATCCTGAGCCGGAGGTAGCCGATTTCGGCTTCAGCTTCTGCTCCGTGACCGCGTCCCCTCTGGCGATCGGCCTGATGGCGACGCGACCGACAAGCGGTTCCGGAAGCTGCGCGCTGCCGGTAGGTATGCTGTCTTTGGGCCAGGCGGTTACCTTGAGTTGCTGTTTGACGATGGACGCGCCGATCGGGATGTCGGTGGCGGCGACCACGATGGTTTGCGGCTGAACGGCCCGCGCAGTGTTGATTTCTTTTTTCAGGTAGCCGGAGGTAAGCCAGGCGGCGATCCCGGCGAAAAAAACGGCTAGTACAGAGACCACGATTACTGCTTTAGGGCGCGTCATAGTCCCTCCTGGACGGCTCTCGTTCATTGATCAACATGGCCGTCGGTTCACGTGTTGCGGTGCACAAGCGTACTCCTGCAAACCGCGCTGCGCGCTGCTCTGACCGAAGCTCGGCACGGCGGAACTGTCAAACCCGCGGCCGGAAGCCGAGGGGCGCCCTTGCAGGGTCCAGCTATCGTTATTCAAAGGCAATCCGATGCCTTGAAAGGATTTTCAAAAGAAATTGTCTGTCGACCGCGGCGGGAGACGGGATGCTGTGAACAGCGAGCAATTGCCAGGACATCTTATCGTCCCCTCCTTTTTCCAAGACATTGAATAGCAGCGGCTAAAGCGTCTGCAAGGGAGCACGCGGCGCTCCCTTGCAGACCGGCGTCTCGCTAGGGGGTCGTAATATTCGAAGCGACGTGGCTGAAAGTCGAACTTGCCGCACTACCGATCCCTTTGACCCCCGCCATTACTACAAGGGCGATCAAAACGAGTATCAGCGCGTACTCTACCAGCCCCTGTCCCTTCTCCGTCCCCAAGATTTGCATGGGTTTTCCGCAAAGCTTCCTGATGTGACTTAGCATGGTGTTCCTCCTTTTTTGGTTTTTACTGCGCCCGGTGAAGTTTGTTGCCTTGCACTGTCGCGACGACCCATTCGTGGTCATGGTCATAATTGAAAACGGAAATCGTTATGGTCGCTTGCTGCCGCAGAGTTTTTTGGGGTGTTACCAATGAGAGCTTAAAATATTTTAACTAATGCTACGGTGGGCCGTTCAAAAAGCAAGTAAATTTTTTTTGGATGGCCATCAAAAAAAACATAAGCAAGTATAATATGCTGGTGCTAATTGTCGGGCTGGGCCTGTCCCAGGTCCCAACTTGCTGTTATTCTTGAAGTATCCAGGAAGGAGAACTTGCCATGCCCAGCTTTGAACCGCCGCGGCCCCCCATGACACTTCGTGACGCTGGGTTAGAGCCGGCGCTTGTCGAGGACCTGGTTTTGAAGCACCTGCTGTCTCTGGGTGAGTTCAAGATGGCCGACGTGGCTGAACGAGTGAAGTTGCCGATCTCCATCGTGGCGTCGGTACTCGAGGAGCACCGAAGGGAGAATCTAATCGAGGTGAAAGGGTCAGCTAGTTTTACCAGGACCTCTTACGTCTTTCGGTTGACCGAAGCCGGGCGCAGGAAAGGGCAGGAACTGCTGGAACAGTGCCGCTATGCCGGGCCCTCCCCGGTTTCGCTGGAAGAGTACAGCGAGATGGTTCGTCGGCAGACCGTTAAAAACATTGCCGGCAGCGAAGACGCCCTGAGAAACGCTCTTTCCGGCTTGGTGGTCAATGAACAGGTGATAAATCGTCTCGGTCCGGCCATGATCTCGGGCCAGGCGATCTTCATTTACGGCCCGTCGGGCAATGGGAAAACCTCGATTGCCGAGGCCGTGGGTAGGGCGATGCCTGAGAATATATATGCGCCCTATGCGGTTGCCGTAGCAGGCCGGATCGTCAGCCTGTTCGACCCGGCTTGCCACGTGCAGGTCCAGCCCCAAGGGGAAGGCGAGGAGTGTGATCCGAGGTGGACCTTGATCAAGCGTCCCGTGGTGAACACCGGCGGAGAGCTTTCCATGAACATGCTTGACCTGAAATACAGCCACACCTCGAAATATTACGAAGCCTCCCTGCAGATGAAGGCGAACAACGGGCTCTTTATTTTGGACGACTTCGGCAGGCAACAGGTCGATCCGATAAGCATCTTGAACCGATGGCTCGTGCCCTTGGAACGCCAGATCGACCACATGACGCTGCAAAGCGGGTCGAAGTTCGTCATACCCTTTGACGTGCTGGTCATCTTTTCCACCGATCTTGATCCGAAAGACCTTCTGCACGAGGCATTTCTGAGGAGGTTGCGCTACAAGATCAGGATCGATCGGCCCTCGGAAGAGGAGTACCTGACGATCTTCAAAAACGCCTGCAAGTCCAGCGAGATCGACTTCAGCCAGGAGGTCTACAGTTATCTTGAAGGGCAGTGGTACGGTGCGCGGGGGATCGAGCGCAACGCCTGTCACCCGAGGGATCTGATAGATCTTATCGTCACTCACTCACGCTATTATCAAAAGCCCGCGGCGCTCACGCTGGAGAGCATCAGCGCCGCTTGCGCCGAATATTTCGTGCAGTTGTGAAAAAAAGGATGTGAAAATGCCAGTAAATAAAAAAGGACAGGCTCTTGTCGAATTTGCTCTGGTTATCCCGGTGCTTTTCCTCTTGATCTTTGGAATTGTGGATCTAGCGGTTATGTTTTACGTGAATCTCACGATGCAGCATGCGGTTTATCAGGGCACGCGTTATGAGATTACGGGTCAAAGCGGTCTTGGAACAGACCGAAGATCGGCTATGATTCAAGAGATCAAAAATAATTCAAATGGCCTCTATGACAAGAACATGCATGTGCCTAAGGATCCTGAAATCAGGGTCATCGTTCCGAGCCAAGTGACTTTCCCCAATTATTCCGCGACCCCAGTAACCGGAAACCCGGGAAACCCAAGCGACATTATCGTTGTGAGCCTTACCTATACCTGGCCATTGCTGACTCCGTTATTGAAGCCGTTTTTCCCGGGAGGTAGTTACACGTTCACCGTTAAGTCAACCATGAAAAACGAGTTATTCTCGAGTCCTTGAGGTGAATAATGAAGGCCGGAACCCATGACGACAAGACGAACGGGCAAGCGTGCGTCGAGCTTGCCTTGGTATTGCCCTTTCTGCTACTGCTGGTGGCAGGCGTGTACGATTTTGCCTGTGCAATCCGGGCAAACAACGCGATTTCCAGCATGAGCCGCGAAGGTGCCAATTTGGCGTCGCGTTCATCGGTTGCGCCGCAAGACATCATGAACGTTCTGGCCGCCACGGCGCAATCCCTGGATATGCAGCACAACGGCATGATGTATATAACGGTGGTGCAGGGCACCTCTAACGCGGGTCAGCCCAAAATTATTTCGCAGACCGCTTGGCAAAACAGCCAGTACGCGATCGGCAGTCGCATAACTACATCGACGCCAAACCTTGGACTAGGAACTCTTCAGCTCGACTCCAGCAAGACGGTCAACGTCGTGGAGGTTTTTTACAATTACCAAAGCTTGTTCCACAGCACTCTTGCCATGCTTGACGGTCATTTTTATTCCAAGTCGATATTTTAATGCCGGCGGCAGGCTCACGGAGGTTGGAAACATGAAAACACCCTTCCAGTCAAAAAGCGGTCAGGTACTTATCTTATTGGCTGTCGCACTTACCGTCCTGCTGGCACTTACCGGATTGGCTATTGACGTCGGTATGGCATACCTGACAAAAAACAAGCTCAATGCCGCGGTTGACGCTGCTGCCACCGCGGCCGGAAAGGTGGTTTCCCAAGGCACTACCGCCATAAGCGCGGAAGCCGCCAACTTTTTTAAAGCAAACGATCCGAGCGGTTTGCTGGGGGCAACCGTGCAAGACCCGAGCACCGTAGCGACCCATAACCCGGACGGGTCCTGGACGATCACGGTCACCGCGACGGCCTCCTCCCCGGCACACTTTGCCAAGGTGGTTGGTTGGCAAAACTTCAACATGGAGGCCAGCGCAACAAGCACCGTCCGCACCACGGATTTGGTTCTGGTGATGGATTGTTCCGGCTCCATTGGAGCAGACTTGCCCGCTTTAAAGGCGGCGGCCATAAGCTTTATCAACATCTTCAATCCCTCAAGCGACAGGGGCGACAGGGTTGGCTTGATACATTTCGCCGGTGGCGCCGTGGAAGATGTCAAGATCACTTCCGCGAGGGGATTTGACAAGACCAAGATCGATAACGCCATTAATGGTTTCAGCGTCACCGGCGCGACTACTTCGGAAGAGGCCGTGCGCTTGGCCAAGGTACAACTGGATTCCATCCCCTCCGCCGACCAATCGAGCCTCAGGGCCATAGTCTTTTTCACCGATGGCGCGCCCAATGGGGTAGCCGGCAGATTTAATAATGGCGGCGTAATTGTGCAGGGGGATCTTTCTAACGGAACCAGCGCGAGTGGCGCGGCCAACCAGATGTACGTCACTAATAAGCAAGATGTTTCGATACCACATACCGACTCCATAGCTTTCCTGCCGGACACCGATTGGTCGCTCACGGTCAACCTGGCAAGCTACGACAACATCCGTCCATTTAGCACGAACACCAGCCCTATCCCCAATACCAGGTGCAACGTGAATGCGGCTGCGCGAAACATGCTGGAGAATGTTGCCAATGCGGCGCGCAGCGAAGCGGGGACCCCCATCCACGTCTTTACCATCGGCCTTGGCGCGAACTTGACGAAGCCCGAAGTCGATTGCCTCGGCTACGACAGCAAGGAATTCGGTGCGAATATCCTTAGGAGGATGGCAAACGAGCCAGGAGTCGACACGTACAACCCGAACCAGCCCGAGGGCAAGTATGCCTCCGCTAAGACCGGGGCTGAATTGAATGCCGCTTTTAACCAGATAGCGAGCTTCATCCTTCATCTTTCCAAGTGACGAACTGTCGCACGGTTGTGAACTGAGCTTCCCTCGCCCGATAGCCTGTCGCGCCGAAGTTCCTCTTATCCGCAACGACAATTTTCCTTGACCGTCTGGTGTGAAGACGGCACTATTGCCCGTCAGTTTCAAACAAAACTTTGCCGCAACTTGCGCACTGCATGGGTTCAAATCGGGATGCAGGAGGAATTGATGGGCAATTACAGCGTGGTGGTGCTGGACTTCGAGACCACGGGACTTTCGCCGGATTGCGGCGACCGGGCAATCGAGGTGGGGGCGGTCCTGGTGGAGAACAACCGGATCACGGACCGCTTTCAAAGCCTGATGAATCCGGGGATGCAGGTGAGCGGCTTCATCGAACAGTACACCGGCATCACCAACAAGATGCTGAAGACCGCGCCGCCTGCCGCCGAGGTCATGGCTCGTTTCGCCTCCTTCATGGCCGGACACCACCTGGTCGCCCACAACGCCTCCTTCGACAGGCGCTTTCTGGACGCCGAGCTGAAAAGGATCTCGAAGTCTCGCGGCCAGGAGTTCGCCTGTTCGATGCTGGTTTCGCGCAGGCTCAACCCCGACGCGCCCAGCCATGGGCTGGAGGCGCTGGTGCGCTACAAGCAACTCGCCACCGACGGAGTTTTCCACCGCGCGCTGGCCGACGCCGAGATGACCGCGCTTCTTTGGACGAAAATGGTCGAAGAACTGAAAAGGAACCACCAGTTGCGGGCGGTTCCTTTCGAAGTGATGCAGCGCTTGATGAAATTGTCCAAGCGGGCGGTGCCGGACTACCTGCGCCGGCTGGCGCAGGAGTGAGGTAGGTTGCGTTGAACGGCCCCATCGTGAAACGCAACGTTGCGCTGGTGCCACGTGCTGAAACGTTGCGTTTCGCAACGAGACCTACGCCAGACGTCCGTTGTTAAGACCCGCCTTCAACAGCCTGCCGAACTCCTCTGCATCGCTGGTCGGTAGCCGACAGCTCTTGTTCTCGCAGACGTAGGCAACCGCCTTGCCGCCCTGCGCGCTCTTCCCCTTTAAAAACGGCACCAGCTCGCTGGCCTGCTCCAGTTCCTCCCCCTCGCTGACTATCGCCACTACCCGGCTGGGGAGGAAGACGCCGCGAAGCTTCGCCAAAATCCCCTGCGCCGCCTGCCGGTCGCCCCGAGGCGCCACCACGGCTATCTGCTTCGGATCGTTGGCCAGAAAATCCAGCGCCGCCAGCATCTCCGAGAAGGCGGTGGGGTTGGCCGAAATCTGCGAGGCGAAGGCGTCCAGGGTTCGCTTGGCCTGCTCCAGGTAACGGGGCTCCTCGGTCAGGAAGTGGAGCCTCAACAGGTTCATGACCATCACCGAGTTCCCCGAGGGGACCACCCCGTCGTAGGCCGGCTTTTCCCTGGCGATCAACTCCTCGTGGCGCGATCCCGTCATGAAATAGCCACCCCGGTCCGGATCAGCGAATTCCTCCTGCGTCACCTTCGCCAACTGCAAAGCCCGATCCAGCCAACGCGCCTCGCCGCTTGCCTCAAAAAGATCGATCAGTCCGGCAATCAGGAAGGCATAGTCGTCCAAAAATCCCTCTCCCTTTGCCGCTCCTTCCTGATAGCTATGGGCGAGCCTGCCGCCGTGCACCATGTTTTCCCACAGAAAGCCGGCGGTGCCGCGCGCCTGCTCGACGGCCGCCGGCTCGTCGAGGACCAGGCCGGCGCGGGCGAATGCGGAAATCGCCAAGCCGTTCCAGGAGGCGAGGATCTTTTCGTCCCGAAGCGGAGCCGGCCGGCGGCTGCGGACCTGGTACAGGAGTTCGCGCGATTCGTCCAGTATGGTTCGCAACCCTTCCTCGGTGAGCGTCAACTCGCCTGCCAACTGCGCGATGCTTTTCTCCCGATGGGGAATGCCGCGCCCCTCGAAGTTGCCCGCCTCGGTCACGCCGAGGCAGGCGGCCACCACATCGCCGCGCTCCTTGCCAAGGCTCGCGATCAGTTCTTGCGGCTTCCAGGTGAAAAAGAACCCTTCCTCCCTGTGTCCGCTGTCGGTGAGGCTGTCGGCATCGGTCGCCGCGAAGAAGCCCCCTTGGGGCGACATCAGCTCTCGCTGCAAATAGCGCAGTATTTCCCGAACCACGACGGCGTGGTCATGGTCCCCGATCGATTGGTACCCTTCCAGATAGGTAACGGCCAACTGCGCGTTGTCGTAGAGCATTTTCTCGAAATGCGGGATCAGCCAGCGCTGATCGGTCGCGTAGCGGTGGAAGCCGCCGCCGATCTGGTCGTAGATTCCCCCGGCCGCCATGCGCCTCAAAGTCAGGTCGGCCATGGCGATGGCGTCCCTGTCGCCGCTCGCCAGGTACTGACGCAGCAACAGCCTTACCGGCAGGGAACTCGGGAATTTCGGGGCGCCGGCCATGCCGCCGTTGGCGGGATCGAAGCGATCTCGATAGGCCTGGACCGTCTGCGCCAGTGATATCTGGTGGGTGGAGCGGTCGTTCTCGGCCGGTGCCAGCATGCCCTGGACCACCTGCGTCACCTGCAGGCCGGCCTGCGTCACCCGCTCCGGGTCCCGGTCGTAAGCCTCCCTGAGTTGCCGCAGCACGGACAGGAAACCCGGGCCCCGGCCATGATCGGTGGGCGGGAAATAGGTGCCGCCGTAGAAAGGCCTTCTGTCCGGCGTGACGAAAACGTTGAGCGGCCATCCCCCTTGTACGCCCATGGCGTGCACGGCAGTCATGTAAACGGTGTCGACGTCCGGGCGCTCCTCCCGATCGACCTTGATGGCGATGAAGTTGCGGTTGAGAAAACGCGCGATCTCCTCGTCCTCGAAGGACTCCTCTTCCATGACGTGGCACCAGTGGCAGGTGGCGTAGCCGATGCTGACCAGCACCGGCCGCCCCAACTGTCGGGCGAGCTCGAAGGGCTCGCTTCCCCACGGGAACCAGTTCACCGGATTATGGGCGTGCTGCAGCAGGTAGGGGCTCGTTTCCAGGAACAGACGGTTGGTGAATTTAGCAAAACCGTCCGGGCGCAGATGGCGGGTGCGCGGACGGTAGTTGTCGCCGCGCCGTTGCCGGAACTCCTCAAACAGCTGCCGCGGAGGGGGGGGCAGCTGATCGGTGCCGGGGAGTTCCAGGTAAAGCTCTTCAAGGAAATTTTCCATGTCAATTCTCCTCATCCGCCGGTCTCTGCGCGAGTCGTGCGCTGCCTTGTAGTTGAGCGCGAGTGAGTATTTCTCCCTCCCAAACGCAGCTTGTTCCGCGCCACGGCGTCCCGATTATAGCAGGATTTGCCGATGGCGTCCGCTCCCAATACCCGGTGCATCGCCTGCGACGAGGACCGAAAAGCTCCCGGCCAGGGGCAGCGATCCGGCAACGGGCGGCATGGCGTGCTCCGAGACGCTGCAGCCGCATTTATTTTTTGCTTTTTGTGGGGCTGGCGGCGTGCGCGCAGGCATCGTGGCGGTATACTTGGAAGGTTTGTGTGCCGATTCTAACCGGCGCCGACCGCTAGCCGCGCGCGGGAAAGGAGAGCGCAATGTCTACACCAGCCGAAATCGATAAAACTGCGGAACCGCTGCACAGCCGGTTGTTGCGATCCATTCCGCTTTTCGCCTGTCTGGACCCTGGAGAGTTCCATGAGGTGCAGCGCAAGATACAGGAGAAGCGCTTTCACAAAAACCAGGTCGTCCTGCTGGAAGAAGAGACCACCAGTTTCATGTACATCGTTTATTCGGGCAAAGTGCGAGTGGTGCATCTGGGGAGCGACGGCAGCGAGCGCATCCTGGCCGTCCACAAGCGGGGCGACGTCTTCGGCGAGATGGCGCTCTTGGATGCCAAAACCGCCCCGGCGACGGTAATCGCCATGGAGGATGCGGAGATAGCGCTGATCACCAAGGACACTTTCCTGACGATTTTCATGAAAAACGAGAAGGTGCTCCATCAACTGGTCGCCATTCTTTGCCGGCGGCTGCGGGAGGCGCAACTCGTGCTGAAGGCGATCACCCTGCCTGATGCCGAGCAAAGGTTGCGCTCGATCTTGAACCATCTGAGCCTTTTGCACGGGGTGAAGGACGATCGCGGCGTGGTCATCGCCCTGAGGCTCACCCACAAGGAACTTGCCGGCTATACCTCAGTGTCGCGCGAAACGGTGACCAGGCTATTGCACCGACTGACCGAAGAGGGCGATGTGGAAATGCTGGAAAACCGCACCATCTTGCTGAAGCGCGGCTTTATGGAGAAACTGCAGTTCCTGTAAAAGCCGGCGCCGCTGCACCGTCCGAGGTCTCTGCCGCCATTCAACCCAAAGAAGAGGTGCGAAAATATGTATCTACAATTCTTCAATCTAAAGAAAGAGCCCTTTCAGGTAACGCCCGACCCGTCCTTTCTGTATCTGAGCCGCGGGCACGAACAGGCGCTGGCATCGATAATTTACGGAGTGGAAAAAAGGAAGGGCTTCGTGCTGATCATAGGCGCGGTTGGGGTCGGCAAAACCACCATCCTCCGGGCCTACCTTGAAAAAGTCGAGAAGGACAAGCTGAAAACCGTATATTTGTTCAACTCGAACATCTCCTACAACAACCTCTTGAAGTTTCTGCTCAGGGAGTTCGGCCGGGTGCCCGAGTCGGACGACACCTGCGACATGTTCTATCAGCTCAACGAGGTTTTGCTGAACGAATACAAGCAGGGCCGCAACGTGCTGTTGCTGATCGACGAAGCGCAGAACATGCCGGTGGACACCCTGGAAAATCTCCGCATGCTCTCCAATCTGGAAACTTCCAACGAGAAACTCCTGCAGATAGTGTTCAGCGCCCAACCCGAGTTCGAGAAGACCATGAACCTGGAAGAGTTGCAACAGCTAAAGCAGCGGGTGGCGCTGAAGGCGGTGATCTCCGCGTTGAGCCAGGAGGAGGGGCTGACCTACATCCGTCACCGCCTGAAGACGGCTGCCGATAAGGAACCGGTCATTTTCACCCCCTACGCCTTGAAAGAGATCGTCAGCGTGGCCAAGGGTATCCCGAGAGTCATCAACGTGCTCTGCGACAATAGCCTGATCACGGCCTTTGGTTACGGCAAGCAAAAGGTGGGTCTCGGGGTGGTGAAGGAAATCACGCGTGACTTCGGGATGCAGAAGCCCTTGTATCTCAGATGGCGCCTGGCACTGGTCGTGGGCGTGGCGATAGCGATAGGTGCGCTTTTTGGTCTTAGCGGCAAGACGTCGGCGTTGTTCAGGGCAAGATCCTCAGTGGCGAATCAACCCTTGTCGCATGTGTCGGCCCACTTGCCGATCCGCGCGCAGGTGGTGTCCGTCCCCGAAAAAGATCAGGACGACCCGGTCCGCGAGCAGGCCAGGGTGACCAGGAAAGTCTCCAAGGGCGATACCCTGGCCAAACTCATCAAGGATGTCTACGGCTATGTGAATCCGCAGACGATTCGCATGGTGAAAAAGGCCAACCCGCGGATCAACAACGAGAACCTGATAGTGGAAGGGGGCGAAATCGTCTTTCCGATGAAAAAAGGCAACTGACCCTTAAGCCCCCTCGTATCCTCTCGCCATCCACTGCCGTTAAGTTAAGCTCGCGCCCTGCTGTTTCTCCCCCTCCCTTTCTGGGAGGGGGTAGGGTAGGGAGAGCTCTTAGGCTAATCGTAGGTCTTCTTCAGCAAAAGAACCAGCGCGGCCATGAGCAGCATGAAGGCAACCGCTATCCCGCCCGCTATCTTGCGTTTCGCCCTCGCCTCTTCGATCACCTTGAGATCCCGGTCAAGCTTGGCCAATTCCGTATTTATCTGGGCCGATTCCGCCCGCACCCGGGCGACGTCGACGTCGTGGAACAGCGTGTGGAAACGGTTCCTCACCGCGAACAGCCCTTTGCCGAGTCTGTCGGTGTCGACGCCGATCGCCTGGAAGCCGGTAATCCTGCGGTCGATGCCGACGATGTACCCCTCGGTCTGCTGCATGGCGGCCCTGATGGTCTTGGCCCGCTCAAAGCTGTGGCAGCGCGTGCAGCTCTTTTCGTTGATCAGATCGAGCGACGCCTTCAACACCTGGTGGTTGCCGTGACAGGTGAAGCAGGTCGGGCCTCCCTTGCCCAGGGCCCTGCCGTGGGCGCTGGCCAGATAATCCTTCAGCACCCCGGGATGGCAGCGGCCGCAGAAGGCGGGGATATCGGCCTCCTTGGGCGCGCCCAAAAAGCCGCGCGACCGGTTCATGGCGTCGTCCGCGTTCTTGGGGTCGCCGCCGTGGCAGCCGTTGCAGGAGATGCCGTTCTCGGCGTGGATGCTCTGGCGCCACAGGTTGACCGGCGCGCCCAACTTGTCGGGGAGCGCCGAGTGGCACTGGATGCAGACCGTCTCCGGTTGCTCCGTCGCCGCAGCCGAGGCCGGCGCGGCCGCCCCGGCGGTAAGCGGGCCGGCCAGGGCCGCCAGAAGCAGAGCGCCCAGGGACGCCAGAAACAGGGAAGCGCGCAGCTTTGCCGATATCCGTATCATGAGAAGTGCCCCCATACGCTGAGTCCGATCCAGAGGAGGATGCCGCCGATGGCGCAGGCCAGGAAAACGGGCCGCTTCAGGGGGTGCCTCTCCGGCGAGCGATCGATGAACGGCAGCAGCGCCAGGAAGGTCATCGCCGCCGCCTGGATCGAGAGTCCGAGCAGTTCGCTCGGGAAGATCTTGAGCGTCTGGTAGTTGGCCAGGAAGTACCATTCCGGCTTGATGTGAGCCGGCGTCTTGAAGGCGTTGGCCGGGACGAAAGCGTCCGGGGTGAACAGCATGTTCGGCAAGAAGAAGACCACCGCCAGGAAGATGGCGAAATAGACGCAGATCGAGGTCAGGTCCTGCAGCGCGTAGTTGGGGAAAAACGGGATCCCGCCCGGGTGGTGCTGATAACTGTAGCTGTCGGGGCGCCAGGGCTTTTTGGTTTCCAGCGAGCCGAAAGGCGGGGTCGAGATGCCGGTGCGCTTCAAGAGGAACAGGTGGGCGCCGATCACCGCCGCGATCACGACCGGCAGGACCGCCACGTGCACGGCGAAGAAGCGCCCGAGCGTGGGCGGGCCGACCAACTTGCCGCCGCGCAGAAACTCCACCAGATAGGGGCCGACTACCGGTATGGCGTTGGCGCTGTTGGTGGCGACCGTGGTGGCCCAGAAGGAGAGCTGGCTCCAGGGGAGCAGATAGCCGGTCAGCGAGATCCCCTGCACCAGGGCGAACAGGGTGAAGCCGGATACCCAGTTCAGCTCGCGCGGACTCTTGTAGCTCCCCATCATCAAGGTGGAGAGCATGTGCAGGATCAGCACCGCCACCATCATGTTGGAGCCGACCGCGTGGCAAAGCCGAATCAGCCAGCCGTAGGGAAGCTCGTTCATCACGAAAGTGACGCTTCTGAAGGCCTTCTCGGCGTCGGGCACGTAGTAAACCATGAGCAGCATGCCGGTCAACACCTGCAGCGCGAAGATGACCATGAGCACGCTGCCCAGAGAGTACCACTCGTTTATGTTGCGGGGGAGCAGATAGCCGGTCAGTTCCTTTTTCACGATCTCCCTGGCTCCGATGCGCAGGTCGATCCAGTCGTACACTCGTTTGAGCAAGGCCATGAAACCTCCAGATGCGGAACTACCGGTTTATCCGACGGTGATCTTTCCCTCTGCCACGCTGACCGGGATTTTGGCAAGCGGCTTGGGGGGCGGTCCGCCGGTCACCGCGCCCTCCGCGCTGTAGAGACCGCCGTGGCAGGGACAGATGAAATCCTGTTTGTCCTTCTCCCACTGCACGATGCACCCCAGGTGGGTGCAGACGGCGGAAAGAGCGGCGATGTTGCCGCTCTTGGTCTTTACCAGCACCGCCGCGGCGCCCGCGTACTCGAAGAATTTGGCCTCTCCCTCGGGGATGTCGGTGGTGGCGAAGACCAGCTTGTCAGCCCCCTGCGCGCCCGATCTGGGCGCCAGGTACTGAAGCACCGGATAAGCCGCGGCGGCTACGGCTACCGTGGTCGCCCCCGCCAGGCAGACGCCGAGAAATTTTCTCCTGCCGTCGTTTTCCATATTCCCCCTCCCGGGTCGTTTGCGTGAAGAAGCGGCTCAAGTATAATGGCGGCCTCCGGCGTTACAAGTATTAATTTTATTCAATACTGTCACAGGCAGGGCGATCCAACCTGTTATCTAGCGGTGCGATTGGATCTGGCATCCGGCAGGGCTTAGATGACGAATGTCGAAGGTATGCCTTTACCCAGTGCCGAAAAATCTGTATTCTGAGCGACTCGATGGCGTAGCAACTGCCGACGGCGCGTGCCGAGGCTCATCAGAGTTCGTTTATGACACAATGTAAAAGGAGAGGCAATGGAAACCTATTATGACCCTGCGGATTTGGCGAAATTCGCCGAGATCGGCAAGGATGCCCCCGAGCTGGCCGGCAAGTTTTTCGACTATTACGCCGCGGTGTTCGCCGAGGGGGAGTTGACCGAGCGGGAAAAGGCGCTGATCGCGCTTGCCGTCGCCCACACCGTGCAGTGCCCCTATTGCATCGACGCCTACACCCGGGCCTGTCTGGAAAAAGGGTCGCACCTGGGTGAAATGACGGAAGCGGTGCACGTGGCGACGGCCATTCGCGGCGGAGCCTCGCTGGTGCACGGCCTGCAGATGCGCAAGATCGCAGAGAAACTCTCGCTGTGACGGCCATAGGATAGATCATGATGGAAATCGGGCAAGGGGAATTTGGCATCGAGTCGTTTCGGGAAACCCTGCAGCGGCACGAATTGCGGCTATGCCGCGATCGGACCAGCGCGTTGCAGGTGAACGTCGGCCTGAAGTGCGATCTCACCTGCGGGCACTGCCACCTGGAGTGCGGACCGCACCGAGACGAGACCATGGACGGCGCCACCATGGAGGCGGTGATCGATTGCGCCCGGCGCTTTCGCTTCGACAGCATCGACGTCACCGGCGGAGCGCCGGAGCTGGTGCCGGGGATCGAGCGCCTGATAACGGCGCTGGCCGCGCTGACGCCGCGGCTGATCGTGCGCAGCAACCTGGTGGCGTTGAACGAGGGGAGGGGGGCGGAGCTTTCCGAGCTGTACCGGGACCTGAAGGCGGTGCTGGTGGCCTCGCTCCCCGCCACCAACTCCTCTCAGACCGAGGCGCAGCGCGGCGCGGGCGTTTGGGAGCGGAGCATGCAGGCGCTGCGCAGGCTAAACGGCTTGGGCTATGGATTGCCGGGCGGGACCTTGCAGTTGGACCTGGTCTCCAATCCCGTGGGCGCCTTCCTGCCGGCTCCGCAGCGGCAGGCGGAGAAAAAATTCCGCAGCGACTTGCAGCGCAAACACGGCATCACTTTCCACGGGCTGTACACCTTCGCCAACGTGCCGCTGGGGAGATTTCGCAGCTTTCTGGAGCGCTCCGGCAATCTGCAGGGATACCTGGAAAAACTTGCCGCCGGTTTCAACCCCTGCACGGTCCAGGGGCTCATGTGCCGGAGCCAGCTTTCCGTCGACTGGCGGGGGCGGTTGCACGACTGCGATTTCAATCTGGCTGCGGGGATTGCCTATGGCGGGGAGGCGGCGCTGCTTTCGGAGCTTGCCGAGCTGCCGGAGCCCGGAACGCCGGTGGCCGTCGGCGACCACTGTTACGCCTGCACCGTCGGTTCCGGCTTCACCTGAGGCGGCAGCATCGTGGCCTAGTTTAGGCCGCTCTACCAGATCCGTCCTTAACTTGACGGCAGCGGGGCCAGGGGATTGGGCTGGCAGCCGAGGTCGAGCGCCCGCTCCCCTCGGTGCAGGAACCAGCGGTCCAAAACCAGATGCCTGGTGAGCCAGCCGTTGGAGAGGATGGCGGCCGCGCCCAGGCGGTTCACCGCCGCCGGCAGGGCGAAGCTGCCGCTCCCCGCTCCTTTGCCGGCAAAGCGCGCCGCTACGGCGGCTGGATAATGGTCGAGTTTTTCCTGCCGGTAATCTCCGGCCGCCCGCAGCACGGCCTGCGCGGCCATTACCGCGCTCTCCACGGCCGGCAGGATCCCCTCGCCGCTCTCCGGATAGCTGACCCCGGCTGCGTCTCCGATCAAGAGCGCGCCGTCCCCGACCAGACGGCGCCCGCCGCCGTTTCGGTAGGGAAGGTAGGCATGTCCCTGCAAATGCCGCAGCGCCTCCGCCGGCAGGTGGCCGCGCCCCTGATGATAGGCGCAAAAATTCAGGACCTGCTCGCGCAGATTCCCGCCTGCCAGGCTCCCCAGTCCGATATTCAAAAACTTCCCCTTGCGCAGCAACCAGCCGTACCCTTTCAGGTCGCGGGTGAAGGAAAGCGCCGTCCAGCCGGCGGGGAGTTCGTATCGCGCCAGTTGCTCCTCCTGCAACTCGTATTCCGCCACCATGGCGGTGATCGTCGATTCCCTTGCCGGCTGCGCTCCCAGTGCGCGGGCCACCGGACAGTGGTGACCGCCCGCCCCGATGACCAGCCTCGCCTTGATCCTGCCGTTCACCAGCCAGCCGCCGCCCCTCCGCTCCAGGCTCGCCACCGGCTCGCCCAAAATGCAGGGCGCGGTGCTTCTAAGCAGCAGGAAATGGTCGAACTCCCCCCTCCTGATGCCGTAGCTCACCGTCCGCCGGTAATCGGTAACCACCTCGCTCCCGTAGATGGCTCCGGTGCGAAATTCCCGGATCTCCTGGAGCAGACGCTCTCGGCGGTAGAGCTGCGGATCGATGTGCAGCGTCTCCAGTACCGCCGGGGTGATCCAGCCGGCGCACGGCTTGTCCCGGGGAAACCGGTCGCGGTCGATGAGCAGCACCGAGAGCCCCGCCTCGGCCAGCAGCCTGGCGCAGGTCGAGCCGGCTGGTCCGGCGCCGACGATCAGCACCTCATAGTTTTCCATGGTCGCCCCGGGGATCGATGAATTGGCTGCGGGTCCAGGGAACCCGGTTGTTGCCGCGGCGGGAGAAGAGCACCTGATACAGTTGCAGCGATCCGGTGGTGAAGTTGGCGATGGAGCCGCACAGGTAGAGGCGCCAGGCCCTGACGAAGCTGTCGTCGAACATCTGGGCGACCTGGTCGGCATGCCGCTCGAAACGCTGCAGCCAGTGCTCCAGTGTCTTGGCGTAATGCAGGCGCAGGTTTTCCACGTCGAGCACGCTAAAGCCCCGAGGCTCGAAAATCGCCATCATCTCCCTGATGGTGGGGGTGTAACTCCCCGGGAAGATCCGCTTCTCCAGCCAGCCGCTCAGCGGCTCCGCCACGTCCTGGCCGATGCTGTGGATCAACCCCAGGCCCGTTTCCGAGAGGGTCCGGTTGACGACCTCTCCCAGCGCGGCGTAGTTGTCGGTTCCGACGTGCTCCAGCATGCCGACCGAGACGAAGGCGTCGCACTCCCCGGTGATGTTGCGGTAATCGTCCTCGACGTACTCGACCCCTTCGATCCCCTCTTCCTTGGCGCGCTGCCGCGCGTAGGCCAACTGTTCCGCCGAGATGTTGAAGGCCCTCACCTTGGCGCCGTAGCGCTTGGCCATGTACCTCGCCAGTCCGCCCCAGCCGCACCCCGCCTCGATCACCCTCTCGCCCCCCTTTAGGCCGAGCTTGCGGCAGACCAGCTCCATCTTGGCGATCTGGGCCGCTTCGATGGAGAGCTCCGGCTGCGGGAAATAGGCGCAGGTGTAGAGCATTTCCGAGTCCAGCCAGAGTCGGTAAAAGTCGTTGCCGATGTCGTAGTGATGGTGGATGTTGTCGCGGGAGTTGCGCAGGGAGTTGACTTTTTTCCGACTCCAGTCGGCCAGGGGTTTGCGGTGGCGCCGCAGCCCGACGGGCCCGGCCATCGCCCGGTATACCGTCTCCAGAAACGGCACCAACTCCCCCTCGATCTCGATGTTGCCGGCGCTGAAGTCGTCGCCGAAATGCAAAAGCGGATTAGAGAACAGCCTGAGGAGCGCCCCCCGGTTGCGCACGATCATCCTGAAGGAGGCCGCCTCCCCGGTGACGGCGTCTTTGCCGTCCCAAAGCGCCGCCGTGATGGCGGGCGCCCCCACGCCCTTCAAAAGCGTGCGCAACAGCCACCTGTCGACTTCCAGCACCCTGCCCGATGCCGCCCCGCCTGCGAATATCGTGGCCGGGCAGACGCTGCAAACTTTATCTATGGTCATGACGGACACCTCGTTGGATTGACAAACTTTTAGATTTTGTGGGCTGTCGTGCAAAAGTCAAGGGGGGAAGCCGATGAAGACGACGGCGCCGGGCCATTGGTTGCCTCGGGAGCTGTCCGGGCCGATAGCGGAATTGCGGGGAGCGGTGAAATTTTCGTTGCAAAGATGGTAGGGATCTGCGCTATAGTGTCTGGCGCGCGTGCAGGAAACGCCGGAAAAGGCAATAATGGGGGGGCTTGTGGCTAAAGTACCATGGGTGGACAAGGATGAATGCATCAGTTGCGGCATTTGCAAGGATAACTGCCCCGAGGTGTTCCGTTTCGACGCCCACGGCAAGTCGGAGTGTTACAACCCGGAAGGAGCGACCGAAGAGGTGATCCAGCGTCTGGCGATCGACGTCTGTCCGGTGTCGTGCATAATGTGGGAGGAGTAGGGCAAAGAGGACGTTGTATGAAAAAAGGCGACCTGGCGCGCGGCGCGGCGCTGCTGGCCTGCGTGGTCGGCATCAGCCTGTTGCACTACCTGACCCCGCTCAGGCTCGCCATGCTGCACGACATATTTCAGCGCCTCTACTACATCCCGATCATCCTGTCGGCCTATTGGTTCGGTTTTCGGGGGGGGATCGGCTGCGCCATCTTGGTTACCGTCTGCTACGCCCCCCACATCCTGTTCCAATGGGGAGGGCACCTCGCCATGGAAATGGAGAAATACCTGGAGGTGCTGCTCTACAACGTGGTCGGCGGCATCACGGGCTTTCTTTCCGAGCAGGAGCGTTCCCGGCGGGAGCAACTCCAGGAGACCGCGAAAGGGCTGGAAGAGTCCTACCGGCAGTTGCAGAGCCAGTCGGAGCTGATCATCAGCATCGAGGAGCAGCTGCGGCGCGCGGAACGTCTGTCGGCCCTGGGAGAGCTTTCCGCCATCCTCGCCCACGAGATACGCAATCCGCTGGCCTCCATTCGCGGCACCGCGGAGATACTGATGGAGGAGGGGACCTCCGCCGCCAGCCGGGGAGAGTTTCTGGGCATACTGGTGAAGGAATCGGATCGTCTGAACCGCGTGGTGGAGGATTTTCTGCGCATGGCGCGCCCGGAGCCGACCAGCAAAAAAGAGTGCGACCTCAACGAGGAGCTGGCGAACATGGTGACGTTGCTGACGGCGGAGGCGCGGGCCGGCAAGATCACCCTGCAACTGATACCCACGGCGCTGCCGCAATTCGTCGGCGACAGCGAAAAATTGCGCCAAGCGTTCATGAACATCATCCTGAACGCCATCCAGGCGTCCCCCGCCGGTGGGCGAGTGACCGTCAAAACGCTGCTGAACCCCGAGAGAGGCTGCATCGAGATCCGCTTCACCGATACCGGTCCCGGCGTTGCGCCCGAGGCGGTCGGCGAAATCTTTGAGCCTTTTTTCACCACCAAAGGGAGCGGCACCGGTCTAGGCCTTCCCATCACCAAAAAGATCATCGAGAGCCACGGCGGCAGCGTCGAGGTGGAGAGCGAGCCCGGCAGTGGCGCCACCTTCAAAGTAATGCTGCCGATAGCTGAGCTCCCAGCTCATTGAACCAGAGCCGGCTGCCATGAAACCTGCAGCCCCCCAGTCGACAGTCCACCCCGTCCACCCCGTCCACCAATGTGGAAAATCCTACTCAAACCTGAAGGATATTCCACAGCCGCAGAGCGAAACAGCACGATTTCGTCTGCTCACCTTCCACTCATCCTCTGATATCAGTCACTTGAACATTTGCCAGCCAACTGGCACGCTCCTTGTATTTGTTACAGTTGCCAGCGCGCGCCTTCCTGCCGCGCTGCCTGGCGCCGAGTGCCCCGGGGAAGGCCTAAACCATGACCAAAAAACTTTTCAATAGCCTTTTACTGCTCGTCGTGGTCGTCATGCTGTCGGTGACCGCCTTTCACGTGCGGATCGGATCGACCGCCGACGCTGTGGTGGTGCTGAAGACCACCGGCATGACCTGCGGCGGCTGCGTCGCCAAGGTGACCGACGCCCTGCAGTCCGAAAAAGGGGTGGCTTCCGCCGAGGTGGATCTCGCGCGAGGGTGCGTGATCGCCGGTTACGACTCCAAGCAGGTGGCGCCGGAGAAGCTTGCCCGGAGGGTCGCCGCCGCCGGTTTCGGCAGCACCGTGCAGGAAGTGCTCACTCCGGAGCAGTTCAAAAAGAATTCCGGGCGCGACATCTGCAATCAGATGACGGGTCCCGGCTGCTGTGGCGCCAAAGGGTGCCGCGGCAAATAAAGCCAACTCAAAAAGGAGCGATACCATGGAAAAAATCTGCAAAAAAGGCGTGAAATTCGGAGCGCTGATCGCCGTCTCGTTGCTGGTTGCGGTGACGGTTGCCCTGGGCTTCACCATCCCCGGCCTGGGCAAATTCGAAAAATTGAAGCCGGTAAACGGGGAGGTGACCGTGCCGGTAGCCAAGGTGAGCGACGGCGCCGCCCACTACTACCATATCGACGCCGGCGGCAAGCAGGTTGCCTTCTTCATCGTCAAGGGAAGCGATGGAGCCCTTCACACCGCTTTCGACGCCTGCGACGTCTGCTATAAGGAGAAAAAGGGGTACGTGCAGCAGGGGGACCAGATGATCTGCAAAAACTGCAACAAGAAATTCCCCACCACTCGGATCGACGCCGAGTCGAGCGGCGGCTGCAACCCCTCGCATCTGCCGGCGAAGGTCGACGGGGGAAATGTGCGCATAAAGCTAGCGGACCTGCTGTCCGGCGCCCGCTTCTTCTAAGCCCAACTTGATTCTGCCAGCCGCTGCCTGACATACGGCGCAAAAAAGGTTCCAGCGATGAAACTTCACAACATCTCCCTCAATAACCTCAGACGGCGCAAAGCGAAGATGGCCTTTTTGACCATCGGCCTGGTTGTCGGCATCGCCACCATAGTCACCCTGGTGACGCTGACCAAGTCCATGTCCGGCGACATCGAGCGCAAGATGGACGAGTTCGGCGCCAACATCCTGGTCACGCCGCAGCAAAACGGGCTGGCCATGACCTATGGCGGCATCAACCTGGGGGGGGTCAGCTTCGACCAGCACGAGATCCTGGAGTCGGACCTGGCGTTGATCGGGTCCATCAAGAACAGCAAAAACATCTCCACGGTGGCGCCCAAGGTGCTGGGAAGCGTGCAGGTGGCGGGGCGGCAGGTATTGCTGGTCGGGGTATTGTTCGACAAGGAGTTGAAACTCAAACAGTGGTGGAAGCTTTTCGGGGAGGCGCCCAAGGCCGCCGACGAACTGTTGCTGGGGAGCGACGCCGCCCGGGTGCTGAACGTCATGACCGGCGATTCCCTGGACATCAAAGGCGAGCGTTTCAAGGTTACCGGCATCCTCGACCAGACCGGCTCTCAGGACGACGCGCTGGTCTTCGCCCAACTGGGCGTGGCCCAGCGACTGCTCAACAAACAGGGGCGCATCAACCTGGTGGAAGTGGCGGCCCTTTGCTCCGGATGCCCCATCGGCGACATGGTCCTGCAGATCGCCGAGAAACTGCCGGGTGCGAAGGTGAGCGCCATCCAGCAAGTGGTGGAAGGGAGATTGAAGGCCCTGGACCAGTTTCGTCGCTTCTCCTACGCCATGGCCGGCGTCGTCGTCTTCATAGGCTCGTTGATCGTCTTCGTCACCATGATGGGGAGCGTCAACGAGCGGACCACGGAGATCGGCGTCTTCCGGGCGATCGGCTTCAGGAAGAGCCACATCATGCGCATCATCCTCTTGGAGGCGGGGCTGGTGGGGGTCCTGGCGGGCCTGCTCGGCTACGGAGCCGGCATGGGCGGCGCCAAGATCGCGCTCCCCTTCATGGCGGACGGCAAACAGTTGCTGCTCGTCTGGGACGGCCTGGTGGCCTTCGGCTCCCTCGGCCTCTCCGTCGCCCTGGCCCTGCTGGCGAGCCTCTACCCGGCGCTGCACGCCAGCAAGATGGATCCGACCGAAGCCCTGAGAGCCTTGTGAAAGGCTGCTTTAAAAGGAAACCGTAAATTATGTCCCTCATCGAAGTGCGCGACCTGACCAAGAGCTACGCCAGCGGAGACGAGACCGTCGATGCGCTGCGCGGCATCGACCTGAGCATCGACCAAGGCGAATTTCTGACCATCATGGGGCAGTCCGGCTCCGGCAAGAGCACGCTGTTGTCGATCCTGGGCGGCCTGAGCCGGCCTTCCCAGGGGACCGTGAAGATGGAGGGAGTCGATCTCTACGCCCTGCCGGGCGAGAAACTCGCCGACTTTCGCAGTCAAAAGCTCGGCTTCGTCTTCCAGTCCTTCAACCTGATTCCCTACCTCACCGCCCTGGAGAACGTCATGCTGCCGCTTGCCATCAGCTCCGTCAAGAACAAGGAGAAGCAGGCCGCTGCCGGCGATGCCCTTGGCCGGGTGGGGCTTGGCGCCAAGGCCGATCGACTGCCGAATCAGCTCTCCGGCGGCGAGCAGGAGCGCGTCGCCATCGCGCGCGCCATCGTCAACCGTCCCCATCTGCTTTTTGCCGACGAGCCCACCGGCAACCTCGACTCCAAGACCAGCACCGAGATGATGCAACTCTTCCGAAGCCTCAACCAAGCCGGGCAGACCGTGGTCATGGTCACCCACAACCCCGAGAATTGCGACTACTCCGACCGCACCGTGCAGCTGAGAGACGGATTGGTTGTAGTCTAAACGCAGGCGTCGGGGAGGGATTTCTTGACACCCGTCTCGCAGGGGGTGTATTAAAGAGATAGCAAAAGCGAGAGCGGGGGTAGCAGAGCCGATGACCAAGGATAAAGACGAGCGCAAGAGGTCGCACCTCAAGCTTGTCGTCAACAATACCGAGAACCGAAGCGCGAGGCCCGTAGGGGAGGAGCAGGACTTCATTCCCCTGGAGGAGCTGATCTCCAACAGAGATAGTTTCCGCGCGCCGTTCTACCAAGGGTTGGGCAGGATGCAGACCAAGGGGTACCAAGCCCTTGAGCGTTTCCTGCAGGGGAGGCATGCGCCCTACGGGATCGATCCGATCCACGGCAAGGTGATGGTGCTTCCCGCCGGCGACCTTTCCCCCGAGGCCCTTGAGTTCGGCTCGCCCCAGGACGAAGTGCTGCTGAGCATCGCCGAGGACGCCGGCGGCTCCGGCCTTTGCTTCTCGCTGGAGATGATCCTGCCCTATTTCAGCGAAGACGACGCAGTCATGGAGGAGGCGCTGCTCTTCGCGCCGGTGTTGCAGTACGGCGCCCTGTTTCTGGAGGAGAACCCGCACGACGGATTGCTCGACCTGATATACCGGTTGGCCGTGCCGCTCTACCCGCCGCTTTTGACCCGGCGGCTCGCCGAGAGGATGTTTTCCATCTTTTCCTTCGAGTTGAAAGAGACCTTCCTGGCCCTTTCCGACTACCCCGACGTCTGAGGCAATGTCGTAAGATGTCCTGCCCTATGCGCCCGTAGCTCAGCTGGATAGAGTACCTGGCTTCGAACCAGGGTGTCGGCGGTTCGAATCCGTCCGGGCGTACCAATAAAAACACAGGGTTATGGCTTAGGCCGTAACCTTTTTCTTTTGTTATTTTGCCATAGGGTCAGTATAGGGTCAGTCGTGGGGCGATAACTAATGCCCTTATACCTTGTTCTATGCAGGCTATATGACAATCTACCCCGATTTAATTTGGCTAATGGTAAACGCCATGATATAAACGGCGGAAGCGGGCAGGATCTGATAAAACGCTGCAATGGGAGTTTTGAATGGCATTAACGGTTCGTGGTTCGGCGTTTTACTTTGGCGAAGCGGTTCAGTCTGATCGCGCATCTCTTGCACTTTTTTTCCAATGGATCAAAGACACTGGATCATTAGCACAGTGGCCATTTATAATTCGAGAAGGCGAGGTGGAGATAAAAAGGAGCATATACTGCGATATCAACGCTACCCACTTTTATGGCATTTTCCTGTCTGCGAGAAATGCGGAATTTCAGCATTTCGTCAGAGAGGAAGGCGGAAGGGTGATCGTAGAGGAAAAATCGACAGAGGGTAATCCTCCGGTAGAGATGAACTTCTTTGCCTTGCGCCTTGATAGCAGGAAAGGACTCTTTTCGCATTACATAGGCTCGTATCGGTTCCAGCAGTTTTTAGCCGATCTCTGGGCGAGTTATAAGCATTTTGTCGTAATGAAAAGAGCTGAGGAAGTCGTGGGCCTTGATGATCACGCCATCACGGAAGCTTACAAGCGTTATTCCCTGCGCGGCCAGTGCAATTATGGCCCGGTGTATACACCAGGTGCATTCACCGAACTTATTGAACGGCTTGGGACCATATCAGAGCTGAGGTTGACATCTTACGCCGTGGATGGGCCGACAGATAGGCCGGTGGGTGATCACCTGAAGTCGGTACACCAAGTATACAGGCTAGATGCTGTGCGTGCCGATGCTGGTGTGAAAGCCTGGCTACGCGAGAAAAGAGCACAAAGCTTACATATGCTGGCGTCAGGCAGGCCAGTTTATAATGGTCTCGTGGTAGGCGAAGACAACAATGGCGCCTCCCTCAAGATCGATTTTGAGAATACCCTTGAGGACTTCCTCTCTTGCCAGTATGACGAAATTGGCACTTTTGAAATTGCAAACCTTGCTGAACATCGCATAATTCATGATATGCTGAACGCGCTGAACACAAAAATTCTTTTTAGACCGGCGGGATAAAGATGATTTTTTTAGGGACAAGAAAAAGGCATCTAATTTTTTGGTCGCTTGTCCTTGTCTGCATCGCGTTGACAAAATTCACAACTTTTTCAGAGCTGAGACTCACCCTGGACTCAATTTTCGCTGGGCTTCTTGCCCTTACTGGCTTTGTCTTCACAGCACGAACCTTCATTACTTTCAAGCTCAACGAAGTTATATACGGCAGCGCATATTATCGCAGCCATGTTGAAAAGCTAAAAAGCGAAGGTGCTTACACTAGAGATTTATATGATCCCTTAAAGCATATCGATAACAACCTTGGCGTTGCAACATATATGTGTTTGTGGGCAACGATCCTGTTTATCGTTGTTGCTTTTCTTCCAGCAATGAAGGAACCCCTGGCACTTAGCAAAACTGTAAAAGTTGATTATGCCTTACAACTGATTTGCAAACTAACCTTGCAGGAATTTATCCATAGACATGATATCTGGCTTTCATTGGCATACAAGGCCTTTACTGATGTGACTATGGTTTATTTCGCCTTCTGCTTGTACCAGATGATTAAAACTGCCAGATCACTACATAAAAATATTTCTGATATCGTTCAACATTGGGAGGACCAATACAAAAGTGGTAACTGACCAGTTGGATCACACAAAGACAGGTTAAACCTGCCAGCCCTCGCCTCTGCAATACATCCGCAGCCTGACGCTCCTACCTTCCAGTCCCTTCACCTTTTTCAGGATTTCCTGTGGCGAACCATCGCCGAACAGAACCCGAGTGCAGCAGGAACGCAGGGGCGATCTACGAACGTGCGACCGTCAGGCGGTGATTGATTACCTCGAACAACGAGCCGAGGTCCTTCAACAAAAGCCTTGGACCAGGATCGGCAGAGTCTTGACAAGCTGCTGTCGCACCGAGGCGAGTCAGACCCACTGCCACGGGTGAGAAGTGAACACGACCAGGTCTTAAAGGGCCGCACCTACAGCACCGTTTTTAATCTCAACAGGTTGACGGCATCGAAGCCTCGGAGATTCTGGCCGATCCGACCCCGGAGAAGCCTTTTAACCCCATCGATGCGGCCGAGGCGATCCTTGGCGGCAGACCTTCCGAATGCCCCCATATCGAGCGCATTTTGCATCAGGTTCAGAATATTGCCATAAAAAGTCATGAGAAAAACCGATTGACAGAAAATCAAACGGGCGCGATGTTTCAGCCGCCCCAATCTGGCGGAACAAATGTAACAACCAGGAGGAAAAAGTAGAGTCG
>CAIYDQ010000096.1 GCA_903925075.1 uncultured Geobacter sp.
CCGACAGCCACTTGGCGAGTTTATAGGGTCCGGAACCGACGGGGTTGCGGGCAAAGGCATCGGCTCCCATCTTCTCGACCGCCGCCTTGCAGACAATGCTGCCGCGTCCGGAGGACAGGGTATTGAAGACGGCCGCATAGGGCGCCTTCAGCTTGAGCCGGATCGTGTAGGGATCGACGATCACGGTGTTGTCTGTGTCGAAGGAGGCGAAGGTGGATGCGCTGATGGGGTTGGCCTTGCCGCGCTTCAGTGTGAAGAGCACATCCTCGGCGGTGAACTTGCTGCCATCGTGAAAGACCACGTCCTTGCGCAACTTCATCTCGAGGGTCGTGTCGTCCATGAACTTCCATTCCGTGGCGAGCCGGGGTTCGACATCGCCGTCCTGGGTCTCAAACACCAGCGTGTCGAAGATGTTGAGCTGCACCATCCAGTTGCTCGCGAAATTGGATGCCTGCGGATCCATCGTCTTGAGATCTTCCCAGGTCGCCACCCGCAGGGTGTCGCTCAGCTTTTTGCCGGTATCCGCCGCCTGGACGCTCATGGCGAGCACGAGGAGGATAACGCCAGCCATCACGAACGTTTTCTTTTTCATCTCTCCTGGATCTCCTTTTTATGGAATTGGTTAACGCCCGGCATCAAGGCCGAACTCGTGGTTCATGTATTCGACTATCCTGTCCACGCATTTGTCGAGAAGAGCCTTCCCCTTCTCGGCTGTGCCCAGCGTTGCGTCTCCGACAATGGCGTTCGGCGTCTTGTCGGCGAAAGGCAGATAGCGGATGAAATCCGTGTAAGTCTGATATTCCGCGGCGGGCTCGACTCTTGTGGCTTTGGTCATGTCCACCAGGTCGGGCCGCAGGGCGAGCAGCACCGAGGTTCCGCACTCGCTGGCGTGACCGTGGGCCATGGGACCATTAAGCTCGAAGATCTCGTTGCCATTCGCGGCTGCGAACCTCCACCAGTCCACCTGGCCGCAGCGGACGCCCTTTTCCCGCTGGTAGCGGCGGGCCAGATAGTTGATCGTGTCCACGTTGCCCGCATGTCCGGTGATGAACATGAGGTTCTTGAAACCGTAGCCGATGAGGTCGGAGCAGAGGTCGTCCAGGACAGCCTCGTAGGTGGACTTCTTCAGGGTCAGGGTGCCCGGGTAGTCGAGAAGCATCGAGGACTCGCCCATCTCGATGGTTGGCGCCACCAGGGCATTGGTCTTTCCCGCAATCCTGAGGGCCAAGGCTCCGGCGACCAGGGAATCGCTGCTCATGGGCAGGTGGGGGCCGTAGATTTCCACCGCTCCCGTCGGGATGATCACGGTGTCGGTCGCCTTCCTGCGCTCATCGAACTCCGTCCAGCTCATCTCCTGAATTCTGTAGTTCACGATGCTTTCTCCTTTCTGGTTCTGGTTGGCGCCCGGAGTGTTGGAAGGGCTGAAAACTAAAAGTGAATCCAGTATAAGCAGAAATATGAGCGCGTCAACCGCCCCTGCCGCCTGTGCATAATTTTACCGTTTTTCCCGGCAATTTTTGCATACGTAACCGTAAACTCAGGCATCGCCACCGAACTGCACCTCGTCGGGGTTGAACTCCTTGCCCGGTTTCTCTTTTCCAAGGTTCCTGAAGAATATGAACGCAAAAGGCAAGTTGAAGGCGAAGGTGCAGA
>CAIYDQ010000097.1 GCA_903925075.1 uncultured Geobacter sp.
CGAAGCGCTCCAGGGCCAGCATGCCGTCGAGCCGCTGCGCGATGCGCTCCATCGTGGCGTCGCAGCCGGCCAGGTCATCCTCCGTGAGTCGGCCCTCATAATCACCGCGGACCCTTGGCCTCAAGAAGAGATGGGCCGCATCGACCCGGCCGGGCATCGCCTTCTTGTTGTGCAGGGCGAGGTAGGCATATATGCTCAGTTGAAAACGGTCGTCAAAGGTATCGGTCTCTTCCACCCGGTCGGCCAGCAGTCCCTTTCGGGAGAACTTTTCCCTGTATTTCAGATCGGTGATGAGCTGTTTTTCCCCCTGAAGCTGCACGCGGTCGATGCGTCCTTTGATTTGGTAACGGCAGCCGCCGAAAGGGGCCATCAGCTCGAGTTCAGTGTCGGTCACCTCGTCGGAAAAGAGGAGCGGCCGATCCGTTTCCTTCTCCCATGCGGCGATATCGGCCAGATGGCTCTGGACGATGGCCTTGCGAACGGCCTGGTCCGGGAGTTTTGAACGGAGATCCGCGTCGCTTTCCCAGCTTTCCTCAAATAGTTCGCGCCACCGCTCGGCGGCAGGGCGATGAGCCTTCAGTTTGGCGAAGAAGCGGTGGAGGAAATCTCCGATGAGAAGGTTCGCATGTTCCTCGTCTTCAAAGCAGGGGGGCGGTATTACGCCCTGGATGTCTTCAAGGATAAAGCGGCACGGACAGGTGAAAAAGCGCTTCAGTGAGCTGAAGGACCAAGTGTGCCGCCGTAGCTGCTCCTTCAGTTCCTCTGTGTTCTCTATGGTGAGGCTCCCGGTCGGCACGTGGAACGGCGCCGGAGCCATCAGCCGCTTCACCGCTTTTTGGCCGAATTCGGCGGCAAGGAACGAGAAGTGGGGCGACGGCGCCTCGCCGTTTGCCTGGTCATAGAGGGCCACGACGTGGCCTGTGCGCCCGAAGGAAAGAAACTGCCGCAGGGCGAGATCGTCCGCCTCGTACTGCGTCCGGTAGATGCGCGGCAGATGGATCAGGTTCAGGTAGGGGCCGCTGAAGGGCTTTTGGGGGAAGATGCCGCTGTTCATCGGCAGGATGACGGCGCGCTGATAGGGGATGCCGGTCGCGTCGCCCAGCCCCACCACTTGTATCGGTGCGCTGCGCTTGCCGCGCAGCCGCAGTTTCTTTGCGGCGATGAGGTACTCGGCGATGGCCGGCCAGTCGTCGCCCATGAGAGGGCGGAGACGATCCAGTTCGTCGCACAGCGTGATCGCCCCCTCGAATGCGGAATGGTCGGCCTCGTCGAGCTCATTCCACCGGACGGTGAGCTCGGCGACGAGTTCCCGCCGCACCGCCGCCAGCCCCTTTCCGCCGCGGATCGCCTCGCGTAGGCGTTGCGCCGCCGCGAAGTGGGTGAAGGGGAGCCACGGCGCAAAGTTGACCTGTCCGCCGAGGTGTTTGAAGAGGAGTTCCCACAGGTAAAACGAGAGCCTCTCGTCCAGAGGCACGATAAAGAGCTGTTCCCCATCGCCCCGGGGAGTGCGTAAAAAGACGTCAATCTCCCGGGCGAGGAGCGCCGGCAGGGCGGCCCGTTCGGCAAGCTCCGTGAAACCAAGACCCTCACCCGTATTACGCCTTTCGGCGACACCGATGCGCCGGACGAGGGACAAGGCCGTCTCGTAATCGGGCGGCTCTGTCGGCATGTGAGGGCCGAAAAGCGGCGCGTCGACAAATAGCCGATCGCGCGGGATACGGCTGAAAAAGCGCTGGCTCACCGGGGTCATTAGTGGCAGCCCTACGAAAAATTCGCAATCGCCTGGCGTCAGTTCGGCGAACCGTGCCGCTTCGAACGGCGGATAGAACAGCCCCTCGGCGGCAAGGCGGGCGCGGAATGTCTCCATTGTCGCAAAGAACCGATCGATCCGATCGAGTTGTTCGTGCCCGATTCGGTCCAGAGCGCGCAATTCAGGGATGCTCACAGAGAACTCGGCAATCGTGGTCAGGAACGAGAGCAGCCGCTGGGTGTCAGCCGGTGGTAGGGAGAGGCCCTCTTCACGGCTCCGAAGGGCATGGAAACGGAGAAAGGCCTCATCCTCCGGCACGGCAATGC
>CAIYDQ010000098.1 GCA_903925075.1 uncultured Geobacter sp.
TCCTCAAAAATGGCAGCGATGCCACGCTATCCTAGAGGAAAACCTGTTGGCTGTCTACCGAAACTTTGCGACAAAAAAAATCCGAGGCTGCGCTGAAGGGCCACCACACCTCATCTTGTTGTTTTGCGCGTCAGTGCTGGGTAGCGGACGGCACTTTGTCGGAGTGAGGTTGCAGCCTCGCCCCTCCTCATGGTCGTCAGTTTGAATTTTATCTGCTGCCGCCGCGCTCGGTGAGGATCGCTGTGAACATCGGCTCGCCATCGGTTCGGGAGGCGGAGATCGCCATGTCCACCTCGGTCGCCTTCCCCCCGGAGCTCACCACGGTTTGCTGGGAACTATGCTCCTTGGTCCCCTCCGAGGAAACCAGTTTCTCCGCGAGATAGCTCCCCTTTTTCAGGAATGAGAAGATCGACTCCCCGAGCAGTTCCTGCCGGGAACGCCCGAAGAGAGCTTCCGCCTTCTGGTTGGCGATTACGATCTTGCCATCCTTCATGAAGGTGACTACGGCGGAGCCGGATAGCTCGATAAAACGTCGATACCTCTCGTCGGATTCTCGTGACTGCAGCGTCTTGCGGGAAAGCTCTTCCATCATCTCGTTGAAGGCGCCGATCAGGCTGCCGATCTCGTCGCGGGAGGCTTGAGGCAGTTTCTCGTCGAAGTCGCCGGTCCTGGTGACGCGGACGATCCCCTCGGAAAGCATCTTCACGGGCACGATGATCTGCCGGCTCATGAGGGAACCCATGACCACAATGACGATCAGGAAGACCATCCCCCTGGTAAGCAGGTCGAGTTGCAGGTTCGCGCCCAATTGCGCGTACAGGTCCTTCATCGGGATGGAAACGGAAACGGCGCCGATCACCTCCCCGACCCGGTACCCGTAGGAGAAATGTCCCGGCGGAAAGCGCTTTTTGACGAAATCCGGCGCGGTCAGGTAGCTGCCGTGGCACTCCAGGCAGGAGGCGGTGGCAAGCATCGGCAGCAGGTAACGAAAGGCGCGGGAGTCGCCGCTGCCGACGACTCCGTAGACTTCGCCGGCGGTATGCCGGGCGAACTCCTTGAGCTGGGCGGTCTCGTAAGGGTCGGGCCGGTTTTCGGGGTTGCGGTAGCGCAAGGAAACCTGACGCACGTAAAACTTGGAATTCTGGGTGACACGCTTGGCCACCTGGGTGGCGACCACCTGAGGCACCAGGTTGTAGTTGTGCTCGGGCTCGTCTTTTACCACCGAGGAGATGTAGTCGCGGGTCTCGATCAGTTCCCGGGCGAAGCTGCGGGCGTTGTCGACGGCAAACCTGAGGATGAAGCTCCGCTCCCTTTGGTAGGTGAAGACGCCTGTCACCAACAAGAGGACCAGCAGCAGCAGGGACATGAGGCCGAAGAACTTGGTGCGTATGGGGAGGTCGGCTAAACGGGTCATAGACCCTCCAGGTATCCGATTTTAAGCGGCGATTATACCGGAAGGGGCGTGATAAGCAAGATAAACAACGACTTATGGACGGTTTGCTGTTATTTGCGGCATTCGAGGCAATGAGGATCGCTTGCCCGGCGCTGCAGTTGGGCAGACTTGTCTTTGGCGACCCCCTTGCGTAGTGCCCGCCCATGACCTAAGTCAAGGGGACGCCGGCCGAGCCGCCGAGAAAACGCTTTCCATACCGGCGGCAGTATGGTAGTTTTTCTGGCTTTATAATTGCGTCCGCAGCATTCACAGATTGATTAACCTATCGAGAAAAAAAATGGCAAAGATCATTTGTGTCGCAAATCAGAAGGGCGGGGTCGGGAAGACGACGACGGCGGTCAACCTCGCCGCCTCGCTGGCGGTCGCGGAACGCCGGGTGCTCCTGGTGGACATGGATCCGCAGGGGACCGCCGGCAGCGGAGTGGGCGCGGACCGGGATCAACTGCAGGCGAGCGTGTACGACGCGCTGATCAACGACGCGCCGCCGGCGGGGCTGGTGCTCGCCACCGAACTTCCCTTCCTGCACCTTTTGCCGGCCAGTTCGGACCTTGCGGGCGCCGAGCTGGAACTGATCAGCGTCTCGGACCGCGAGCGCAAGCTGAAAGGGATTCTCGCGGCGCTCTCCAACTCCTACGATTACATCTTCGTCGATTGCCCCCCATCGCTAAACCTTTTGACCATCAACGCCATGACGGCGGCCAACTCGGTGCTGATCCCCATGCAGTGCGAGTTCTACGCCATGGAGGGGCTCTCTCAGATACTGAAGACCATCAACCTGATCCAGCAGGGGCTGAACAGCGCGCTCAGCATCGAGGGGATACTGCTCACCATGTTCGACGCCAGGAACAACCTGTCGCGCCAGGTGAGCGACGAGATCAGAACGCACTTCCCTCGCGAAACCTTCCAGACGGTGATTCCCCGGAACGTCAGGCTTTCCGAGGCCCCCTCGCACGGCAAGCCGATCGTGCTCTACGACATCACCTCCAAGGGTGCAACCAGTTACCTCGATCTCGCCAAGGAGATCATCGGCCGGGAGGCGACGCATGGTTAAGAAAATGGGGCTCGGCAAGGGGATGGGGGCGCTGCTCCCGGTGGTGGAGGATCACGGCAAGAAATATTTCTCCTGCCCGATCGAGGAGATCAGGCCCAACAAGGATCAGCCGAGAAAGACCTTCGTCAACGAGAAGCTGGAGGAGTTGGCGGCCTCGATCCGGGAGAAGGGGATCATCCAGCCGCTGGTGGTGCTGCGCCGGGAAGGGCACTACGAGATCATCGCCGGCGAGCGCCGCTGGCGCGCCGCCCAGAAGGCGGGGCTGCGCGAGGTCCCGGTGGTGATCCAGGACGTCTCGGACGAGACCGCCCTGGAGATGGCGCTGATCGAAAACATCCAGCGCGAGGATCTGAACGCGGTGGAGGAGGCCGAGGCCTATCACGCGCTCCTGGAGCGCTTCTCGCTCTCCCAGGAGGAGCTTGCCAAGCGGGTGGGGAAGGAGCGCTCCACGGTCGCCAACGCGCTGAGGCTGTTGCGGCTACCGCACGAGATCAAGCGGGACGTGGCGGAGGAACGGATCTCCATGGGGCACGCGCGCGCGCTGCTCACCCTGGATGACCCGCTTGAGCAGCAGGCGGCGCGGGACGAGATCGTCAAGAATCGGCTCTCGGTGCGCGAGGCGGAGGCGCTGGTCAGGCGCAAGAAGAGCCCCCCCGTCCCCAAGGCGCAAAAACCGGTGGAGGACGCCGACCAGAAGGATCTTTTGGAGCGCATGCAGCGGCATTTCGGGGCCAAGGTGGCGCTGCGCCGCTCGGGTCGCGGCGGCAAGCTGGAGATCAGTTTCGCCGATCAAAAGGAGCTGGCCAGGATCGTGGAGCTGCTGGAACTGTGAACGGACAGTCCCGGAAAATGTCTCGTATACTGTATACAATTTCTCCCGTTTTGGGATAAATGTCTTGACTCTTGAAGCAGTTATATGATAGCTATCACCTGTTTTGCGCGGGCCGTAACCCGCTTTCGCATAACTCAGGTTTAAAAATGTACGTCAAAGAGGTGGTTTGGTGATCAATTTAGACATGGCATTTGTATTCCAGCTGGTGAACTTCCTGGTCCTGGTGCTGCTCTTGAACGTCTTCCTGTTCAAGCCGATCCGGAAGCAGATCGCCGACCGGGCGGCCCAGATCAACGGCGCCAAGCTGAAGAGCGCGGCCGTCGATCAGGAAGTGCAGGAGAAGCTCGCCAGCTACGAGGCCCGCATGCGCGAGATCCGCGCCGGCGCCGCCGACGAGCGCGGCGTGCTGAAAAAGGAGGCCCAACTGCAGGAGGCGGCCATCCTGGAAAAGGCCCGGGTCGAATCCACTCAGGCGCTGGCTGCCATCAAGACGAAGGTCGCGCAGGAGGCCCAGGAGGCCAGGCTGCTCCTCAAGCAGAGCGCAGAGTCGCTCTCCGCCGACATCTTCGAAAAAGTTCTGGGGAGGAGCCTGTAGCATGCACAAAACACGTACCTCACGCCTGACGGCCGCCGCCGTTTCCAGCTTCGCCCTCTGCCTGGTCGTTTTGGGCCTCTCCGCCGCGGGCTTCGCCGCCGAAGAAGGGGCGCACCACGTCGATTCCGGCGCCCAGATGAAGGACTTCATGTGGCGCTGCCTGGACTTCGCCGCGCTCGTCGCCATCGCCGTCTGGGCGATCAAGAAGGCGGACGTGAAGGGGACCCTCGCCGCCAGAAGGCGCGGCATCGAGGGGGCCTTGAAGGAAGCGGTCGAAGCCAAGGAGCAGGCGGAAAAGAAATTCAAGGAATACACCGAGCGGCTCGATCACGCCAACAAGGAGATCGAAGGGATCTCGCTCAACATGAAGCGCGAAGGCGAGCTGGAAAAGGAGCGCATCATCGCCGAGGCGCACCAGGCCGCGGCCAGGATCCAGGCGCAGGCCGAGAGCGCCGCCGCCCAGGAAATCCTCAAGGCGAAGGGCGAACTGCGCGCCGAAGCGGCCAGGCTCGCGGTCGAGATCGCCGAGCAGAAGATCGTCAAGAACATTACCAAAGGCGACCAGGACAAGCTGGTGGGCGAATATATCTCCAAGGTGGTGACTCTACATTGAGTACTAACGCTATAGCCAAACGTTACGCCAAGGCACTCGTGCAGATTGGCTCGGAAGCAGGGACCGTGGACGGCTTCAACGCCGAGCTGGCCCGCTTCAGCACGCTCCTCTCGGGCAGCCGCGAACTGGCCGCCGTCTTCGGCAACCCGGCCTACGGCATCGGGCCGAAGAAGGCGATCCTGCAGGACCTGGTCGCCAAGGTAGAGGTATCCCCCACCGTCTCCAACCTGCTGATGCTGCTCCTGGAGCGCGGACGCCTGTCGGTGCTGCCGCTGATCTCCGAGAGCTACGGCGCCTTCGCGGACGAACTCTCCGGCGTGATCCGGCCGACGCTTACCTCGGGACTGCCGCTGGACGCGGCCCAGGTCGAGGCGATCGGCCAGGCGTTGGCTCAATCGACGGGCAAGACGGTCAAGCTGAAAGTCGAGGTGGACCCGGCGCTGATCGGCGGCGTGGTCACCAAGATCGGCGGCAAGGTTTTCGACGGCAGCGTAAGAACACAGTTAGCTAACATTCAGGATATATTACAGAAGGGGTGAGACGGTTCTATGGAAATCAAAGCGGAAGAAATCAGCGAGATTATCAGGAAGCAGATCAAGGATTACGGCAAAGAAGTGGCGGTAGCCGAAACGGGGACCATCATCTCCATCGGCGACGGCATCGCCCGTATCCACGGTCTTGACAAGGCGATGGCAGGCGAGCTCCTCGAGTTCCCCGGCGGCATCACCGGCATGGTTCTCAACCTCGAAGAAGACAACGTCGGCGCGGCGATCTTGGGCGAGTTCTGCGAGATCAAGGAAGGCGACACGGTCAAGCTCACCGGCAAGATCGTGGAGGTTCCGGTCGGCGAGGCCCTGATCGGCCGCGTCGTGAACGCGATCGGCGAGCCGATCGACGGCCTCGGCCCCGTCAACACCACCCAGTTCGGCAAGGTCGAAGTGAAGGCCCCCGGCATCGTCAAGAGGAAATCGGTGCATCAGCCGATGCAGACCGGCCTCAAGGCGATCGACGCCATGGTGCCGATCGGGCGCGGCCAGCGCGAGCTGATCATCGGCGACCGGCAGACCGGAAAGACCGCGGTAGCCATCGACACCATCATCAACCAGAAGGGCGGGGACGTGGTCTGCATCTACGTCGCCATCGGCCAGAAGCGCTCCACGGTCGCCCAGGTTGTTTCCAAGCTCAAAGAGCACGGCGCCATGGATTACACCATCGTCGTCGCCGCCACCGCTTCCGAGCCCGCCCCGCTGCAGTTCATCGCCCCCTACACCGGCGTGACCATGGGCGAGTTCTTCCGCGATTCCGGCAAGCACGCCCTGATCATCTACGACGACCTTTCCAAGCAGGCCGTCGCCTATCGCCAGCTCTCCCTGCTGCTGCGCCGCCCGCCGGGGCGCGAAGCTTACCCTGGCGACGTTTTCTACCTGCATAGCCGCCTTCTGGAGCGCGCCTGCAAGGTCTCCGACGAGTGCGGCGCCGGTTCCTTGACCGCGCTCCCCATCATCGAGACCCAGGCCGGCGACGTGTCCGCCTACATCCCGACCAACGTGATCTCGATCACCGACGGCCAGATCTACCTGGAGAGCGACTTGTTCTACTCCGGCGTGCGTCCCGCCATCAACGTCGGCCTCTCGGTTTCCCGCGTCGGCGGTTCCGCGCAGGTGAAGGCGATGAAGCAGGTCGCAGGGACCCTGCGCCTGGCGCTGGCCCAGTACCGCGAGATGGCCGCCTTCGCCCAGTTCGGCTCCGACCTGGACAAGGCCACCCAGATGCAGCTCGCCCGCGGCGCGCGCCTGGTCGAGATCCTCAAGCAGCCGCAGTACCGGCCGATCCCCAACGAGAAGCAGGTGCTGATCATCTTCGCGGCCAACAACGGCTTCGTCGACGATTATCCGGTCGGCTCGCTCAAGCGTTACGAAACCGAACTCTACGCTTTCTTCGACTCCAGGAAGGCGACTCTCCTTGCCGAGCTTCGCGACAAGAAGGCGATCGACGACACCATGAAGGGTCAGATCGTCTCTTCCCTCGAAGAGTTCAAAAAGGAATTTACCGCTTAAACCAAGGACGGATAGCGTATGGCCAACCTGAAAAGCATCAAGAAGCGGATCGTATCCGTAAAGAACACCAGGCAGATCACCGCGGCCATGAAGATGGTCTCGGCCGCCAAGCTGCGCCGCGCCCAGGAAAACGTGGTCGCCGCGCGTCCCTACGCGGGGAAGCTCGCGGAGGTGCTGGAGCGCCTGGCGCAGAGCCAGGAGTCGGACGCCAGCCCGCTGATGGTGAAGCGCGACGGCGGCCGTGCGCTGCTGTTGGTGGTCACCTCGGACCGGGGGCTTTGCGGCGGTTTCAACGCCAACCTCTCCAAGGCCGCCGAGCGCTTCATCAAGGAGCGCGCGGGCGAGTTCAAGGAACTGTCGCTGATGACCATCGGCCGCAAGGGGTACGAGTTCCTCAGGAACCGCCACACGGTCAGAAAGCATCACGGCAACATCTTCTCCACGCTCTCCTACCAGACCGCGGCGCTGATCGCGGCCGAGGTGATCGAGGGGTACCTGGCCGAGGAGTACGACGAGGTCTACGTCATCTACAACGCCTTCAAGAGCGTGATGACCCAGGACATCACCCTGGAGCAGCTGCTGCCGGTGGCCCCCAAGGCGGACGATCTCGAGGAGCAGGCGACGCAGTACATCTACGAGCCCACCAAAGCGGCGCTTTTGGACGAACTGCTTCCCAAGCACATCGAGGTGCAGATCTTCAAGTCGCTCCTGGAGTCGCTCGCCTCCGAGCACGGCGCCAGGATGACCGCCATGGACAGCGCCTCCAAGAACGCCACCGAGATGATCGGCAAGCTGACCCTGATCTACAACAGGGCGCGCCAGGCCGCCATCACCACGGAACTGATGGAAATCATCTCCGGCTCGGAATCGATAAAAGGTTAACGATTATAAACATAGTGGCCTGCAGAGGCCGCAGGAGGAAGAGGCTACATGAGTCAGAACTTCGGAAAAATATCGCAGGTCATCGGCGCGGTCATCGACGTCGAATTCGAGCCGGGCATGCTCCCCCCGATCTATAACGCTCTCAGGGTGACCAACCCGGCGATCGACGATCAGGAGTACAACCTGGTGCTGGAAGTAGCTCAGCATCTGGGCGAGAACGCGGTCAGGACCATCGCCATGGACTCCACCGACGGTCTGATTCGTGGCCAGAAGGTCCTCGACATGGGCAAGCAGATCTCGGTCCCGGTCGGCAAGAAGACCCTGGGCCGGATCCTGAACGTGATCGGCGAGCCGGTGGACGAGATGGGTCCGATCGGCAACGAGAAAGAGTACGGCATCCACCGCGAAGCGCCGCTCTTCGTGAACCAGTCGACCAAGGTCGAGGCGTTCACCACCGGCATCAAGGTGGTTGACCTCTTGGCTCCTTACGCCAGGGGGGGCAAGATCGGCCTGTTCGGCGGCGCCGGCGTGGGCAAGACCGTGCTCATCATGGAGCTGATCAACAACATCGCCAAGCAGCACGGCGGCTTCTCGGTTTTCGCCGGGGTCGGCGAGCGCACCCGCGAAGGGAACGACCTCTGGATGGAGATGAAGGAATCCGGCGTTCTCGACAAGGCGGCGCTGGTGTACGGCCAGATGAACGAGCCTCCGGGGGCGCGTGCCCGCGTGGCGCTCTCCGCGCTCTCCATCGCCGAGTACTTCCGCGACGAGGAAGGGCAGGACGTGCTGCTGTTCGTCGACAACATCTTCCGTTTCACCCAGGCGGGTTCCGAAGTTTCGGCACTCCTGGGTCGCATCCCCTCCGCCGTCGGTTACCAGCCCACGCTGGCAACCGAGATGGGCGAGTTGCAGGAGCGCATCACCTCCACCAACAAGGGTTCCATCACCTCGGTGCAGGCGATCTACGTTCCCGCCGACGACTTGACCGACCCGGCGCCGGCCACCGCCTTCGCCCACTTGGACGCCACCACGGTTCTTTCCCGTCAGATCGCCGAGCTCGGCATCTACCCGGCGGTCGACCCGCTCGACTCCACCTCCAGGATCCTCGATCCGCAGGTCATCGGCGACGAGCACTACGCCATCGCCCGCCAGGTGCAGTACGTGCTGCAGAAATACAAGGATCTCCAGGACATCATCGCCATCCTCGGCATGGACGAGCTCTCCGAGGAGGACAAACTGGTGGTTGCCCGCGCCAGGAAGATCCAGAAGTTCCTTTCCCAGCCGTTCTTCGTGGCCGAGGCCTTCACCGGTTCCCCGGGCAAGTACGTCGAGCTGAAAGACACCATCAAGGGGTTCACCGAGATCATCGCCGGCAAGCACGACGACCTCCCGGAGCAGGCCTTCTACATGGTCGGCACCATCGAGGAAGCGATCGAGAAGGCTTCCAAGCTGGCGGCATAGGCTTAAAACCGGCTAAAGGCTAAGGGCTTAGAACCGGCTAAGGGCGAAGGGCGAAAGGCCAAAGGGTGAAACCTTTTGCTCTTCGCCTGAACCTTAGGCGGAGTGACTTCATATTTGCTGGCGGCTTGGGGTACATGGTTGAGGATCGAGGGTTTTCCCTCTAGCCCTTCGCCATTGGCCCTTAGCCCCGAGAGGTTTTATCCATGGCTGAAAAACTGAAGGTTGAACTGGTAACGCCGTACAAGAAGGTCCTCTCTGAAGAGGTGGACGAGATCACCGCCACCGGCGCGCTCGGTGAGTTCGGCGTGCTGCCGGGCCATGCCCCCTTCCTCACCTCGCTGAAAATCGGGGAGTTGGCCTATAAGAAGGACGGCGTGATGGTGCACATGGCGCTGAACTGGGGCTACTTCGAGGTCGAAAACGACACCGTCACGGTGTTGGTGGAGACCGCCGAAAGGGCCGACGAGATCGATCTGGAGCGGGCCAAGGCCGCGATGGGGAGGGCCGAGCAGGAGCTGAAGTCGCTCACCCCTGAAGACAAGAATTTCCGCATTCAGGAAGCCGCGCTCGAGCGGGCGCTGATCCGCGTGCAGGTGGTAAGCAAGGCGGCACGGCGGTAAATTTCGCCGCGCCCTGCCGCATTTAAATAAGCACTACCTCTGAAAAGAGCGGCCTAGCCGCTCTTTTCTCGTTTGGGGGAGCGAAATCGCCGCTATCTGGCCGGAACCGCGAAACAAATAGTGACATGCCCGGCGACATTGTGGTAACAAGGGGATCATGGGCTATGACTACGATCTGCTGAACCAGCCGATCCCGGGGCTGATCAGAAAGCTTGCGGTGCCGACCAGCGTCGGCTACTTCTTCAACACCATGTTCAACGTGGTCGACACCTTTTACGGTGGCATGGTGTCGACTGCCGCCCTGGCCGCGCTGTCGCTGTCGTTCCCGGTGTTCTTTCTCATTATCTCCATAGGAGCCGGCATTTCCACCGGGGCCACGGCGCTGATCGGACACGCGTTAGGCGCCGGCCGGAGGCGGCAGGCGCACCGGCTCGCGGCGCAGACCATCTCCTTCGGCGTGCTGCACGGCGCGCTTTTGACCTGGATCGGTCCGCTGCTTGCGCCCTCGCTCTTTTCCCTGCTAGGTGCTCGCGGCCAGGTGCTCGCCCTCGCGCTCGACTACATGAACGCGATCTTCGCCGGCAGCGCGTTTTTCCTGGTGAATTACGTGCTGAACTCGATCCTGAACGCCACCGGCGACAGCCGCAGTTTCAGGAACTACCTGGTCGCCGGGTTCTTTCTCAACCTGCTGCTCGATCCCTGGTTTCTCTACGGCGGGTTTGGCCTCCCCGCTTTCGGACTGGCCGGGGTCGCTTGGGCCACCGTGCTGGTGCAGGCGCTCGGCAACTGCTACCTGCTGGCGCGGGTCGTCCACTGCGGCGTCCTGACCGGGTTTCGCAGGCGCGAGTTGATCCCCCAGCGCCAGGTCTATCTCGATCTCGCCAGACAGGGTTTTCCCGCCAGCCTCAACATGATGACCGTTGCCTTGGGCATCTTCGTTATCACCGGCTTCGTGGCGCGTTTTGGCTCCGATGCGGTCGCCGGCTACGGCATCGCCACCAGGATCGAGCAGATCGCCCTGCTCCCGGTGATGGGCATGAACGTCGCCACCTTGGCGCTGGTTGCGCAGAATCACGGCGCGCGCCAACTGGAGCGGGTAATTGAGGTGATCAGGACCGCGCTGAAAGCCGGTGCCTGCCTGATGGCGGCAGGCACCGCCGCGGTCTTCATCGCCGCCGGACCGCTGATGGCGCTTTTCACTAAAGACGCCAGGGTCATCGGCATCGGGGTCGGTTATCTGCGGATAGAGGCCTTCGTACTCGTTGCCTATGTCGTCCTCTATTGCAGCGTCGCCGTGCTGCAGGGGTTGAAGAGGCCCGCCTTCCCCCTGGCGATCGGGCTTTTGAGGCAGATAGTCCTCCCCTTGCCGGTGTTCTACCTGTGCGCGGTGGTGATGGACTGGGGACTGCTCGGCATCTGGTGGGGGATCTTCGCCGTCACCTGGATTGCGGCCTGCGTCGCCCTCTACTATGTCGGACGCACCATTGCCCTGCTCACCGCCGAGGGCTGACCGTGGGACAAGGGGAATTTCTACGCTAGAATAGTCGCTGTCGGTCGTGCTGGTTGCGCCTTGGCTTGGAACCTGTCAGTTCCGGCCCGGGAGCCCCCGCCGCCGCTGGAGGTGACTGCGCGTGGAAATCCATCACCGGTGCGCCATGATCAGGCAGAGGGTGTCGGTCGAGTTGCTGAAGACGATCGATCCCGAGGAAAGGGGCGACGTCCTGATCGCAGCCCTTTACGAGGTGAGCAACTCGGTGCTGCCGCTGCTCGGTTCCCCGAGCGGGAGCCGGGAGTATCTGGATCGGCAGGCGGCCGTGCTGGACCTGATCACCTTTGTCGCCATACCTCTGGTCCGGGGACGCGATCGGCGCGGGGTGGCGGTGCTGGCCGAGATCGCAGAGGGTTGCCTCGATCCGCTGCTCAGGAAAAAACTGACCGTCTACGCCCACGAGTTGCTGGCAAAGTCGAACCAGTGTCAGCCTGCCGCGTCGACGCCGCAGTCGGGCTCCCGGAGCGGCTGGCTGCTGGCTGCGTTCGCCGTTGCCGTGCTGGTGCTCTTTTTTGTCTGGCCTCGCGGCTCCATCGCTCCGACCGACGGCGCGGCAGGGGAGGTGGACGATCCGGCGGCGACGCCGAGTGCGGAGGTGGCTCCGGCCGTGGTCTACCGAGGAGCGCCGCCTGCTCCCCCTGAGGCCGGGACCGCTCCAGCGCAGGATGGCGTGGGCGGCGCGCTTTCGGTTGAGCGGGGCGCGCGCGCCGAGCGAATCGAGGTCGAGCCGGCGGGCGCTGCCGCTCCCGGCGAGCAGGTAACTCGGGTGCGCATCGTCAACAACCAGGTGATGGTTCCGGTGCTGTTGAAGAACGGCAGTGAGTCGGTCGCGTTGGAACTGGTGCTGGATACGGGTTCGACCCGGACCGTTCTCCACGACGGTCTGGCGAGCCGGTTGCAGATTGACCTGCGCCAGTCGAAGGGGACCATGTCCGAGGTGGCGGATGGCAGGATGATCCGTTCCCGCCTGGCCAGGATCGACGCCCTCGCCGTCGGTCCATTCGTCATGGCCCCGGCCGAGATTGAGCTGATCACCTTCAATGGCGCCGAGGGATCGCGCGATGGCCTGCTTGGCATGGATTTTCTCGGCAAGCACCGCTACCAGATCGACATGGAGCGGGAACTTATTCGCTGGTTCTGACCGACCGGCAATGATGGGAAGGCAACCGTAGGGGCGGGTTTCAACCCCGCGCTCGGGGAGGAAGTTTTGGCGATTGATGAAATATGTGAGAAATTGGAGCGTTTGCTCTCTTCGCGGCAGGCGGCCGAGGAAAAGATCGAATCGGCCGTAAACGCGCTTACCCGGATCTTCATGGTGGAGCGCAACGAGGTGGCGATTTTCGTTCTCGACAACACGCAGGAAAGCTTCCATTTCGTCTGGCCACTGGAGATGGCCAAGTCAGGCTCCATTCCTTTTTCCGCCAACCGCTCCCTGATCTCCATCACCGCGTCCGAGCGCCGCTGCTTTTTGGACAACGGCTTCGCCTCCACTCCTCACCTTTTCGTCTTCGAGTCCTTCGCCAAGGAAAGAAACCTGCCGATACAAAAGATTATGAGCGCTCCGCTTTTGGCCGGAAAAGAGCTGCGGGGGGTGATTCAAGTCTGCCGCAAGGGAACCGACAGCGACCCTTCGCTGAAGAACTTCAGCGAGCCGCAGTTGGCGGCGCTGGGCGAACTTGCCAAGGTGATCGGGCGGCATCTGTAGCCTGCCGCGGCATGCGCACATGCCGAGAGTCACGGTAGGATGCGGTGAGGCACGAACCGCATCGGTTTGGTGAATGATGCGGTTCACCATGTTCACCGCATCCTACGTTTTCTATTGCCGGGAACCACCTTGTTCCGTTTGTGCAGGCATCGCAGTGGGTATCAGGCGCTTGCCGCAAAAAAACCAGGGCGAACACAAGGTTCGCCCCTACCGGGATGCTTTCTGGTAGGGGCGAACCTTGTATTCGCCCTTCTTGAGGGGAACATGGGTTATTGGAGGCGAACCGGTCGCACACTGCTGTTGGCCATCTACGCCGTGCTGCCGCCTGCGGGCCAGAACGCCGCCGCTGCCGACATTGTCGGGCCGGTGAGCGTGGAGCCGCGGCAAATCCGCGCCGGCATGGCGAGCTTTCTGGACCGGCGCGGGGAGTTGCAGCTTTTTTTCCCCGAGTGCCTGGCGATAGCCGCGCCCTTTTTGTTGTTCAGGCTCAAACGCGAGGGATTTTCCGACTGCACCGTGGGGGTCTCTAAAGAGGGGCTGTACTTGCGGTGCAGGCGCTAGCGGCGCGGGAGGCAGGCCTCGTTGAGGCCCCCTCCCGTTGAACCGTCAGCTGCCGATCCTGCCTATCTCGAATCCTATCTGATCCAGCGGCAACACCACGTCGGCTACCTTCCCCTCGATGCAGGCGCGGGGCATGCCGTAGATGGTGGAGGTCTCCTCGTTTTGCACCAGGGTCACTCCGCCTTTTCCCTTCAGATGTTTCATCCCTTTGAAGCCGTCGTTCCCCATGCCGGTCAGGATCACGCCGAGCATGGCGCCGCCGCTGGCGTCGCAGAAGCTGGTCAGCATCTGGTCGACCGACGGGATGTAGACGTACTGCGGATAATCGGTGATGGGGGCGGTGCGCACCACGATGGAGTTCCCCTGCTTGACCAGGTTGGTGTGCATGCCCCCGGGGGCGATCAGCACCTGGCCCCCCTTGACCACGTCGCCGTTGACGGCCTCGCGGATTGAGAGCGAGCATTTGGCGTTGAGCCGGTCGGCATAGGGGCCGGTGAAAGCCTTGGGCATGTGGATGGCCACCACGATGCCGTGCGGGAAATTGACCGGGATGCGGGAGAGCACTTCCTGCAATGCGACCGGTCCGCCGGTGGAGGCGCCGATGCCGACGTAACTGATCCTGCGGCTGGCGAACTGCGAAGCGCGCACCTGCACGGGCTTGACCAGCGCGGGGCGCTGGAAGCCGATCACCTTCTTGCTGACAGCGGAAGCCTCCACCACCTTGGCCAGCAGCGCCTGCTGGAAAAGGTGCTGCGCGTCCTTGCTGTCGCTCACGTTCTTGGGGACGTAATCGATGGCGCCGGCGTCCAGGGCTTCGAAGGTGGCGCGCGCCCCCTCGCAGGTCAGGGTGGAGACCATCAGCACCCGGGTGGGCTGCTTGGCCATGATCTGCTTCAGGGCGGCGATGCCGTCCATGCGGGGCATCTCGACGTCCATGGTGATCAGGTCCGGCTTCAGCGCCAAGGCCTTTTCCACCCCCTCCACGCCGTCGGCCGCGATGCCGACTACCTCTATGCCGGGCGCCCGGGAGAGAATCCCCCTGATCGCCATGCGCATGAAGGAGGAATCGTCGACGATCAGCACCCTCAGTTTTTGCGGCTGTGCGAGAAACATGTTGGTTAAACTCCCGTATCTTGAAAAATAGCCTTGACCATGTCCTGGATCTCGGGGACCCGGTCTTCCAGCTCGTAGCAGAAACGCTCCACGTCCAGGTCCGCCAGGTCGGGGGCGTACCCCTTCAGGATCGACCAGGCCTTCTCCTCCCGCAGACTGAAGGATACCCAGGAATGGCCGCCGTAATCGAGGTTGCAGACCGAGCAGAACAGGTCGGCCAGGTTGACGATGGCGCACAGGGTCGGATCGAGCTGCGCCTCTTCCGGCGAGTGGTGCAGGGCGATCACTTCGCAGTAATCCGCGGGGAAGTTCCATTTGCGGGCGATGCACAGACCGACGTCGGCGTGGGAGGCTCCCAGGAATTCGGCTTCCTTTTCGAAGAGCCGGAAGGGTTTTCCTTCCACCTCTTTCAGCATGGCGCGGAAGTCGTCCTGCCGATAGTAACTGAGGAACACCTCGCCGATGTCGTGCACGATGCCGACCAGGTAGGCCTTCTCCGAGTCCGGGTAATGCACCTTCTCGGCGATGATCTTGGCCACCATGCCCACGCCGAAGGAGTGCTCCCAGAAGCTCTTGATGTCGATGATGGCGTCGCGTCCCTGGAAGACGTCCACGAAGGAGCAGCTGAAGGCAAGCTCGCGGATGTGGTGGATGCCGAGGTAGATCAGCGCCCGCTTCACCGATTGCACCGGATGCGCCGGCCGGTAGAGCGGCGAGTTCACCATCTTGATGACACGCGCGGCCAGCACCTGGTCGGACAGGATCAGGTCGGCCACCTGGTCTAGTTCCACGTTGGGCCGATCCAGAAGCTGGATAACCTTGGTGGCGACTTGCGGGATGGTGGGGAGATCGTCGAAGCTCTCCACCATCTGCTGAGCCTTTTGCATCATGGCTGCTTTATCCATACCTAAGTCCTCATTTGTTGTAGGTAAATCCGCCCGGGAAGTGGATGGTCTTGAACTTGTCGTTGACCCCGTGCAGCGATTCGGATTGACCCACGAAGAAATATCCGTAGGGCTGCAGGTTGTTGTAGAAATGCTGGACGACCTTGCTTTTCGAGGAGGTATCGAAGTAGATCAGCACGTTGGCGCAGAAAATGAAGTCGAAGCTTTTCATGAAAAGCATCTTGTTGTCGTCGTACAGGTTCAACTGGGAGAAGGTGGCGAGCTTCTTCACCTCGGGGGAGAGCACGAACCTCCCTGCCCCCTCCTCCTTGAAGTACTTCTTGCGATAGAACTCCGGCGTGTTGCGCACCGAGTAGCTGTTGTAGATCCCTTCCTTGGCCTGGGCGATCACGGTCTCGTTGATGTCGGTGCCGACGATCTCGATGATCCAGTCCTTGAGGATGGTGTTGCGTTTCTCCAGGAGGATCATGGCCATGGTGTAGGCCTCTTCGCCCGAGGAGGAGCCGGCGCTCCAGATGCGCAGCTTTTTGAAGCCGATCTTGGACTTGGCGGCGACGATCTCCGGGAGGAACTTGTTCTCCAGCGCGGTGAGCTGCGGCGGGTTTCTGAAGAAACAGGTCTCGTTGGTGGTGATCTCGTCCAAAAGCTTCTTCAGCTCGGTGGCGCCGGTAGCCCCGCCGCGCACGTACTGGTAATATTCGGCGTGGCTCCTGCTGCCGGTCGACTCCATCCTGCGCGCCAGCCTGCTTTCCAGGAAGTACTTTTTGCTGCTGTGAAAATATATGCCACAGACGTTGTAGATGTAGTCGCGAAGTTGTTCGAAGTCCTTGTCGGAAATCCTCGGCGCGCTACCCTTCGGTTCCAGTGGTTTCATCTCAAATGCCATTAGTTGTCATCCCCTCAGCCATATTTGCAGTTGCCGCAAGAATCCTTAACTTACCAGCCCCATCGGGTCCACGATCAGCGCCACCCTGCCGTCGCCCATGATGGTCGAGCCGCCGATGCCGGGGAGGTTGGCCAGGAACTTGCCGAGCGATTTGATGGCGACCTCCTGCTGGCCCAGGAGCCTGGTCACCACCAGTCCGATGCGCTTCTCGCCGACGCCGACGATCACCACGTAATAGGTGTCGCGGTCCGCGCTGCGCTCGGCGCAGCCGAAGGTGCGCTGCAGCCTCAATAGCGGCAGCACGGAGTCCCGAAGCTTCAGCACCTCCTGGCCGCCGACCATGTGGAACTCCCGCTTGCTGACCCGCATGGTCTCGATCACCGAGGAGAGCGGGATCGAATAGACCTCGCGCTCCACCTCGACCAGCAGCGACTGGATGATGGCGAGGGTGAGCGGCAGCCGCAGGATGAATTCGGAACCGCGGCCGAGATCGTTCTTGATCTCGATGATGCCGTTGAGCTTCCTGATGTTGGTGCGCACCACGTCCATGCCGACCCCGCGTCCGGAGAGGTCGGTCGCCTGATCCTTGGTGGAGAATCCGGGCAGAAAGAGCAGGTCGAGGATCTCGCCCGCCCCCATGTTGGTCAGTTGCTCCTCGGTGATCAGCCCCTTTTCGATCGCCTTTCTGGAGACCCGCTCCGGATCGATGCCGCGGCCGTCGTCCTTGATGCTGATCACGATCTGGTTCCCTTCGTGGGCGGCGGAGAGCACCACGGTGCCGGTGCGGCTCTTGCCCGCCCCCAGGCGCTCGTCCGGGGTCTCCAGGCCGTGGTCCAGAGCGTTCCTGATCAAGTGGATCAAGGGATCGCCGATCTCGTCCACCACCGAGCGGTCGAGTTCGGTCTCCTCGCCGATGATCTGCAGGTCGACTTCCTTGCCAAGATCGCGCGCCAGGTTTCTGACGATGCGGGGGAATTTCTTGAAGACTTTCTCCACCGGCAGCATGCGCATCTTGAGGACCTGCATCTGCAACTCGGAGGTGACGAAATTGAGCCGCTTGGATAGCTTGCCGAAGTCGTCGCCGAAGCCGTTCGGGTCCAGTCCGCTCTGGTAGTCGCTGTGCAGCTGGATCATGCGGTTTCTTTCCAGCACCAGCTCGCCGACCTGGTTCATCAGGTCGTCCAGCCGCTTCACGTCCACCCGGACCGTGGAGTTGTCGGCGAGATCTTCGCCCCGGGCGGCCGCCTTCTGAGGCTCCTTGACCGGCGGCGACGCCCCGCCGGCGCGCGGCGCGGCGGCCGTTCTTTGCGGCAGGGAGGTGGCGGGCTCGGGCTTGGGGGGCGCGGCGGGCGCGGGCTGCGCCGCCGGGGACTCCTCGGCGCCGGCGATCTCTCCGGCGTCCGCAGTCTCTCCGGCGTCGGCGGCCCGGTCGGCTTCGGCGCCCTGACCGGCGGAGGGAGCGTCCCCCTCTGCCGGGGCGCTCGCTTCCATGGAGGCGAACACCGGCGCCAGCACCGTCGCCTCGGTGGCGTTCTCCGAGAGGAAGGGGATCAGCTTCGCGATGGTGTCGTCCAACTCGCGCTCGACGATCTCCCCGGCCTTGATGTCGCCGACCAGCGTCTTCACCAGGTCAACCGCCTCCAAGACGACGTCCATGATCTCCGAGTTCAGGATGAGTTCCCCTTTCCTGAGTCGGTTCAGCACGTCCTCGGTCTTGTGGGTCACCTTCACCAGGGAATCGAAGCCCAGGAAGCTGGAGGCCCCTTTCACCGTGTGAATGGAACGGAAGATCCGGTTCATCAGATCGGCGTCTTCCGGATTCTTTTCCAGGCTGATCAAGTCGTCATCGAGTTTTTCCAGAAGCTCGGTGGTTTCGGCCAGGAAGCCTTCAAGCAGTTCCTGATCCTCGCAATCTATTGACATTGTATGCTCCGGGAATCGGGGAACAGTGCCCCCGTTGATGCCTTACGCCATGCGTGCGAAAAATCGCCTCAACCTCTTAACCTACGCTGCTGAAGATCCGTCTCTCGTCGGCGGTGAACATCCGCTCCAGGTCGAGCAGCACCAACAGCCGGTCGGCCTGGTTGATGACCCCGGCCATGCACTCCTGCTCGATGCCGCTGGAGACCACGGGGGGGGGAGGCTGAATCTCCTTGCCGGAGATGCGAATCACCTCGGAGACCTCGTCCACGATGAAGCCCATCAACTCGCCCACCACCTCCATCACCATGATGCGGGTGCGTTTGTCGTATTCCGCCTCCATCAGGTCGAACTTCCTCCGAAGCGAGATGATCGGGATCACCTTGCCGCGCAGGTTGATGACTCCCTCGACGTAATGCGGCGTGTTGGGCACCCGCGTGATGTTGAGCATCCGGATGATTTCCCGCACCATGAGCACGTTGATGCCGTACTCTTCATTTTCCAGGTTGAAGCTGACCAATTGGATCAACTCCCCCCCGTACTCTTCGCTTTTAACTTTTGTCAGTGCGTTCTGCATGTATCCTCCGTAGTCGGTTGGCTACAGGAAGGATGGCCGTCGGCCTCCCTCCTCTATTTAAATTAATCGTCGCGCCGAGGCAAGGCTAAAGCGATTTTTGCCGCAACCCCGTTGCGCATGCAAAAAACTGCCCAGCCGGGAAACGAGGTGTGCCGGCGCAAAGCGGGATGTGCGAGGGCAAAAAATTGACGAGGCGGGCGGCTTCAGTCATTTTATTGACATTAATGTGGAATGCCGCTATAGTCCACCACGCGGCATCTGTACCCTATCGGCTCGAACCTCGGCAACTTTAACAGAAATCGGGAAATCCATGGAAACTCCCAGAATATTGATCGCGGACGACGACAAGAAGACGCGCGATTTCGTTGCCGCCTTCCTGAGCTACAAGGGATACCTCGTTTTCCAGGCCTTCGACGGCCAGGACGCCCTGCAGAAGATCGAGCTGCACGACGTGCAGATGGTGGTCACCGACATCATGATGCCGCGGGTGAACGGCCTGGAGTTCATCCGGCAGTTGAAGTCGGTGCGTCCCGAGATCGTCACCATCGCCTACAGCGCCTTCGCCAATTTCGAGATGACCGCCAACCTTTTGAAGGCGGGGGCTTTTTTCTACATGGAAAAGCCCTTCAATCTGGAAGAGCTGCAGATCGTGGTGCAGCGGGGGCTTGAGCACCAGGCGCTGCAGAGAAAAAGTTTTCGGTCCAGACCGTGCATAAAAAACAGGGCGCTGCTGGAAAACATCATCGGCGAGCACGAGAAGATGCTGTCGCTCTTCGAGATGGTGGAGAAGGTGGCCAGCTCGGACTCCACCGTGTTGATCCAGGGGGAGTCGGGGACCGGCAAGGAGTTGGTGGCCCACGCCATCCACGACCTCTCCAACCGCGCCACCGGCAACTTCGTCGCCTTGAACTGCGCGGCCATACCGGACGAACTTTTGGAGAGCGAGCTGTTCGGCCACGTGAAGGGTGCCTTTACCGGCGCCGTGGCCACCCGCATCGGCAGGTTCGAGATGGCCGACAAGGGGACGCTGTTCCTGGACGAGATCGGGGACATGAAAGCCAACCTGCAGGTGAAGTTGCTGCGGGTGCTGCAAAACGGGGAACTGGAGCCGGTGGGCGCGGCCAAGTCCAAGAAAGTGGACGTCAGGACCATCGCCGCCACCAACCAGAACCTGGACCAGATGGTGGTATCCAAGGCGTTCCGGGAGGATCTGTACTACCGGCTTTCGGTGATTCCCATCATGCTGCCGCCGCTTCGGGAGCGCAGCTCCGACATAGCCCTGCTGTTGAACAGCTTCCTGGCGAAATTCAACAAAAGCAAACAGCGCCAGGTGCAGGGTTTCGACAAGCAGGTGCTGGAAATCCTGAGCAATTACGAGTGGCCGGGCAACGTGCGGGAGTTGGAGAATCTGGTGGAGTGCCTGGTGATTCTCAAGGGAAGCGGCCTTTTGACCATTCAGGACCTTCCCGACAAGTACCGCGGCGGTCGACCCGCTGCGCCGCGCAGCGAGCAGATCGTGCTCCCCGACAGCGGTTTCTGCCTGAACAGCGCCGTCGAGGAATTCGAGAACCGGCTGATCCTGCAGGCCTTGCAGAAAAGCGGCGGCAACAAGAAAGAGGCGGCGGAACTTTTGAACCTGAAGCGGACTACCCTGATTGAAAAGTTGAAAAAGAAGCGGCTTGTGCCCGGCTCGACGCCGGTTTAACCATAAGGTGGAGTGATATGTCGATAGATCCGGTAGCGGCTGCGCAAGGTTTTGTAGCAGCCGAAAGAAAGGGGAGCGCCACCGGCGCGGCTCCTACCGTCGCTTTCGAGGAACTGCTTGCCAAGAGCGGAGCCAGCCAGCAGCCGGTCTCGGTAGCCACCGCGGCGGAGATCCTGCGGCTGAAGATGCTGGGCTCGGCGATGAGCATCGGGGAGAGCGACAAAGGCGCCTCGGAGAGCTCAATGGGGGTGCAGGGGCTTTTGGAGCGTTTCCTGGCCCAGTTGCCGCAAAACGCCGGCTCAGCCGGCAGCGCTGGCAGCGCCGAAGCGGGAGCGTCGGCGGGCCAGGCACCCGGGGGCGAGGCGGCGGAGGCTGTGGAAGGTGGCCAGGTCGCCGGAACTCTCGCCGGAGGGGAGGGCGGCGCGACCGCCGTGCCGCTTTCCACCCAGGCGATCATCGACAAGGCCGCCGCGCGCTACGGCGTCGATGCCGGCCTGATCAAGGCGGTGATCAAAGCCGAGAGCAATTTCAACCCCCGGGCCGTTTCCTCGGCCGGAGCGCAGGGGCTCATGCAACTGATGCCGTCGACCGCCAGGGGGCTGGGGGTGACCGACTCCTTCAATCCAGAGCAAAACGTCATGGCCGGGACCAGGTTTCTGAAGGACCTGCTGCAGCGATACGGCAACGTCGATGAGGCGCTGGCCGCCTACAACTGGGGACCCGGCAACGTCGACCGGCACGGCACCGACCGCCTGCCGCGCGAGACCAGGGCCTACCTCGGCAAGGTCAAGGGATATATGGAAACGGCGTAGGGCTAGATACGGCTAAGGGCAAAGGGCTAAAGGCTAAGGGTAAAAGCTGGCAAGACTATGACCGCAAAAGAGAAGGGCTAGCAGCCAAGGAGATCACCCCTTGGCGCTAGCCCTTTCCCTTTTCACCCCTGCCTTTCAGCCCTTCGCCCTTCGCCCTTCGCCCGCCTCTGACCTATTCCCTCACATAGATGTCCTGGTCGGAGCGGTGCACCATGGCCATCACCCGCATGTATTCATCCTCGATCATGTCGTGGTGCGCCTGGGTTTCCCGGATCACGGTCTCGAAGACGCGCCGCACCAGCGGATCCACGATGTCCTTGACGATCATGGTGTACAGCTCGATGCAGGCCTTTTCCTCCTGCAAGGCGATCTCCAGCGCTTTTTGCTCGTGGACGTCCTCGGCCAATGCCTGCTCCAGGGCCTGATGGGTGGCCGAGTGCTGGTCGGGGGGGGAGTTGATGAAACTGGCCAGGTCCCCGAGGTCGCCGCCCTGATAGTGATCGAAGAAGGCTTTCAGATGGCCGATCTCTTCGTTCGCCAGCAACCCGAACACCTGCTTTGACCTCTCGTCCGCCGTCATCGAGCCCGCCTTGCGGTAAAAATCCATGCTCTCCTTTTCCGTTTTGATGGCGAGCTTCAACGCTTCTTGCAGTGTGTACTCTTTGCCCATGGCCGCACCTCCTGAAATGGATGGTTTTTCAATGGCAAGTAGTATATCGAAGGGGAAGGGAAGGTCAATCCGCGCTTGTCGTCAGGGGAAGGTCGAGGCGCTGCGGTCCGGCCACTCCAGTCGCGGTCCGAGCCGGAACAGGCGACGGGCGTTGTCGCTGGTGGCCCGAGCCAGCTCCTCGACGGCAAGCCCCCTGATGGCGGCGACCCTGCCGGCGGTGACGGTCAAAAAGTGCGGCAGGTTGGTCCCCCCGCGATGGGGCTCGGGCGCCAGGTCGGGGGCGTCGGTCTCCAGCAGCAGGCGCTCCAGCGGCACCAGGGCGGCGACGGCCAAGGGACGCCGGGCGTTGGCGTAGGTGACGCTGCCGGCCAGCGAAACATGCAAGCCGAGCCGCAGACAGTCGGCGGCGATCTCGGCGCTGCCGGAGAAAGCGTGCATGACCCCTGCAACCGGCGCCGCGAGCTCCTGCTTCAAGATCGCCAACAGGTCGGGGAACGCCTTGCGGCAGTGGATCAGCACGGGAAGTCCCGCCTCGACTGCCAGCCGCAATTGGGCGCGGAACGCCTGTTGCTGGAGATCGCGGCCGGGGGAGGCCAGCGTGTAGTCGAGGCCGATCTCGCCGATGGCGGCGGAGAAATGGCTCAGGCGGCGCAACTCGTTGAGAGCGTCGGGGTCGAGCAGATGGGCATGCTGGGGATGGACGCCGAAGGCGGGGACGATCTGGGGATAATTGCGGGAGAGTTCGGCTATCTGCGGCCAGCCGTCAGGTTTGACGCCGGGGATCAGGAAGGCTTCGACGCCGGCGACCAGTGCCGCAGCCAGCAGCTCCGGGAGGCGCGGCAGCAGCCGCGGGTCGTCCAGATGGCAATGGCTGTCGAAAAGCACCGGCTAGCCTACGCCCGGGTGATCCTTCAGTTCCTTGATGATTTCCAGCTGGCGGCGGAAGATGTACTGGGAGATGTTCACCTCGGTGGCGCGGGTTGACGCGATCTCGAACACCAGACGGTACCCTTCCAGCGTAGTGATGCTCTTCAGGAAAGAGGCGCCGACCGTGATGGTCTCGTTGGGAAGGGAGACGGCAAGCTCGCCGGTATCGCTGATGGTGATGCCGGGGTCGTCGGCCACGTTGATGGAGATCCCCGTCAAGGACATGTCGTGCAGCTTGCCGCGCACGCTCCCCCCCTCGTAGGCGAAGGTGGCGTAGATCGGTTCGCTCAGCTCGACCCGCACCGACATCCTGCTATCGGCGCGCACCAGGGCGTAGGAAAAATTGGAGAGCACCACCAGGGATTTCTCGACTTTTACGTAGTTGGCGTTGGCGATGACGTCCCGCGGGAAGTGGCTGCTTTTCAGCACCGTGACCTTTTCGAAGGAGATGACGACCGCCTGAATCTGGTGCACGCGCAGTTCGGCGTAGTCGTCTTCGACCGACAGCACCGTACCGCCGTAACTTACCGGGATTTCGCGGAAGTAATTCAGTAGCGCCAGGTCGTTTTTAAGTTTTCCCGCCTTGATCTTGGCGATGATGCCGATGATCTCGGCGCTGTCCTTCGCTTGGCCCGCCAACTGTATTCTTTGGTACACATCATTCATCAAGGCACCTGGAAAAAAATTATTGCCCTTTTGAATCGGGGCGTGTAAGTATAACTGATTGAACGCAACTTGGCGAAGATACCCTCTTCGCCTTTCTTTTGTCCAGCAGATTTTATTTGTAGAGGAGTTTTAGTTGATGCGGCACAACGAGCAGGAAATCGGCAAGAGGCGCACCTTCGCAATCATCAGCCATCCGGACGCGGGCAAGACCACTATTACTGAAAAATTGCTTCTTTTCGGAGGCGCCATTCAGCAGGCGGGCGAGGTGCGGGCGCGCAAGTCGGCGCGTCACGCGACCAGCGACTGGATGGAGATGGAGAAGCAGCGCGGCATCTCGGTCACCTCCTCGGTGATGAAGTTCGGCTACCGCGATTTCGAGATCAACCTGCTGGACACCCCGGGCCACAACGACTTCTCCGAGGACACCTACCGCACCCTGACGGCGGTCGATTCGGTGCTGATGGTGATCGATTCGGTGAAGGGGGTGGAGAGCCAGACCAAGAAGCTGCTCGAGGTCTGCCGGCTGCGGCACACCCCGATCATGACCTTCATCAACAAGTTGGACCGGGAAGGGCGCGAGCCGATCGACCTTTTGGACGATATCGAAAGCAGCCTGAGCATTCAATGCGCGCCGATGACCTGGCCGATCGGCATGGGGAAGCGCTTTCGCGGCACCTACCACCTCTACAGCAAGGAGATCAGCTTCTACGACCCGCAGGCCGACCGCGGCGTGGGTGAGGTGGTGACCGTGCAGGGGCTGGACGATCCCAGGCTTGACCAGTTGCTGGGGAGCCAGGTGCAGGAGCTGCGCGCCGACATCGAACTCCTGGAGGGGGCGGCCCATCCCTTCGACCCCGAGGCGTATCTGGCGGGGCGGCAGACGCCGGTATTCTTCGGCTCCGCCATCAACACCTTCGGGGTGCAGCAACTGCTCGACTCCTTCGTCGAGCACGCGCCCTCTCCGTTGCCGCGCGAGGCGTCGACCCGCACCGTCTCACCCTACGAGGAGCCCTTCACCGGCTTCACCTTCAAGATACAGGCGAACATGGACCCGGCGCATCGGGACCGGATCGCCTTCTTCAGGATCTGCTCCGGCAAGTTCGTGCGCGGCATGAAAGTGAAGCACCTGCGGTTGGGGCGCGAGGTGCAGATCGCCAACGCCACCATCTTCATGGCCCAGGATCGCACCAACGTGGACGAAGCCTACGCCGGCGACATCATCGGCATCCACAACCACGGCACCATCAAGATCGGCGACACATTCACCCAAGGCGAGGACCTCAAGTACACCGGCATCCCGAACTTCGCGCCCGAGCATTTCCGCAAGGTGAGGATCCTGAACCCGCTCAAGTCGAAGGCGCTGGAGAAAGGGCTCGTGCAACTGGCCGAAGAGGGGACCACCCAGGTCTTCAGGCCGCTGATGGGAGCGGACTGGATCGTGGGCGCCGTGGGCCTGTTGCAATTCGACGTGGTCATGCATCGCCTGGAGCACGAGTACGGAGTGCAGTCGGTTTACGAGCCGGTCTCCTACGTGACCGCGCGCTGGGTGACCGGCGAGAGAAAGAGGTTGGACGAGTTCCAGAAGAAAGAGGCCATGAGCCTGTATCTGGACGGGGAAGGGAACCTGGCCTACCTGGCGGGGAGCCAGTGGCGGTTGGACAACACCATGGAAAACTGGAAGGATCTCACCTTCCACGCCACCCGCGAGCACAGCTAAACCGAGCTAAATTTTGCAACCGGGATACAAGGGATACAACGGATAAAGACAAGGCCTCAGGACTTTTGGTTTAATCCAAAAAAGCTTGAGGCCTTTGACGTTATCCCTTGTATCGGTTTTATCCCTGTTTAAGCAGGCAGTTCCAAAAACCCCAGTAGCCTCTCCAGAGATCCGTTGATCACCTGCTCCTCGGCAATTCCCGCCTCTTCCACCAATTTCAGCGCCTCGTCGAATACCCCGACGCCCTGGGCGATGTGCGCGTCGCTGCCGATCATCACCGGAGCCCCGATGCTGGCGCACAGCTGCGCTATGGTCGCGCAGTTGCGGCTGCTCCCCTTGCGGCTCAACAAGAGCGAAGAGTTGTTGATCTCCAAAGCGGTTCCCGTGGCCAGCGCCCCCTTGACGATCTGCTCGTAATGTAGCGGGTACAGTGGATTTCCCGGGTGGGAGATGCATTTCACCCGCGGGTTCTCCATGGCGGCCAGCACGGCCTCGGTGTTCAGCCCGATGTCCCTGCCGCCATAGCCGCAGTTCTCGTGCAGGCCGGCCATGACGTGATCCAGCGTATCCAGGGCGCCCTGCTCCAGATCGAGCGTCCCTTTGGTGTCCAGGATGTTGGCCTCGACGCCGCGCAGAATGCGGACGCCGGCGATGATCCTGGGGATAAAGCGCATGGCGTAGAAATGGTAGCGGTGCGGCCCACCGGGCATAGCCGGACCGTGGTCGGTGAGCGCCAGTGCGGACAGTCCGATCTGGGAGGCGGCAAGGGCGAGTTCGTTGACGGTCGAGAAGGCGTGCCCTGAGGCGGTGGTGTGGGTGTGCAGGTCGGCGATTATTTTCATGCTTCGGAATATTTCATAGGGGCGGAAAAATGTCAAGGCGCCCGCTGTCGGCCGGGCAGGGGAAGGGGCTGCGGTCGCGTCGCGTAGTTGGGGACAGCAAAAAAGGGCGCGCCTTGCGGCACGCCCTTTTTTACAACCTTCGGTGGAAGGTTTAGTGCTTGGCTACGGTTTCAGCCAGTTTCAGCGCGATGTCTTTGTAGGGGTTGGCGAACAGGATGATCAAGCAGACGACCAGCGCGTAGATCGCCAGGGACTCGATCATGGCCAGACCGATCATCATGGTGGTCAGGATCTTCCCGGAAGCGCCGGGGTTACGGGAAACGCCTTCAACTGCGCTCTTGACTGCGAGGCCCTGGCCGATGCCGGTTCCCAGCGTGCCGAGTGCCATTCCGATGCCTGCTGCGAGTACACACATGGTAAAAAAGCTCATTTGAATCTCCTTTGCTGCTGAATATTTCCTAAATAGTATAGGAA
>CAIYDQ010000099.1 GCA_903925075.1 uncultured Geobacter sp.
CCCGTTCCGGTCTGGGCCATCCCCATGACGTCTTTGCCCTGGAGAATGGCGGGAATGGATTGAAGTTGAATCGGCGTCGGCGCCGTGTAACCCAGGGCCTCGATGCCCATTTCGATCTGCGTGTTTAGATTAAACTGTTTAAAACTCATTCAATTTCCTTCGTAATGTTGTCTTTCTTCTGTTGTTGCCGTTTGGCCATTTTCTCGCTCGCCTTTTTGATGCGATCGAGTTCCTTTTGCCGCTTGATGAACTTGTCCTGGCCTTGTCTTGCCATATTCCTCCTATCTTCTCTCAGCTTTACCCTGCCCCCACAGCCTGTCTATTCTTCAGGCGCAAAAAAACCCAGAAGCCTTTATTGCCGGCTCTGGGGAGGGGGGACAGCCAAAACCAAATCTGAAAGCACGGTCCCTATAAGCTTTATTGCCGCTGATGTCAAGGATTAGTTTTCCGCAAGGATCGGCGCAGCGATGCGCCCCCCTGACCCTCCCGGTCATGCCCGAAACCGATCCGGCGACGGCTCCTCCATCGTTGCGATTATTTCCGCCCGGACAAGGCCAGCGCTCTCCGGGAGGAAGTCCGCAAGGGCCTGCTTCGCCGCCGGTCCCCCGATGCGGCCGAGGGCCCAGGCGGCCATCGCCTTCACCCTCTCGTCACCCTCCCGGCGGAAGGCCTCCGTCAGATGGGAAACGTAGGCCTCATCCCGGGTATTCCCCATCGCCCGGGCGACGTTCATCTTCCACCGCCAGAGGTCCGCATCGGACATGTAGAACATGTGCGGCCAGATCTTTTCCGTAAACCAGGCCTTGTCCATCCCAAGGAGCTTCTCCAGGCGGAAATCCCCGGCCATCCCCGCCGCCTTTTCGTTCATCCTGAGCTCCCGGGCAAGCCACGGGGCGTTCCGGGGACAGACGTTTTGACAGCGGTCGCACCCGTAGACACAGAGCCCCATCGGCGCCCGCAACTCCCGCGGCGTCATCTCGCCGCCAAAATAGGTAAGGTAGGAGATGCAGCGGCGCGGATCGAGCTTCCGCGGGCCTTTCAGCGCCCCCGTGGGGCAGGCCGCGAGGCAGGCGTTCCGACACCAGTCGGGGCAGCCGATCTCGAGGGTCGGCTCGTCCGGCGCGAAGACCTGATCGACGACCATGGCGATGGGGAGGACCCAGGACCCGCCGGCGGCCACCTTCCGGGAATAGAAGAGGCAGTTCTTGCCGAACGTCCCGAGACCCGCCCGCGCCGCGGCCTGCCGGTGGGGAAGATGGAAGGGGACCTTGGAATCGACCCCGTTGTCCCGAAGAAAGGAACGGAAGGCCTTGACCCTTTTCCCCAGGCGGTTCCCGATCATCCGGTCGTCGTCGAGGTAGCAGCGGCCGAAGTGGCGCTCGAGCGACGGGGGGAAGGCCTCCCGGAAATAGGCCTCCACCAGCACGATGATCGACTTCGCCCCGGGGAGAACGGTCTTCGGGTCGGTCCCGGCGATCAGATCCAGGCCCGACTGGATCGCCCAGCCGTACTCCTCCCGCATCCCTTCGAGGAGCGCCCGCTGGGAGTCGAAGGGCTCCGCAGTGGTGAAACCCGTATCCTCGAACCCGCACTCAACAGCCTTTGCGATAACCTCTTCCTTGCCGAGCATTCCTTCCCTCCTTTTCAATCAGCGAGTCCTTTGAATTTTTTCCGAAACTTGGCAAATCTTCATTCCCCTCCCCACTCCTCCAGCCAGGCCGGAACCCGCTTCCATCCGTCGCGCATCCGTTTGTGGATCGCCCGGCATTCCGGCTCAAGGCCGCCCAGAAGCGCCCAGAAGCGAGGGGAGTGGTTCATGCAGACCGTGTGACACAGCTCGTGCAGCAGCACGCAGCGGACCCAATCGCGCTCCATAAACAGCAGTTTGAAACTGAGGCTGATCGTCCCCTTGGACGAACAGCTCGCCCAGCGCGTTTTCTGCCCCCGAATGAGGGCCTCGTTGAACTTGAAACCGCTCTGCTCGGCGAGACGGGCAAGCCAGGGAACCAGCTCCTCGCGCGTCCGGAGGTGCAGCCAGCGCTTCAGCGCCTCACGGCAGGCGTCGTGGTCGGAAACGGCGCCGTAGATGGTGATCCGCCCCGGCTGCTCGATGATCACCCCGACGACCCGCGTATTCGTCAGGCGATACTCGATCTGCCACGACTCCCCGAGGGCCGGAAGCTCAAGGGTCTCCGGCAGCACGGCGGCCGGTCTCCGGTCGACGGCCCCGGAAATATCCGTGAACCGCCGCAGATGGGCCTCGATCCAGCTTCTCTTCTTCTCCACGATCGCCGGGATCCGGCGGTGATCATAATTCCGGGGCACCACCACCGTGAGCCCATCCCGGATGGAGAGCTGCAGGCGAACATTCCGCGCCCGCGGGGAGGTCCGGATCCGGTAATCGACCACCCTCCCGTGATTCAATTCCAGGCTATGATTTGCCGACATTGGCGCCAAGTTTCAAGTTTCCACCCCGTACCGGGGCATCTATTCGTTAAGAACCCAGTTTCGCAAGGTCCTGCTCGTCTCCGATCAGGAACAGCTTATTCCCTTCAAGAACCGTCCTGAGAAACTGGCGCCCGGCCGCCAGTTTGTTGCGAAACTCACCGGGGGGTACATGTCTTTTCCGGAGGACGTCTCTAACCTGATCCAAGAGTTTCATCTTCTGTCATCACCTGCGGTATTTTAACATCCAATATGGTTTCATTTGACAGACAACCTATCTTATGTCAAGATCTTATGCAATTGGTAAAAGTGGAACCGCGGTGACAAAAGGCCGCCGTTAGGCGGGCTACACTATGTTAGGCGTTTCACTCAGGAGAAAAGTATGCAGACCACCGACCAACCCCTCAGCGGAAAAGTCGCCATTGTGACAGGAGCGGGGAAAGGCATTGGTCAAGCCATCGCGCAGGCCTATGCTAGGGCAGGGGCGGCCGTGTGTTGCGCGGCGCGTATGGTGGCGGATCTCCACGAGACCGTGCAGGCCATTGTGGCCGCTGGGGGCCAAGGGCTTGCCGTGCCAACGGATGTGACGCAACTCGCCGCCGTCCAGCAGATGGTGCAGGTCACGGTCGAGACGTTTGGTGGGCTAGACATCCTGGTCATCAACGCGGGGGTGAGTGGGGAGGGGCGGTCCGTCGAAGACAGTCATCCCGAAGCCTGGCGCACCACACTCGAAGTCAATCTGCTCGGTGCGTATTATTGCGCGCAGGCCGCCATTCCTATGCTCAAACAGCGGGGAGCGGGAAAGATCATCACCGTAGGCTCGGGTCTCGGGCATCGCGGCTTAGCCGAGACGTCGGCCTATGCGTGTTCCAAAGCGGGTCTGTGGATGCTCACGAGGGTGCTGGCCCAGGAGCTGTCCCCGTATAATATCAGCGTCAATGAACTCATTCCGGGGCCGGTGGTCACCAGTATGACAGGGACGCAGGCCACCCAACACCGGGGGGTATTCGCCATTGCGGGCGAATGGGCCAAGATCCCGGCGGATGTGGTCCCGTTAGCGCTTTTTCTGGCCACACAACCACCCATAGGCCCCACGGCGCAGAGTTTTAGCCTGATGCGTCGCGATGCCTGAGGCCTCAGCACTGCATGAAGAGGAGTGCATGCGGAGTTTCTTGCTCCTCCTGCGCCTAACATCGGCCTGGAGCCGACGCCTTCCAGCCTCCGCTCCTCCGTCGCTCCGGCTTCCAGGCCCGGCTCAGGCCCGGCGTTAGACCTCAGTCCACAACCTGAAGGGAACTTCACACAATGTCCGATCATAAAGCGAGTCGCACGGCGCTAGGAACCGCACACCTGCGGGCCGCGCATCAGTTGTTTGAAACACAGCCGCGGATCCTTGATGATCCGGTTGCATTGTCACTTCTTGGACCGGTTGCCTTACAGCGGATCAAAGATACGGCGGATCACTATCGAACTCCCGAAGGGCTTGCATTGCGCGCTCATGTAGTTCTGCGTTCGCGGTTCGCCGAGGACCGGCTCGCCGCTGCGGTTCTTCGCGGAATTACGCAGTATGTCATCCTCGGGGCAGGCTTCGATACCTTTGCACTCAGACAACCTCCATGGGCGCAGGCATTGAAGATTATCGAAGTCGACCATCCAGGAACACAAGCTATGAAACGTTCCCATCTTGCCGAAGCGGGCCTCGTAATGCCGGAGAACGCAGCCTTCGCCAACATCGACTTTGAACACGAATCGTTACTTGACGGCCTACTTAGGTATCATGTAACGATGGACGAGCCGACCTTCTTCTCCTGGCTGGGTGTGACGATGTACCTCAAAGAAGACGCCATTGATGCTGTGCTCCGGTCTGTCGCAACATTTCC
>CAIYDQ010000100.1 GCA_903925075.1 uncultured Geobacter sp.
CCAGGCCAATTCAGAACTGGAAAGCTGCGATGGGCCGGTTCGCCATCCTCTTTGAAGACAGACTGCCAAAATCTTAACCGAAGCCATTTACACAAAGTGCTTTACACGCCCTTCTGAAGGTACAGATCCACCAGGGCCCGATTCCCCTTCAGCACCAGCAGATTCTCGGCGTTCTTCTCCTCCGCCGCCTTGGTGAAATTGAACGACCCGGTGACCAGGGTCTGCCGGTCGATGATCATGATCTTGTTATGGGCGATGGCGTACTTGTCGTCGATGTAGGTCGCGATGCCGGCATGAGCGACGAAATCGGCGGAGGTGTACCTCTCCCGGCGCTGGCTCTTGTCCAGGATGACCACCACTCTCACTCCCCGTTTTTTGGCCTCGATAAGCGCCTTGGCAATCGGTTTGCTGGTGAACGAGTAGGCCTGAACGAGGATCTCGGTTTTAGCCGCGTCGAGTTCCCGGACGATGGCCTCAGTCGCCCCGCCGTTTGGAGAGAGATAAACATCGACGGTGCCGGTGGATTTGAGCAGGTGGGCGTAAGCCGGGGAGAGGGGAGCGACAGGGCAGATCGCGCTGGCGAGGAAGATGAAGGCAATGATGAGGGTCTTTCGCACGTTCGCGTCTCCGGTCGTCACGAGGGTAGAATGCTCCTCTGTATGTGAGCGTCCCATTAGCAACATATCAAAATGCCAAAAAAACGTAAAGCCTCACAAACGGATGACGCGGAGAGTGCCGTGGAGGCTTAAGGCGAGGCTGGTGGCTGGTGGCAGGAAGGTTGAGGCTTGAGGGTGGAGGGTGGATAAGGCTGTGGATGGTCGGTCGCGGCGTTGCTCCCGACGCTTTGATTTGTTAGAAACTAAAGCTACTCTTCAAGTACATCTTTTCCAAAAACTCCGCACCGGTCGAATTTCCGCCACCGTCACCGGCGAGATCGATGTTCGCAACTGGCAACCCGCTGGATGACAGCTTGTTTTCCCAATCCTAAGATTTTGCAGACACTGTCTGCAAAATGTGGCGGTTGATTTGATGAAATCTACCCGTTCAATTATCTCCGCCCTGCGGAGACAATTAAGAGCCCCATATGTTGCAGAGGTAGGATGCGGTGAGGGACGAACCGCATCGTTCTGATCAATGAAAATGATTGATGAAATTCTCAGCATATCCTTGTGTGCGGGGTGATTGGTGCGTTCACCGCATCCAACGGGGGCGATATGATTACGGGTCGATATCGATGACCCGATTATATCCATTGGAACCCGGTCAAGCATGGCTGGGTACACAGGTTAAAGAATGGCCTCATTCGAGTTTTCATGTGTTCGTCAGGCAAGGCCAGTGTCCGCTGGATTGGGCGGGTGGTGAGGATGGTGTTGAGGATGGTGGGGAGATGTTTTGATCGGTCGATGCGGTGACCGATGCGGTTCACTTCGTTCACCGGCATCCTGCGTTAACCCTGCGTTAATAACTACGCGCACACCATCCGCGACAAGGTGAGCGAAAACTGGGCGATTTCCCCAAGGCGCTCGACGACGCGGTGATGGACAGCTGCGAGGCCCATCAAAAGCAGATGCTGCAGATTCTCTCCAACCCCGAAGTGGCCAAAGGGTTTGCACGGGTGGTGTTTGACTTGATTAAGCAGGCGGTTTGAAGCCGAAGTCAAAGACTATCTTCCGACTACCAGCACCTCAAAGCTATCCTTTACCATCACCGGTCGCGGTTGGGCGCCGCCCAACTCCGTCTCCTTTGGCTGGATAAATTGCGCCGCCGGCAAGTAGACATTATGAGTTTTCGGGTCTATGGCCATGGTGCGCGAGCCGCGTTGCGTCAGGACCGTTTCCAGCACGTCGAATTTGCCAGGCGACGCTTCGCGCACTACGGTAAGTGTGCCATCGCCGTTGGAACTGAAGGCGAGCCCGGTTCCCGCATCGAAGCCGGCCCCGTCAACCTTCTCGCCTATGGGCAAGGTAGCGACGACTTTGCCAACCTTTGCGTCCAACACCGTCATGATATTGTTATGGCAGCCTGAAAACACCCTCTGGTGCTCTGAATCAAGTCCCATCCCGGTCGGCTCGTCGCAGGGTTTCAACGAAAATCTTCGCGATATGACGACCTTGGCGGTATTTATCTCCACGACCTTGTTGGCGTCCTCTATGTTGACGAAAACCTTCCCCTTGCCGTCGGCAGCAGCGAATTCAGGTTTCCCGCCCAGCGAAATGGTGCGCAGCACCTTTCCGGAAACCGCGTCGAACACCGTGGTGTCCTTGCTGCGGCCGTTGAAGGTGAACACCTTTTTCGACGCCGGATCATAGACGATGGCATCCGGATTCCCGCCGGTCTTCACTACGCCCAAAACCTTAAGCGTTTTCAAATCGAAGATGGTCGAGGTGTCGGACTTCCCGTTGCTGGTAAAGCCGCGATTGAGTTCCGGTGCGACTGCGATTCCGTGAACGCCGGCGGTGTCGGGTATATCGCCGACAACCTTGTCGGTATCGAGGTCGATGACCATGACGTGGGTGCTTCGGGAAATGTACAGACGCCGCGCCGCCGCATCCACCGTAAGATAATCCCAGCCGCCTTCACCGCCAACGGGGAGCCGCTTGATGACGCGGTATCCGGGCTCGGCGGCATACGAGTTGACGGCGAATACCAGACAGCAGAACGTGATAAATTTTTTCATAGTGTCACCGTCCCTTTTTACTTTTTCATTACCGGTTCGGCGGTTCGCCGGGTACGCGGCACATTATACCGTGGCTCCGAAGAACCTGCCTGCTCCCGCGGTGAGCGCCATCGCCAATGCTCCCCAGAAGGCGACTCGCATCGCGCCCCTGGCAATCGCCGCTCCACCTGCGTATGCCGCAGTTCCTCCAAGCATAACCAAGGCGGCCAGCGCCGTAGCAGAGGTAACTTCGGCAACCCGAGTCGGAGGAGCCAGCAAAGCCGCCGTAAACGGAACCATCGCGCCCACGGCAAAAGATATGGCGGAGGCGATTGCGGCTTGGATTGGTCGGGTCGGCATCGTTTCCGAAATGCCAAGTTCGTCGCGGGCATGCGCTCCCAGAGCGTCGCTCGACATAAGCTTCTCCGCTACAAGTCGCGCCAGCGGCTCATCGAGTCCTCGGTTCACATAGATCGCGGTCAGTTCCAGCAACTCGCTCTCCGGCTCCGTTTCAAGTTCGCGCTTTTCCTTCTCGATGTCCGCGTTTTCGGTGTCGGCTTGAGACTGAACCGATACATACTCGCCAGCCGCCATGGCCATGGCGCCGGCTACCAGACCTGCCACGCCGGTAATCAAAATACTGGCGTGCGGAGCACCGGAAGCCGCTACGCCGACGACCAGGCTTGCTACCGAAATGGTTCCGTCATTGGCGCCAAGCACGGAAGCGCGAAGCCAGCCGGTTCGGCTTGCCCTGTGGGATTCCTTGTAAACAAGCGGCATTAATAAAAGTCTCCCTTCTTCAGAGCCGGCAACAGATCCCGTCACCTTTCCGTTCATTGTGTCGCCCAGACCATATGCCGGCTTCCGGAATGACGTTAATGAACTTACACGCGCCCGCACGGGAAAACAAGCGGTATTACCTCGGTATCATTTGACAACCAAGGTCGCCGCGTAGCCACTTCACGGCCATGGGCAATAATATCGGATACATGCAATGCCTATTAAACATACAGCCCGGGATTGAATTTAAAAAAAAGCGCCGTGACGGGGAGGTACCGATCACGGCGCAAAGGATTTGTCGTTGACCAACAATCCATCAATGCGTCTGTTTTAAACGAACAATGAGGAGGAAATGTGGATGGAATACGGAACAAATGAGCAATCGGGCGCAAGCGGGCAAGTGTGCCGGATCGGCAAGCTGAACTCTGCCGGTTGTCGACGGCTTGGTCTCATGGCCGGGAGGCGTCGTTTCCTCAAAGCCCGGCCATGGTTGACATTAAATAGTAAATTCTGAGTTTGACAGAAATGCGTGCGGCATGATAACAGTGGAACTGTTTAATTAGCATTGAGTGGCCGCCTGACGGGCCGTTTGTGTGGAGGAGTGGCGACTTGAGAAACAGCAGGCAATCCAATCAGGCGAGAGGCGCCTCCGACTCCTGCGCTGGAGGCGGGAACGATGCGCCGCTCATCCGCGCATCGCGAAGCGGCTGGCTCGTGGTCCGATTGCTATTGGCGCTGTTGGTATGCAACCTGCTTCTTTTGAGCGATTTCGCCGGCGCTCAGGATGCGGACCGGTCAGCGGGAGAGGCAGCGGTTGCCGGCTCCGACAACCAGGATCTGCTCCTTTTCTGGGAAGAGAAGGAACTTTACGTCGAGACCGCTACGCGCACGGCCAAGCCGATTTCCCAGGTGGCTGAAAATATGGTGGTGGTGACCGCCAAGGACATTTTGGATATGAACGCCCACAATGTGGCGGAGGTGCTCAGATATGTGCCGGGGGTGTTCGTTGACATGGACGTCTCGGGATTCAACAGCGCCTCGCATATCTACATCCAAGGCTCAAGCGAAACGCACGTCACGGTGCTTGTCGACGGCGTCCTTTGGAACATGCTGGGGGGGGGCAACGCCGACGTCGGGTCCATACCGGTTCGGATCATAGAGAGGATCGAGATCATCAAAGGGCCGGCTTCGTCGTCCTGGGGTTCTGCTCTTGGCGGCGTCATCAACATCATCACCAAGAAATCCGGCGACTCGGCACGCCCGAAAGGGATGGCAAGCGCTTCCTATGGCCAAAAGAATTCCCGGGATTTCGATGCGGAAGCGTATGGCAAGGGTGGACCGGTCGGCTATTATCTCTATGCTGGGCGGCAGGAGTCGGAGATTAACAACAAGCAGTACCAACGGAACAGTTTCTATGGGAAGATGAACGTCTCGCCGACTCACCAGCTTGACCTGCAAGCTACCTTAGGCTACAGCAATCCCAAGTTCGACAACGGCGTGGTGGTGCTAAGTCCGCTAACCGTCGACGCAAAGGCAAATTTCAACGTTTTTATCGCCACCGGCAGTGCGGACTACCGGGTTTCCCCCGAATTGAGCTTTAAGGGGACCGGTTTCATATTCAATCAAAGGAGCGAGGCCCCCTCCTTTCTCCTGCCGAGTTACGCGATTCGGAAGTATTTTCTGTTCGACGATCACACCGTTGGCGGCGATTTGAAAATAGTGTATGCCGGCGACGTCCAGACTGCGGTGCTTGGCGCCGACATCAGCTACGGTGCCCTGGACCAGACCTCGATAAAAGGCGCCGCTCCTGCCAAAGTGACCGACCCGACTATGAACAAGTGGGCGCTTTTCGCAAACGACACGGTCGTCTTGGAAAAGTTCGCCATCACCCCGGGCATCCGCTTCGATCACAACAACCTCAGCGGTTCCTTCGTCAGCCCGAGCCTTGGGGCCACCTACGAGTTGGGAGAGCACGCCATTGCCAGGGCCTCGGCGGCACGAGGCTTCACTTCACCTCCTCTCAGCATGCTGACCGGAGGCGGGATCGGGGCCGTCGCGAACCCCGCTTTGACCGCCGAATACGGGTGGTCTTACCAGGCGGGGGTGGAGTCGGTCGTGATGGACTATCTGAACCTCAAAGGAAACGTTTTTCGCCACGACATCCGCAACGTGATCACTCTGAATTCCACTCAGTTCACCAATCAAGGGTCGCTCGTCCGCCAGGGGTATGAGCTGGAGGCTGAATGCGCGCCCATCTACAACGTTTCCCTGAAAGCCGCGCATGCCTTCGTTCACATCGAGGCAGACTCGCCGCCGGCAACGGACAATTATTCCTATCAAGTCGTGCTGAAATACGACGACCGGCAATCGCTCTTGGCCCAACTCGCCGGCACCTACGTTTGGTGGAACCTGCCTGCCTCCGCCGGGGCCAAGTACGACGACTTCATCTGGGATCTGGCCCTGACCAAAAAGTTCCATACCTCGGGGACAACCACAGTGGACGTCTTCTTCAGTGTACATAACCTGTTCAACGGCTCCCAGTACACGCTAAACATCTATCCGAACCCCGGCAGGTGGGCGGAGGGAGGAGTCAGATTTAGTTTCTAAGAGGGCGCGCGCCCAAAGTGCGTTCCTGTTTTGCTGTACGTTTTGGAGTTTGTTGCAGAATTGTTACGCCCTGCCCAGCCGTGGCGGCCATTGCCACCCCCCGCCTTTCGATGTTTCCTGAAACGCCAGCTGAGAATAACTGCCCAAAGATGCATAGCAGCCAAGAAAGTGATCCAGCACGCAGCCGAACAGGTACAGATCTCCCGGTCCGGCGAATTGGTCCCGGCACACCTTCACGCGAGTCTCGCGGCCTTTCATGGCCACCCCCGCCACCATTCGCTCGGCAGCGGTCGTCTCAAGATCCTCAACGCCGGAAAGACGCAGCAGATTGGCGGCGCCCCTGGGAGTCGCGCGCTGGCCGGCGAAGACGTACAAATCGAGAAGCGAGCGCAGATGTCCCGGAGTTGCCAGGGGAAGATAGTTCAGGTAGAGATGGGAGATAAGCTGCTGGAGCAGTTGCGTGCCGCACGGCGACGGTTGGCAGGGAATTATCGGCGTGATGTTGCGGGCCGAGATGAAATTCGGAGCGCAACAAAGAGGTCGCGAGACGTCTCCGATGCACAGGCTTTCGGGAAGGGTGCCGTTGGTGCAGGTCAGGGCGACGGTCAGGGTTTGCTCCTCGGGGGGGCCAATCTCTTGCGGGAACGAGATGCGGAGGTCGACGTCGGAAGGCGATGGGGGATGAGAGATGAGGGATGAGAGGACCTGGCCGCCGTGCGGGGCAACCGGCGCCGGCAACGTGTGGTAGGTCGGCTCGTTGCCGGCCGGATCGTGGAAAAGTCCGCCGGCCAGATACTCCCTTTCGCGGTTTGTTGCGCGCGAGTAGCCGGTCACCCGATCGACCGAGAAAATCCGGGTTTGTGCGCTCTCGGGTCCGGCGGGGCGTATCCGGCAACTGCCGGCGCCGCGGTCGACGATAATCGGATCGGCGGCGTGTGCGAACAGGTTGACGGCCGGAACCGCGTGCAGCACGAAATTTTCGCCTCGGACGCGCTGCGGCTGGAAGGGGAGATTGTCCAGTTCGAAGCCGATGCTGAACTCTACTCCTTCGCCGCGCTGCCGCCACTGTTCCCACCCCTTCAGGTCGAAAAACAGGAACTTCTCCGGCGCGCTGAAATATTCCTGCAAAATCCGGTAACCGGGCGGGGCATGCGTGGGGTAGGGGAGCAGATTGTGGTCGCTGGCGAAGCCCGCGGGCGCGAGGCAACCGGCCGGCAGCGTGACGGCGGCCCCTCCTTTGGCCGGAGTGAGAACTATGCGGGAAAGGTGGCGGCAAAGGAGCAGATAAAGGTCGGCGGCGAAGGCGTGTTCGCCGGCCAGGAACAAACGCACCGCTTGCGGTCGCCAGTCGGAGAGAGGCAAAGCTCGCAGCGTCAGGGACAGACGGAGCTCTCCGCTCCGGCTCGACTTCGGGTGAAAGGACGCGTCCATCAATTCCAGCGGGTGGAGTTCCAGTTCGGCGGTGGTTGCGAAGCTGCAAGTCGTGCCGTTCACCGGCGAGGACCCCAGTCGAGTGCCGGCAGGGATGATGGCCGATTGCCACAGCGCCGTGTCGGGAGTGAAGCCAATGATGGTGGTTGCGGGAATCGGCCGCAGGTAGTGGGGCAGAATCAGGTTGGCGAGCTGATGGATCAGTTCGGGGAAATCCAGGTCGAGCCTTCGGCGCAGCATGGCGGTCTGGAAAACCGCCGCTTCAAGGAGCCGCTCGACGTCCGGGTCGGTCCTGTTTCCGCCCAGAAGCGGTGCCAGTGCCGGGTTGGCAGCGGCGAACCCCGCGGCTATTTTCTTTAACAGCTCCAGTTCCGCTTGGAAAGCATGGTCGGTCATAACTCCCCTTGCACAGGTCGCGTCGGCAGCGAATCTTTTTACAGGGTCACTTGCGGATGAGTATCCTCCCGTCCGTATTGACCACGCTTTCGAAAAAAATCTTCCGGCCCTCGTGTGCCGTCAGGCAGGCGACAATCTGGAAGCGTAGCGTGAGGGAGTCGCCGTCGTCCGGTAGAAAGGTAACGGTTGCCTGCGTGAGCCTGGGTTCGTACTTGTCGATGGCGTTTCTGATGTTGTCTTCGATTTCCTGCACCGATTCGGGATAGGTTTGCAGGAAATCGAGAAAGTCCGGGACCCCGTAATCGCCGGCGATGGGAACGTTCCCTTGCCTGGTGTTGAGAATGCGCTGCAGGTGCGACAGCACCGAATCCAGGCAAACTCGCCGATTGTCGCCGCCTGGGCGCTGTGGCGCTCGCTCAATCGACCGGATTCGTTCCAATAAGCGTTCTTCGTGCATGGTGCTCTCCGCTTACTCTCGTGCTGCAGCTGAAGTTTAGGGCGGATACCGTGGCATCCGCCCATGAAAGCCACCAGTGTTTTTTACAATGTCAGGAAATCTTAGTTCTTGAATTTGCGCCTCAATCGAATATTGTCGGCAAACAAGGTTGTCATAATAGTAATCGCGAGCACATCAAAGGCATACTTGCCTAAAAAGTACCAAAAGCACCATGAAAATAAAGCCGCACATGAAGCAGTTAAGATGAGTAAGATAAAGTCTTTCATAGGATCAACTCCTCCTTGCGACAGAACTTACTAACCATGGCCTATTAAGGTTGTATCTGTTTGCTGTAAATATGATATCTGCAATTGTAACCCCACCAAAGATTGAATGACCGGTTGCGACTGCAATGCTACCGATAATTGCACCAACGTAGAACGCAGCAGAGCAAGCACTTATTACTCCAATCCCTTCGAGCATAGTTCCTGCGCCAATTAATTCTCCTACCGTTACCGATTTACCAAACTTATCTATTTGAGTGAGAACCGCATTAGCATTGGCTATCGCTAACGATAGAGTGCCATATAGGTTTTCCGGGGCTGGAAGACCCATGGCATTCATATTTTGCTTGAAAGCCGGATAGAAGGTATTGGACATTTTCTTGCTCCTCAATGTCAATGGCGGCTGACTTACTACAATGCTTGGTTAGAGCCACGGGCTGGATTATTATTTTGGGACGGCCCATGAATCTTCGGCTTCAATTCCGTTGGGCTCCCAGGTCCACTTGATTTTTTTGTAGGTGAAAGCGACCTGTTCCATATGGCGATACACGTCATTCTCCGACAACAGGGTTGTCGGCATGAATGGACTGACGCTGACTATTATTGCGTCTTCGAGAATGTGGGTGAAGTAGTGTTCTTCCATTCCCTGCTTAGTAATTCGATACCATTTTAAGGTCACATTTTTCATGTGCTCGCCGGTGCAAAGCGCTTGGTAAAGTTTCGGTGAGCTTTTGTCGTACTCCTTGACGACCGATAGTGGACCATGGACGCGCTTGCCGGTGGCAAGACCGTCGGTTGGGCTGCGCGGGATGGTGATCGCATGATCCATTCCGTAGATGAGGATGGTTCCCTCGCGTCCCTGCATGTCGCAGGAACCGTCGATCTTGCCTTGTTTTTCCCCCTGAAGGGTGAGGTGCGCGGGCATAGCCATGTCTATTTCTCCTTTTGGTGTGGGAGACCGATAGCGACGTCTCCAGGTTGTACTGCTTTTCTAGGTATCCTTTCTTTTGGTTGCAGTAATCGAATATAAGATCTGTGCAAAATCCGTTACATTTAGATCCCTCTGCAACGTCATGCTCCCGGCTCCTTGTCCAATTTCCCGACCAGGGACAGGGTGAAGTAGGCGCCCATGTATTTGAAATGCGGCCGCACTTGCAGGGACACGCGGTACCAACCCGCTTCGCCGGGAACTTCCTCGACGGCGATCTCGGCCTGGCGCAAGGGTCTGCGGCTTCTCACGCCCGGCATGGGATTATCCATGTCGGAGACGTACTGGCGTATCCAGCCGTTCAACTCCTGCTCCAGATCGCCGCGCTCCTTCCATGTGCCGACGTGCTCGCGCTGGATCACCTTCAGGTAATGGGCAAGCCGGCTCACGATGAACATGTAGGGGAGTTGCAGGCCGAGCTTGTAGTTCAGTTCTGCCTCCCTCCCTCCTGCGGTGGCGGGGAAATGCCGGGGCTTTTGCACCGAATTGGCCGAGAAGAAGGCCGCGTTGTCGGTTCCCTTGCGCATGGTCAGCGCGATGAAACCCTCTTCGGCCAGCTCGAACTCGCGCCGCTCCGAGATGAGCACTTCGGTGGGGATCTTGGTCTGAATGGCGCCCATCGCCTGGTACTGGTGCAACGGCAGGTCCTCCACCGCTCCTCCACCTTGAGGGCCGATGATGTTGGCGCACCAGCGGTATTGGGCGAAACTGTCGGCCACCCGCGTGGCGAAGGCGAAGGCGGCGTTGCCCCAGGCGTAATGCTCGTGGCTTGCCGCAACGTTCTCCTGATAATTGAAGCTCTTGACCGGCGTCGTGTCCGATCCGTAAGGGAGGCGCAGCAGGAAGCGCGGCAGGGTGAGCCCGACGTAGCGGGCGTCCTCGGTTTCGCGGAAGGACTGCCATTTTACGTATTGCGGTCCTTCCATGATCGATTTGATGTCCTTCAAGTTTGGCAGCGTGTTGAAGCCGTCGATGCCGAAAAAGCCTGCGGTCGTGGCCGCGATGAAGGGGGTGTGCGACATCGCCGCCACCGCCGCCGTGTGCTGGAGCAGCCTGATATCCTGAGGCCCCGCGCCGAACTGGTAATTGCCGATCAGGCAGGCGTAGGGTTTGCCGCCGAACTGGCCGTACTCGGCGGTGTAGACGGTCTTGTAGAGTCCGGATTTCACCACCTCCGGGGCATCCTCGAAATCCTCCATCAATTCCTCTTTGGTGACGTGCAGGAGTTCCACCTTGACGTTCTCGCGGAAATCGACCCGGTCCACCAGGAACTGGAGAGAGCGCCAACTCGATTCCAGCTTCTGGAAGTCGGCATTGTGGAGGATCTCGTCCACCTGCAGGCTGAGTTTTCGGTCGATGACGGCGATCATGTCGTCCAGAACGGCGTTGGAGACCTTTGCCGGTTGGTGTCCCGATTCCAGGAGCTGGCTGACCAGGGCCTGCACCCCTTTGCAGGTGATGGAGTAGGATTCGTCCGCCGGTTTGACCCTCGTGGCCTGTACTATTTCCTGCAACAGGGAGATCTCGGCGGTGGATTGAACGGCGGCTGGCGTGGCTGACTGTTCCGTGCTCATGTTTTCCTCCTAGCCCTCGATGCCGATTTCGGCCAAAAGCCTCTGTCGGGTAGTGTCGTCCGTTATCAGCTCCTGGATCTTCTTCCTGAACTCCGGAACGTTGGCCAGCGGCCCCTTCAGGGCGCGCAGCGCCTCGCGCAGTTCCAGCAGCTGTTTCAGCTCCGGGACCTGCTCGACGATTGCCTCCGGTCCGAAATCCTTCATCGATTCCACCCGCAGTTGCACGTCGACTTCGTGGCCGGGTGCCGAGGCGAGCCGATTGGCGACGGTGACGTCGATGGCGATGTTGTGGGCCTTGAGGATGTCGTTGAAATTGTCCTTGTTGATGCTGACCGGTTCGCGCTGCTCGACCGGACGCGCATCATAGCCGCCGGTGAAATCTCCGAGCACCAGCATCTTCAGCGGCAGTTCAACGTCTTCCTGCGCTTCGCCCAGCGATGGGCGGTAGACGATGTTGACGCGTTCCTTCGGTGCTATCGTTCCCTGTTTTGCCATCGTATGCCTCCTTGTGAGATGGTGCTTCGTTGACGATTCCTAGCGGCTTTGAGGTTTGACCTTTTTGCTGGTGTTAGTGGTGGTTTTGGCGAGGCGCACCATCTCAGGCATGTCGAGGCGGCCGATCCGGTGCAGCACTTCCTGCGCCCGGTCCTTGAATCTTGGCTCCGTCAGCCTGTCCAGCGCGAGCCATGCCAGTCTAAATCCCACCAAGGCGAGGCTCGGCTCGTACTGCTCCAGGGCGTATCTGGCGATGTCGTCTTGCACCTGCTCCAAGTGCGGCAGGGCCAACTCCGGCTTGCCGATACCCACCAGCATCCGGGATAGCGACAGGCGCCAGAGCAGGTTTTCGCGCCGGGAGGAGCAGCCGTCCAGTTCCCGCTGCACGGCTTCCATGGCTTGCAGCAACTTGCCATTGACGACAAGCTGGCGCATTTCTTCCATTTTTAGTTCGATTTCGCCTTCCGCTTCCGCGTTGACCGTCATAGATGCGGCACTGGTGGGCGAAGCGTCCGATGGCACGCCGGGAAAAGCGATATGTCTCAGCCACTGCCGGGTGTCGGGCGCGGCAAAGGGAGTGCCGTCGGCAAAGGCCAACTCCTCCAGGCCAGGCAAGCGGTGCAACAGGAATGCGGTCTCCTGGCGGACGGCATCGAGGGCTTTCTGGAAGCCGCCGCCGAGTCGGGTCAGCGCCTCGGCGGTAAAGTGGCTGAGATCGAGCCAGAAAATGTATTCGGTTTGACGAGTCTCGGCGGCTTTCAGCATCGCCTCGGCATCTCCGCTGTTGCGCAGCTCGATGAGCAGGTCGCTTATTTTGGAGGGTGGCGGTGGGATTTTGGTTCGGCCGTTGTCGGCAGGAGGAAGCTCGTCCACTGCATTCCACGCAGTTTTTCTATTGAGCCGGAAAACCTGCGGGCTGGCCAAATCGTGCTGCCAAAGATAGGAAGACGCTTGGCTGGTCATCAATAAGCCGTCGTTGAGAGCCTGGTCCGCCTCCTGCCGCGAGGTCAGTTGGCGAAATTGTTCCGGCGAGGGAGCAATTAGCCGCGATTGCCATGCGTTGACGGTGGCCCCGGCCGATTCATCCTCTATGGTTTCTTCCAAGAGGCGCTCTGGCGTTTCTGTTGGTTGTGTTGCGGCGGGATCGGTGGAGAGTTCGTCGAAGAAAGCATTGATGGGAGCAAGTGAGGGGCAATTTTCCAGATGTTCGTTCAGGAAAACGTGGAGCTTGGCCATGTTCTCATTGATCAAGATGAACTGATCGGGAGGGAAGGAGAGGTCCTCGATCTGTTTAAGAGCCGCAGTGGTTTTTTCCAGCCACCATTCGAGCGAGCGAAGCCGTGCGCGTGTTTTCTGCGGAAACAACTCTTCCCAGAATGTGGCGATCATTTCGCAGTAAAGGTTGAGGCCGACGGTGAAGCCTTCATTGCCGCGGGTATGGATCAGGGCTACCGCGAGATAGCTCGCCGCCAGCAAATCTTTGGATGTGTTCTGCAGGATGTCAGCGGCATGTCGGACCACCATTTCCCAGTCGATCGAGCCGGCAGCCGCGGGCGAGGAGAGCTTATCCACCTCGGCCTGCAGTTCGTCATAGACGCGGTCGTAACGAGCATCCGCCCCAGCCGGCTTTTCCTCACTGATGGGCTGTGTGCCCAGGGTAGAGAGATCCATGAATGCTCCGTAGGATGTTAGTTGAGTAGAATGCGTCTTATCGTTTCCATTTCTTTTTCTATGACGACAATGCGTTCAACGTCGTCGAAGCTCTTGTATTTATTCTCAGTAGTATAGGATTTTGTTATACTGAAAAAATTGTTATCATCCAATGTTAAGATACAAATTTTAAATCGATGGGGCGAGTAAAGCGATTCCGTATTCTCATCCCAAATTCGATCAGCTGTAATGAATATACTTTTTCCGTCAATGTTCCGGGAAATCTTGTACTCAGATTGATATGTGAGTCTGACATTGGGAAGTATATCGATGAATTTGTGTAAAGTACTGTCGAAATGCCATATAGAAATAAACATAACTCTACCTAATGTTTGGCCATGGTGTAGAGCTGTAAAGAGTACGCCATGACTATCTTTGTTGTTGCTAATTGCTATTATTTTGAAATCTTTGACTTCTTGGTATGGTAAATTAGCTCCATCTTTTGCTTTAAAACATATGCCACGTCTTATCTTTGAATTTTTATAAAAACAAATTTTGGCTGGTAATGAACTAGTCTCAAATAAATCGTTGTCATTCTCTTTCAATTCGTAAGCAGTTGCATGATAATCAGGGTTGGTTCTATGATTTATGATAGCTAATGTCTTGACTGTATGGTAACTTCCATTTGAAGCGTCAGCAAATGAGTAAGAGACTGCCATATAAAGCAAATACAGTGTGATATTTGCCAAAGTGAAAGCAAAGCTTTCTGAGCGTATCTTTGACATATATCAATCCCTCGACTATCGTGTTATAAAAACACATTTTGAATGTTTCTTGAATTGATGTAAGTAAAACACCGAATCCGTGTGTGAAATATCATATAAATAAAACTTGTTTTTGTATTTCAAGATTCCATGTTTAGACCCGGTTAGTTTAGTTGCATCGCATGGGGGTGTGTCATTTGTATCCAATGGATTTTCAATCCATTTAATCATGTCATATTCGATTGTGGGGCTTACCTGTATTTCATCCAATTCCTTGCATTGTTCAAGATTTATGATCTTGACATGACCACCATCGCATTCTCCTGAAAAAACTAATTCATCTCCGTTTTTTTTGTTTCCGTCAAAATTAACGCGATAAAGTTTGAAGTAATGCGTCGCATAAACCTTAGTGCCTGAGTCCTCCCATTCATCTTTTGGAGTTTTCGTTTCTTGTAAGTATCTCCAGATATGAGGTAGCCAGTACACTGTTTTGTTTAGCGAAAGATTTCTACATTTTTGGAGGTATTTCTGAAGCTTGCGGTCGTTTAGGTTGTCTGCGGTAACAATAGGCTTCACAAACTCAAACTGTCCCCTCTTAAAGTCGACAAGAAAATTGGAACAAAAATCTCTTCCCCTATCCTGCTCACTTTTGCTTTCTATGCTTAAATCGGCTATTTGCATTTTTGCAACAGCAGAAATGATTTGTTCTTCATCCTTCTGCTGCAAATCGTCTAAATTCGAAACAAGAGTGGTTGTTTTTTTATCATTGTACGCGATCTCATCATTCTTAATTGTATTGCCTGCACCGGCCATGAGGCCTTTTTCAGCATCTGATGCGAAACGTTTGCAATCCTCAATTGCGGCGCAAGACTGTGTAGCTACTATTAACGTAATAAGAAGAACAATTGTATTCATCATAGCGTATCCTTTTATAAACCTGGATGGATAAAAGTGCAGAGGCTCTTTAGACGCTATTTTGGCAGTCCACTCGTTTTAGCATCGATTTAGAAATTGTTTTTTGTGTCTCGTTGAGTGAACCGAAACACCTTTATTTAGCTCAATTCTGATCAAAGGGTGAAACTCTGGCAATTTGCCGTTCATGTCTCTTTGGTGTAGTACCGTGAATTACATCACTGCATTTCTATGAAAAAATTTTTATCAAATATGTAGTAGTGTTTTTTGGTATCATTGTCATCCTCGTTTCGTTTCCCATAAAAAATTATAAGCTTGCTATTTAGGAAGAATTTTATTGGTTTAGAAGATTCAGTGAGCTGATCGCCAAAACAGCAGATAGTAAACGGTATCTGATAAATTTTACCGATTTTAGTGTCTATTACGGCCCCCATCAAGCATTCCATTCCACATCCCCAGGTAGTCAAAATGTAATGTCCAGCAAAGTTGGGTTGTTGCATTGCGGCTTCTTGTAATCTTGCACGAAATATCAAGCCCTCTTTGGGAATAATAACAGGTGCATTTCTATTGGGAAGTTTCTCGAAGACCGGATAATCATCAAACCTCGGTACAATGGTTTTCGCTTTTGACTGAGCCGGAAGCACCGCGCATAAACAAAGCAAGATCACTACTGATTCAATAGTATTGATAGCCCCAGAAGTACGACCGTAAACTTCTGATTTGCCATACTTATTGAGTTGCCTTTTTGGAGAATCAATTGCTTCCATATTCATCCAATAAGCAAGTTATGGATTTAGTCATGGTATTAACCAATAAAGCAAAACCATAACCTATTGTTGGAACACCAGAAGAACAACCATAAACTTCTGATCTATAGCCTCCTTTGGAGGCATTTTAGTGAACCGTTCGCTTTCATAATCATCCAATAAATGTTTTGTGAATTTACTTGGCATAAAAATTGACCTCAGGTTTCATTTTTGTAAAACAATAAAATGCGCTGTATTTGCTATACATTATCCATGAACTTACTCGAGACGGTATTTTCCGAAATACACTTAACTTTCTACAGCGAAAACCTTTTTCCCATCTTTGTCGGCAATTCATGGATTTGATCGCTTCCAACTTCTCCATGACGTCTCTCCTATCAGTTTTTCGGGAGTTGTTTTTTAGGAAGCATCTCAATGCAAGCCTCTTGATTTTCTGCAATAATTCGCGCCTCTCCATCTGTTTTTGCTATCCCACAAAAGCACGATGAGTCATTTTTAATACCAATAACGTACAATCTTGCAATATGTCCATCGTTGTTTGAATCTTGCGCTGTAATACTGAATATCATTGCGATTGGATTATCTTTATTTGTCATCAGCCACTCAATTTTTTCGGATCCAATGTTCGGAAAATTGCCAATGCTTTTATAAACTACTTTTCCTTCAGTAGATCATATTGTTTGACCATAACTTAAGTCTATCCATGATCGCTCCATTGTGGATACTAGATATGGCTGCCATTTTTTCATTGATTGACATTTTAAGGCATGTGTTCCTTTATTTGAAAAATACTTCAAAAATGATTTAGATTATATTCCAGTACACTCGCTCTCTTTTATTGAAGTAGGTTGGCTATAGTTTTTATGGTTTATTTTGTTAGTAGCATTTATTTTATGCGATATATCTATTTCATTGTTGGCTTTACCGATTTAGAAGCTGTAGGCCTGTATTGTTAATATCAACAATAGTGCTAAAAAAGTTAATGTTATTTCCATGCTGTATCCTCCTACTAAGCTGAGCTTTCTACAGCGAGAACTTTTTCCCCATCTTTGTCGGCAATTCATGGATTTGATTGCTTAAAACTTCTCCAACCATGACTCTCGTAAAACACGCCTCGGTTGTCAGACTATTCAGATAAAATCCGGCAACGACCCGAAGAGATACATGTCGCCGCGTGAGCAGAAATGTTGTCGGGCCGCACCCGCACCCGGTCCTGCCAGGGGATGCCCGGCTGCTCCTTCGCGCCGCCGGGTCCGAACTGCCCCCTGGAGATGCGCATGATCTGGCTAAAGGAGTATTCGCGACCTCGGGAGAGAAGGTCCTCGATTAGCGAATCGCTTGTCGGTCCTGTCGTGTCGGCCACTGTCGATCCTCTCTTGTCCCCGGTTCAGCTTCAATTTCCGATCATAACAAGCGCGAGAACCTCTGTAACATTCACCACATCAGCTGCCAACTTCGCGCACCTGTAGGTCGTGTCGAACGGCCTCATCGTGAAACGCGACGTCGCGACCGTGGCACCGCGATCCACGTCGCGTTTCGTACCTCAACGCGACCTACGGAAATTACGGAAACTGCCACAATCGTCTCGACCACTGTCGTGTCGACCGCCGTCGATCCTCTCTTGTCATCGCATCCAGCAGCGGGCGATGCTTCTTGGCGCCTGCCCCGACAGCGCGGCGGTCTGCTGCAGAATCGGGCCGCTGCCGATGAATTCATAGTTCACGGTGATGGTGCTGACTCCAATCTTGCGCAGGGCGCCCATTTCTCCGGGAAACTCCTTGGCCTTGAAGGTGCGCCGTCCGCCGCGCAGGTCTTTGAGGAAATCGGGGAATCCCTGCCGCCCCGGGTAGTGCCTGGCGAGGATCACGTCGCCGACTTCGATCTGCAGCAGCACGTCGCCGCAGGCGTCGGGCGACCAGGAAAAGGTCTTGCCGACCGGGTAGTTGTAATTGACCATGCTCTGGCCGGCGCCGCCGCACTGCAGCTCCAATCGGGTCGCCTGCGGCTTGACGCTGGCCTCGGCATTGGCGTCGGTCGGCAGCCCTTTGACGCCCACGCTGTAATTCTGCGGCTTCCCCAGCGCCGCCACGGTCGCTTGCGCTTTCGATCCCTTCTCCATGAACCTGAACAGGGCGCTCTCGAAGGGGATCTTTCCCCTCAGCGCCTCTTTGGCGCGGTAGCCGGACAGGCCGCGGCCCAAGAATGGGGCGGCAGGTCCCTTGACGAACCGCCAGGCAAGCCCCTCCGGGCCGAGCAGAGCGGGGATCGCCTGCTGGCTGGTCATGCCCGTGATCCCGGCCAAAACTTGTTCCTCCCAAAGGGACTGCAGATGGACGGCGGTTTCCCGCAGCAGGTACGACCAGAGAAATTCCAGCGGCCCGTTCAGCAGTCGGCTGAAGACGGGGTCCGCCGAGGTTCCCGGCAACGCCGCTCGATAGCGCGCCGACGCCGACGCGGCGGCGTAGAATGGGGATTTGCCGGTGGCGGGGTCCTCGCCGAAGGTCTGGCTGGAGAGCTGGAAGATCTGCGTTCGGGAAGCGACCGCCGGCGCGATGGCCGTCAGCGCATTGCAGTACTCCTGGCAGGCCTTGGACGTTGCCAACTGCTTCTCCAACTTGCGCGCGCCGGCTTCTTGTCCCACGTTTTTCCGGATGCTGGTCAGGATCTTCTTCCCCCCTTCGGCGGCCCTGTTGATGGCGGCGCTATCCTGGACCAGCCCCTGCGCCCTGGCGCCCTGAAAATGGTAAACCTGCTGCAGCCAGCCGGGCAGCGGCGCTTCCAGCGCCAACGGCTCCAGTTCCAGCGCGATTCTTTCCAAGAGGGCGAAGTAGGGTCCCTGTTGGGACGCCATGCGCGCGGCCGTCTGTTGCCATTCGGCCGGGCCGCGCAGACGCTGCTCTCCTTTGGAAAAGTCCTCCGCGAAACTGCGCCAAGCCAGGAAAGCGGCGCTGCGATACCAGGCTTCCAGTCCGGCCTTGCCGGCGGCAAGGGAAGACGGGTCGGGGAGGGCGGCTTCGAGTTCCTTCGCCAGGCCGTTCAGGCTTTCCTTCCCCTTGCGGGTAAAGGCGGGAGCCACCGTCCTTTCCCCGGGCGCCGACTGGCTGCCGCCCCAAAACTCTTTAAGGGCGACCGGGGGGAGCCCGCTCTGCCGGTCGACCCAGATCGCCAGCCATTGCAGGTTGCCCCTTTTGACCGCCAACAGTTGCTTGAGCAGGGATTGAAGCGCGGCGGTCTCCTTGCCGACTTCGGCCGCATCTTCTCTCCAGATCAGCGCGCAAAGGTAGAGGGCGCCGAAGGTCTTTCCCGCTTCCGGGGCGCCGGCCGCAGCCGCCGCACTCGAGACCGAGAGATAGGCCGGCTGAGGTTTGGACTGCAGCGCCCCCAGATCCTTGCCGTCGATGCTTGCCTTGAGGATGTTTATGCGCCTGGCCAGGTGCACGGCGTAGCCGGCACAGACCTCGTCGGGCGCGTTTGGGGAGATGCCGGCGACGCCGGCGGTTAACCGCCGGTCGAACGGCGTCAGGACCATGTCCTGGAACTGCCTGCAGAATTTCCGCTTCAGCCCCTTTTCAACCTTCAGGCTTTCGGTGAGCCCGAAGCGCGGCAGCCACCAGTGCCGGTTTTGTTCCTCGACCTTCAAGATGTCCTGGCGAAAGCGCTCCAGGGACGCCAGGTCCGCCTGCATGTCGCCTCGCAGCGGCGAGATCCTGGCAAAACCATGCGAAAATTCGCGGATGGTGTTCATGTTCTTCACGAAGGAGAAGGTCAGCAGGCCGCTCAGCGCCACGCCCAGTACCGCCCAGGACACGAGGCCCAGGTTGCCGGTGACGGAGCGCCATTGCAGGGAGCGCCGGGTCGGCGCCAAGAGCGAGCGGTCGTCGGGGAGCATCCGGGCGAAGAAGTCGTGCAGGAACCACCCCTTGCCGGTCCCCGGCTCGGACGGTTCCAGTTCCGGCCCGGATTCGCCGGTTTGACCGCATTGGCGGGTCTGATTGGATGTGCCGGCTTCACCTGATTTGCCGGCTTCACCGGTTTTGCCAGCATCACCTGATTTGCCGGCTTCACCGGCTCCCTCCTGCGCGGCGCAGCGGAAAAAGTGCGAGTGCGGCGCGCCGTGCTGGCGGGCGCTGCCGAAGAACAGGCCGCGCAGCAGCGGAGTCTCCTGATAGGGGTTTTCTCCGAAGGCGTTGATCACCAGGGTGAGCAGCCCCTGTCCCAGCTGTTTGAACTCTTCCGGGAACAGCAACAGGCTGGGATCCGCTTCCTTGAACAACGGTTGATGCAGCAACTGCAAGCGGAGGTCTCTCAAACGCTCATAGGTGGCGGCCATGGCGTGCTCCGCCAAGGCGGCGGCATCCGGCGACGGTTCGCGGTTGACCACTCCCATGGCCTGGTCGAGGCATTTGGTGGGCAAAAGTTGGCAGAAACGGTCCATCCCCTGAATCAGGTCGCATTTCGTCACCAGCAGGTAGACCGGCACCTTGACTCCCGCCGCGCGCATCAGTTCGTCGAGGCGCCGGCGGATCGCGCAGCCGTCCTCCACGAGCCGGGCCTCTCCGGCCTCCAGCAGCCGGTCGGCGGCTACCGCCACGATCAGCCCGTTCAGCGGCTCCTTGCGGCGGTACTTCATCAGCAGCGACAGCAGCTTTCGCCATTCTTCCCGGTCCTGGCTTTCGTTGGCCGGCATGGCATAGCGCCCGGCGGTGTCGATGATCACCTCATGCTCAAGAAACCACCACGCGCACTGTTCGGTGGCCGACACCTCCTTGGGCCAGTCGGCCTCGCGCATGGGGGAGGAGAGCCTGGCGTCGTGCAAGGAGCTGCTCTTGCCGGAACCGCTCTGGCCGATCAACAGGTACCAGGGGAGGACGTAGAGCGGATTGCCGAGCTTATTGAGATGCGAGGCGCGCAGGGTGTCGATGGCCGTTTTCCAAAGCTGCTGGAGGGTATCCAACCTGCTTTTCTCCAGCTGCGACGCCTCCCTGGCCCAGGCAAGCTCTCGGGCGCCGGCCTCGTCCGTTAAGATATCCCCGCGTCGCCGGAGCCAAAGCTTGCCAAGGAAAAAGCAGCCAAGCGTCAGGCCGGCCAGCAACAACAGCAGAAACAGGCCGACCCACCAGGGCCAGTCGAAGACGAGCAGCAAAGAGGCGACCAGCAGGATGCCCAGGATACCGGCGGCTACGATCCTTTTTTTCATCTCAGTTTGTCACCGTCCTTAGGAAATTTTCGCTGATGCCGCTCAAGGTGAAGTGGTAAACCAGGTAAAGGATGCAGAAAAGGGCAGCCGGGGCGGCCAGGCAGACGGCGTTGACCAGCCGCGAAGCGACGGCCTTTTGGGGTTTGCAGGGCTTGGGCTCGCCGCCGGCCCGGGCTTCGGGGAAGAGCACGGCCTGCTCCAGAGAGGGGACGCCCGTGGGGGCGCCCAGGAGGATCTTCAGGTGGGAGTTTTTGATCTGCTCCAGCCGGCTGTCGTCTCCGGCATGGCAGTAGCGACCGGAGAAGCCGAGCGCCAGGCAGAGATAGTAGACTTCGCGCACCTCCCGCTGCTCAAGTCCGATCCCCTCCAGGCGCAGGAAGAACTCCTCCCCCGCGTCGGTGGTGTTGTAATGGAGCCGCTGCAGTTGGTCGCCCAGCCAGCGCTGCTTGTGAAGCCAGCGGGAACTGAGAATGGCCTCGTCGACCCAGGCGCAGAGCGCGAAGCGGGCCTGCTCGTAGTCGTCGCGCGCCACCTCCCCGCGGGCCGGGTAGCCTTCGCTTGCCGACATGAGCCTGCGGATCTCGTTCTTGACTTCGTCGTAGGGGGGCTGTGTCGTTTTGACCGACTTCAGCAGGTAGCCGACGTAGGCCATCAGTTCCAGGAAACAGTCGCTCAAGTGCATGCCGTCATCTCCCCACTACCAGCAGTTCCAGCTCCAAATCGGACGGGGCGCCGTTCCAGTAGAGGGCCAGGCAGTAATCCTTGGCCACCGCGGCCCATTGCTGGTCGTGGTGGTTGATGGCGAAATAAACGGTGTTGCCGCGGCGGGGAAGCTCCTGGGGCGGGATCTGCAGGTGTTGCAGGCCGATGCCGGGGAGCGAGCGGGTGACCAGCGTGTCCAACTGCTCGCGGGAGCTGAGCTTGGCGATATCCTCCACGGCCTGCAGCACAGATTTCTGGTCGTCCTCGGTTTTTACCGACAGGTAGAAGCGGTTTCGCCCCTCGAAGACCGAGGGCTTCAGCTCCGCCGCATAATAGGTCCCGTCGAAGGCGAGGTTGATGACGTATTCCGGCCCGGCGGTGATCTCGTCGAGCAGCCGCGAGATGGTATCCCTGGCGGCGCTAAAGCAGCCCCACAGGTCGCGATGGTCGTAGTCGGGGAGGGCCTTTTTGCCGTTGTGCATGCCGCCCAGGACGCTGGTTTCTTCGGAGAAACCGGTCAGTTCGCCGATCAGTTGCCGCAGGATGCCGTAGAGGTGCCACGGGTGGATCCGTTCGGCCTCCGTGTAGTGGAAAAGCAGCGGCAGGTAGCGGTTCACCGAGCGCAGGGCGAGGAAGTAGACCATGTCCCGCGAGCCGAATTGCGCCGTATGTATGCCCCGTTTCCTCTTGTGTTCCTCCAGTTGATAGCCGCGGGCGGTGACCTGGTCGCGGATCTCCCTGATGAGCTTGTGGAGCGGCGCCGAGGCGGAGCAGCAAAGGGAGGGGGGGACGAACTCCTCGCAAAGCCGGATCTCGGCGCCGAATTTCTCCAGTTGGGCCAGGGGGATCAGTTCGTATTCGCCCAACTGGTCGAGCTCGGTTTCCCAGCAGATCTTCAGCAGAAAACGAAGCCTTTTGATCAGGCCGTCCGGGCCGCCGCAGTGCAGGTCCCCGATCTGCTCGAAGTCGGAGCCGGTAACCAGTCGAGACGAAGCCGAGCCGATCGCGTCCGGCGCCGGCAGCACGCTGACGTTCTCCGCCGAGTCGCGCCATTTCCTGAGGCCGAGGTAGACGGTGAAGGGTTTCCCCGCCTCGACCCAGGCTTCCTCGAAGGCGCGGGCCTCGATGCAGGCGTTGTCGGGAAGCGAGACCATGGTGCCGTCCGGGAACAGGAATTCGCCGTCGGTAAGCTCGAAGGTCCTGGCCCCGAGCGCGCTCCTCGCGAGCGCCATGGATGCTACGCCCCAAAAATGGGGCTGCAGGTACTGTTGGTAGGGCGAAAGCAGCCCTTGGCAGGTTCGGTCGAAGACCTGAAAGTGTTGCGGCTGCAGTTGGATGCCGTGGTTCCAAAATACCGGTCTCTGCACGTTCATGGCGTGTCCTTTCCTTTTACGGTGGCGGCGTCGTCGGCGGATGCGAACGGCTGGATGAATTGTCGGCCCAGATAGAGATCGATGTTCAATTTTTCCGTCTTCTGCACGAGCGTGGAGCCCTTTTTCACTTCCGTGACCGGGATTGTGTAGGACTTGACGGACCCCTCCTTTTGCAGCAGGTAGAACCCCGCCACGATGCCGATGAACTTCGCCCCGTCGGTTCGGTCCAGCAATTCCTTTATTTCCTGATTCGGCTGGATTACCAATCTGCGGGAATAGGTGACGCTGGGGTCGAAGCGGCCGCAGTCGAGAAGCTTCGCCAGGCCGTCTTTTTCATCAACCAACTGGTTGAAGCCGTTGGGATCACGCAGGTGGTAGAGACAGACGGTCAACGAGTGGGGTTGCTTCTGGTACAGATTCAACTGGGGATCGCTGACCACATGCAGCGCAATGGCATCCTTCTCATAGCCCCATTCCGGCGATTGCTTGACAAGGGGAGCCGAAGAACATGCGGTGAGCAGTGAGGCAGCATACAGGCACAATGTCGTCATGATGGCATAGATCATGGAGGCCTCCTTGCCGGATGGTTGGAGCGTATAAAACCCATGGGTTATTGGGCTTTTTTGACCGGGAATGCGGCGGACAAGCCAAAGCGAGACTGCAGGTGCCTGAATCGTGTTGAGCGTGCGGTGATTTTAAGATTAGCCAAAGTTAATCAGTTGGAATTGATATCCTAGAGGATGGGCGCTGTCAAGAGACGCCCTGACTTTTGCAGCGGGCCAGGGTATAGTGCCGGGGTGGGAACGGCCGCTCCTTTCCCGGGCGGGGGAGGCGGGGAGGCCGTTAAGTTAACGATGGAGGTGGATCAAAAGGCCCACTCTCCCTTGATGGGAGAGGGATGGGGAGAGGGTGAAAAGCTCGCGCTAGCTCTCCCTCCCCCCAACCCCCTCCCATAAAGGGAGGGGGTGAAAAGCCAGGCGCGAGCGTAAGCCAAAAAAACTAACCGAAAAGAAGGAAGAAACTGCTCCTGCTGCTCCGGTTGCCGGATAATTTACTCTTGACAGAGTCGAAAAAAGGCCACATCTTCGGATGCGGTCTATTTTGAATTCTTGGCGGGAAGGAGGCAGATCATAGGCAGCGAGATGATTTACTACATCGGCAGCGCGTGCGTAGGCGTCGTCTTCTTTGTCGGCATCTGTTACTGGGCGGTTACTTTGTTCGTCAAGCAGTGTACGGAGCGGACTTTCGCGCAGTTCCGCCGGCAGGTGGCCGGAGAGGCGGAACTTGCCCTCAAGCTGTTCAGAGAGGGGATGTGCGAACAGATCGTGCTTCAGGAGAACAAATCGGATTGCCTGGCGAAACTCTATGCCACCCTGATCGATCTGCTGCAACTGGGCAAGGATTTCACCTCCGGCCTCGGCAAGCGCGATCTGGAGATGGCGAGCAGGAAGATTCAGTCCATTCGCGAGATGTGCGACCTCTTCGCCGCGACCTTTCAAAAGCAAAGCCTGCATTTCTCCGACGAGTTGTGCACCACGCTCGCCTCTTTCGTGGACGAGCAAAAACGGGTCGTGCAGTTCGTCGAGGCCAACTGGAACCTGACCCATAAGGACCCCGCTGAAAACGAAAAGCGCGAGGCCGCGATCAGGCAGAGTTGGGTCCGTTTTGAAGACCACATAACTTCCGCCATGGAAACCTTGCGCACGGAGTTCCGCGGGCGCCAGCCGGCGGGCAACTTCATGATGAAATGGCTAAAAGAGATAGGCGGCCAAGGGGCGGGCAGCCCTTCCGAGTAGCAAGCCCAGTAGCAAGCCAAAACGCCGACGGCCCTGGTGCCCAAGTCCGGAATAAAGTTCCGGTGCCTGCGCATGCTTGCCGTAGGGGCGAACCTTGTGTTCGCCCTGGTCCCGGCGAGCGAAGAGGGGCGAATACAAGATTCGCCCCTACCAAACCAAGTCGCCTAGAGATATCAATGGCCGGCTCATATCGGAAACTTTAAGCTGGACTGGGCATTACAGTTCTTCCGGCTTGCACAGCGACTCTTCCTTCCTGGCCGCGCGTCCGCATTTACGGCAGATGAACCGCGCTTCGGAGACCAGCTTCTTCAGTGTTTTCATGTTGTCCTTGATCTCGTCCTTGTCCCACTTGCAAAGCGTCTTGTCCTTGGTCATGACTGGCTCCTTTCGTTGCGACCGGCCTTCGAAGCACCAATATACCACTCATTTACCTTGCAGGTGCCCTTTTTATGGCCATGATGGCGGCAAAAAACGTGACATTGTCCGTTTTTAATGGTTGCGGTTGCCGTGAATCGGGCTATAGTAGTGCAGCTTTTTTCAGACTAAGATAGTCAACCGGGTATCCAAAAGGAGGAGGGTTTATGTCCATGTTTTGCCGCCAGTGCGAGCAGGCAGCCAAGGGAACTGGGTGCGAGGTAGTGGGAGTTTGCGGCAAGAATCCTGAAGTTGCCGCGCTGCAGGACTTGATGCTGTACGGCCTGAAGGGGCTCGCCATTTACGCGGAAAAGGCGCGGGGGGTGGAGGTGCGCGACGAGGTCGCCGACATGTTCCTGATCGAGGGACTTTTCAGCGCGGTGACCAACGTCGACTTCGATCCGGTCCAACTGGCCGGAAAGCTCCGCAAGTGTTTCGACCTGAAGGAGAAGATGAAGGCGCGCTACGAAAGCGCCTGCCGCGAGCGGGGCGAGCACGCCGCCCCCATTGCCCAAGGACCGGCCGCCTGGGTGATCGCCGACAGCCTTGAGGAACTGGTCGCGCAGGGTGCGGCGCAGGGGGTGAAGACCCAGCATAGCGACGCCGACGTGCTCTCCGCCATCGAGATCGTCATTTACGGCCTGAAGGGTATGGCCGCCTACGCCGAACACGCCTTCATCCTGGGCAAGACCGACGAAGAGGTGTTCGCCTTCTTCCACCGCGCGCTGGCCGCGACCACCGACGCCTCCAAGGGGTTGATGGACTTCGTGGCCCTGGCCATGGAATGCGGCAAGATGAACATCAAGGTGATGGGGATGCTGAACGAGGGGCACGTTGCCCGCTTCGGCCACCCGGTCCCGACCAAGGTGCAGCTGGGCACCCGCAAGAACAAGGGCATCCTGGTTTCCGGCCACGACCTGCGCATGCTCGACGAGCTTTTACAGCAGACCGAAGGGAAGGGGATCGACGTCTACACCCACGGAGAGATGTTGCCGGCCCACGGCTACCCGGGGCTCAAGAAGCACCCGCATCTCTACGCCAACTTCGGCGGCGCCTGGCAGGACCAGCACAAGGAGTTTCCCGATTTCCCCGGCGCCATCATCTTCAACACCAACTGCATCCAGCGTCCGGCCGACAGCTACAAGGACCGCCTGTTCACCTGGGGAGAGGTGGGGTGGCCCGGCATCAAGCACCTGACCGGCTGGCACTTCGACGAGGTGATCAACAAGGCGCTGGAATGCCCGGATCTGGCCGACGCGCCGGCCAAGGAGATCCTGGTCGGCTTCGGCCACAACGCGGTGCTCGGCGTGGCCGACAAGGTGATCGAGGCGGTGAAGGGGGGGGCCATCAAGCACTTCTTCCTGATCGGGGGGTGCGACGGAGCCAAGCCGGGGCGCAAGTACTTCACCGAGTTCGCCGAGAAGGTCCCCAAGGACTGCGTGATCCTGACGCTCGCCTGCGGCAAGTACCGCTTCAACAAGGAGGAGTTCGGCGACA
>CAIYDQ010000101.1 GCA_903925075.1 uncultured Geobacter sp.
GGGAATAGCTTACCTTAACGGCAGTGTCCCCTCGCCTTTCGCCTTTCGCCTTTCGCCCTTTGCCTTTTGCCCTTCGCCTTTTGCCTTTTGCCCTTCGCCTTTTGCCCTTCGCCTTTTGCCTTTTGCCTTTTGCCCTTCGCCCTTTGCCGTAAGAATTCGTGAGAGCTTGTAAGAATTAATAGGCAGTTGTTTTTTTAAAAATATGATAAATAGAAGGCCGTTATATAGCGACCTCCGGCTGGCGAAAAATGGAAAAGACAAACTATGAACTTCCAGCCCATCACCCGACTGGCCTGGCGCTTTTTGGCTTTGTGCCTTCTGCTGTTTCCCTCTGGCGCGCACGCCGCACCCGGTGAGGTCAGGATAGGCGTTCCCGACCAGCGCGGGCAGGGGCAGTCAAACGCCGAGTGGCAGGAGATCGCCGACTATCTCAGCCGAACCATACCCGAGCGCCACTTCTCGATCACTCCCACGGATTTCGGCAACAGCGAGCGGCTGATGGCCGCCGGACGCCTCGAATTCGCCCTGGTCAACCCCTCCTTGTTCGTTAAATTGGCGATCCAGTACGGGGCCAAACAACTGGCCACCGTCGTCAAGAAAACGGCAAACGCCGAAACGGCCCAGCTCGGCGCAGTCATCTTCACCAGGGCCGACCGCACCGACATCGCCTCTCTCGCCGACTTGAAAGGGCGCTCCTTCATGGCCACCCATGCGTCCGCTTTCGCAGGGTGGCAGATCTTGGAATACGAGCTTAAAGAGAACGGTATCGACCCGGCAGACTTGAACCCGCTCAAATTCAGCGGCTACCCGGTTGACAAAGTGGTCGATGCGGTCCTGAAAGGCGAGGTGGACGCCGGAGCGGTGCGCACCGACATCTTGGAGCAGATGGCCGCCGAGGGAAAGATTAGCCTGGCTGAAATTCGCGTCATCAACCGGCAGAATACTCCGGGATTCCCCTTCCTGCACAGCACCCGGCTCTATCCCGAATACACCTTCGCCACTCTGGGCGCGGGCGACTCCGCTCTCGCCAGGAAGGTTGCCGCGCAGCTTCTTTTATACCCGGGGGGAAAGAGCGCCGGCGCCTCCACCTGGATCGGGGGCTGGACCATACCCGAGAGCGACGAGGACGTGCATGCTTTGATGCAGTCCCTAAAGCTTCCCCCCTACGAGCATTTCGGCGAGGTCACTTTTCCAGAGGCGGTCAAGCAGCATCTGGTCGAGTCGGTCACGGCTCTGGTCGCCCTGACGCTGCTGACGTTGCTCGTCATCAGGCTGAAACTTGCCGCCACCCGCGAAAAATACCTGCTGACGCTGGAGGAGAGCAATGCCAAATACCGGGCGCTCTTCGAGGGGGCGGGCGACTATCTGCTGGTGCTCTCGCTTCCGTCCAGAGACGCACCTCCGGTTATCGTGGACGCCAACACGGCGGCTTTTACCAAGCACGGCTACTCCCGGGAGGAGATGATCGGCAAACCGGTCTTCTTTCTGGACACCGAAGCGGCAGCCGCCAAGAACAGGGCCGCCAGCCGCTTGGCCAGGGAGCGAAGCGGGCCCCTGATCTTCGAGTCCGAGCACCTGCGCAAGGACGGCACCAGCTTCCCGGTGGAGGTGTCGTCCACCCTGATCAGGCTCGGGGGCGAACCGCTGTTCATCCTTTCCATAGAGCGGGACATAACCGAGAGGAAAATCGCTGAGCAGGCGCTCATGCAGAGCGAGATGAAATTCCGCGAACTGCTGGAAGAGCTGCCGGACATGGTCGTCGTCCACAGGGGGGGACGAGTACTGTACGTCAACAAAATGGTGGAGACGCTCTCCGGTTTTTCCAGGGCGGAGCTGCTGGACACCAATCTGCTGGAGCGGGTGGCGGAGAAGGACCGTTCCCTGGTGATGACAAACATGGTCCGCAGGGCGGCCAACTTGAGCGTAGAAGATTACGAACTGGATCTGCTGCACCGCGACGGAAGTTCCCGCAGCACCATTGCCCGGACCAATCTGGTGCTATTCGACAAGGAGCCGGCGGTGGTGGTGATTCTGATCGACATCACCGAGCGCAAACAAAGCGAAGAGAGGATCGAGCATCTTAACCGGGTGCTGCGGGCGATCCGCTGCGTGGATCAACTGATCCTGAGAGAGAAAAAACCGGCCGACCTGATCGACGAGGCCTGCAGGCTTCTGGTGGAGCATCGCAACTACAGCGAGGTCGCCATTTTACTGTTCAACGACCAGGGCGGGCATCGCGCCAGGGCGGGGGGCGATGCCGGCAGGGAGATAAGCGCGCTCGGCGAAGCCGAGTTGCAGGCCGTCGTCGATTGCTGCCAGGATTTCTCTCGAACGGGCGGCGTTTTTCAGCTCTCCCAGCGGGGCGAGCTGTGCCGGGACTGCCCGCTGCTGCCGTTGATCCCGGACTCCTCTATTTGCCTCAGCCTCAGTTTCGAGAGTAAATTTTACGGCCTGCTGCTGGTAACCATGGAAGCCGCCAGGGAGATAGACGCGGACGAGAAAGCCCTTCTGGAAGAACTGGCCAAGGATCTGGCCTTTGCTCTGTTTGCCATCGACCAGGGAGAGATCAAGGAGCGGGTTCAAGAGGAGCGCGACCGGCTCGAATCCGAACTGCGCCACTCGCAAAAAATGGAAGCGGTGGGACGGCTGGCCGGCGGTGTGGCCCACGACTTCAACAACATGCTGAGCGTGATCATCGGCTACGCGGAATTGGTGAAAGCGAGCATGGACTCGCTGGACCCCCTCTACAACTATCTGGTTGAGATTGAGGATGCCGCGGAGCGTTCCGTGGGGCTGACCCGTCAGTTGCTGGCCTTCTCCCGGAAAGGGTTGACGGCGCCCGCCCAACTCAATCTGAACGACGCCATCGGAGAGATGCGCAAGATGCTGCAACGCATGATCGGCGAGGAGGTTACCTTCGAGTTCGTTCCCGGCGCCGATCTGTGGCGCGTCTGGATTGACCCTTCGCACGTCGACCAGATCCTGGCCAACCTGGCAGTCAACGCCAGGGACGCCATCGCCGGACAGGGAACCATCCGCGTCAAGACCGCCAACGTCGTGGTCGGCCCGTCCGGCTGCGCCACCCCCCAGCTAGCCGGTGGCGATTATGTGCAACTCGTCTTCCAGGACACCGGTTGCGGCATGGACGCGGAGACCCAACAGCGCATCTTCGATCCTTTTTTCACCACCAAGGAAGAGGGAAAGGGAACCGGGCTGGGGCTGTCCACCGTCTACGGCATCATCAGTCAAAGCGAGGGACAGGTTCAGGTGGCGAGCGAGCCGGGACGGGGAACCACCTTCTCCATCTGGCTGCCGCGTTTCCAGGGAGTCGTGCCCGAGGCGGCCGTCAAGCGGCGCTACCATGCGCACAAGGGGAGCGAAACCATCTTGCTAGTGGAGGACAATCCGAAACTGCTGGAGCTTTCCGGCAAGATCCTGCAGGAGTGCGGCTACACGGTGCTGCCGGCTTCCACGCCGGGCGACGCCTGCCTGATCAGCGACCGCCATCAGGGAGAAATACATCTGCTGCTGACCGACGTAGTGATGCCGGTGATGAACGGCAAGGACCTGCAGGCGCGGGTCCAGGCGCAGCGCCCCGGCATCAGGACCATCTTCATGTCCGGCTACAGCTCCGAGATCATCTCCCATCGCGGCGTGCTCGATTACGGCCTCAACTACCTCGACAAGCCGTTTACCATCAAGTCCTTGGCCGAAAAAGTCAGGGCCGTGCTGGAGGCGGACTGCTAGGGGGACAGGCTACCTGCCCAAAAATGAATTGGTCGCTTTCTGCAGTTCGTAGACGGAGACATGGTTGTTGCCGTCGAGGTCGATGCAGGTCGATGGCTGAGCGAGTCCCAGAAGCATATTGATGGCGTTTTGGACGTCGACGATGGTCGATGCGCCGCTTCCGCTGCAACCGGCAGGCGCGACCGTTGCTTTGAAAATACCTCCGCCACCGCTTGTTCCTGCGTATAAAATCCGACTGTCGGCAGGGTCAATTGCCACCATGTAGATGAAAGTGCTGGTAAACCCCTTGTTTATTGCGATCCAACTGCTCCCGCCATTTGTGGATCTAAATGCACCGCCGGGCGTAGCGGCGTAAATAGTTTGCGGGTTGGATGGATCGACAGTAAGGTAATCGGCATCGAGATCGGTCAAGCCGCTGCTGCTACTGCTCCAGTTCTTCCCGCCGTTGACCGATTTGTATACTCCCTTGCCACATGAGCCGGCATATATTGTCTGAGGCGCCACCGGGTCGAATGCCAAATGGCAGGTTGCCACAGTTGAGCCTGTATTGACGGCGCCCCAGTTTTCTCCTCCGTTAACCGATTCATACAATCCGTCCCAGGCGCCAACGTAGAGATGCTGGGGATTGGACGGGTCGATGGTCAAAAAACCGGTCAGTTTGTTCGCAAAACCCGTGTTTATTGCCTTCCATGTGGTGCCTCCGTCTGCCGATTTAGAGACCCCTATACCGCTGCAAACGTAAATAATCCGGGTGTTCGACGGATCGATTCTGATATCGTCTATAAATGAGTTGGTGATATCTAAGCCGACCCAACTGGTACCTCCGTCAACGGACCTGAAGACGCCGGTATTCCATGTCCCTGCGTAAACGGTCTGCGGATCGGATGGGACAATAGTCAATGCCGTTACATCCCACCGCGTCGTACTCATACTGACACTCCAACTCGTGCCGCCATTGACTGATTTGAAGACTCCTACATCCGTCCCGGCATAGATGGTTTGAGAGTTGGCTGGGTCTATGACGATAATATTACTATTGGCGACTCCATTGAGGCCGCTGTTGACGGGATGCCATTCGATTGAATCGGCGAGGCAATCGGCAATGGAAAATGAGGCATGAAAAAATGCGGCGAGGAAAAGGGCTGCAAGCAGGCGATGCATGACGAGTCTCCTGGTAACTGCTGCGCAGATAGGCGAAAGGGGAGGAGAGTGCGGGTTGCCTGCACTCGTTGCCGACCCTGCCAAAGATTAATACCGGGCCTCTTCTTTGACGGACAATCTCGTTATTTACTGCAGAATGGTCGTGTCGGATGGGCAAAAAAAACTTGACTTATATGATAGCGTGGATAGTATGTATTCATATCATTGGCATACAAATGCAACGTGTTTCAATCTTGTCTCGGCGGCTATACCACGAAGCAGTAGCTGTTCAAAACGAAAGATCGACAATTCACGGAGGTGGGAGATGGAGCGGAGGACGTTGGTGCTCTTGATGGCGGTAAGCTGCGGTGCATTTTTGGCGGGCGGATGCGCAAAAAACGAGGTGACTAAAAAGGATGAGCCTATGGCTCCTTCAGCTGTCGTTGCTCCTACGGTGCAACCGAAGCAGGTGCAACCGAAGCAGGAAGCAGACCAGAAGCAGGAAGCAGGCCAGAAGTCGGTCGTCGCAAAGGGAGTTAAGGAGGCCGCAACGCCAACTGCTGCCGTTACCGGGACAGATCAGGCCGGTGAACTGAAAAATGGACTGCAAAACGTTTACTTCAATTTTGACTCGGCCGGTCTTTCTGAACAAGCACGCAATGTTCTCGTAAAGGATGCAGATTTGATAAAAAAAATCGGCAAATCTAAAATCAGAGTTGAAGGCAATTGCGATGAAAGAGGCTCGGACGATTACAACCTCGCCCTAGGGGAAAAGCGTGCTAAGGAGGCCGCACAGTACCTGACCAACCTTGGTATACCTGCCGAACGGCTAACTGTGATCAGCTACGGGAAAGAGAAACCGGTGGCCACGGGCCATGACGAAGCTAGCTGGGCCAAAAACAGAAGGGACGAGTTCGTCGTCCTGCCTTAGTAAGTAGAAACACCTCGCCTCAAACAGCGGGTATCAGTGGATGGAACGCCCCAAGGGGCGGGGGATTGGACCCGGAGAGATTGAATTAAATTATCGGTAAGCGTCAAGAAGACCCCCGCCTGCGAGACATCGGTCCGCCGGCAGGGGTTTTTTGCGAATTACGCCATGACGTCGGTCAACTGTGCATGGCACCGAAATACGAGGGTAAAGTCGGGGTTGAGAATCAATGAGGTTTCGTCAAAGAACGTATCTCCAGATTACTATTTGGACCGCGGCGGCTCTCGTAGGGGTCGCTGCGGTGTTTTTCGCGCGCCTGGTTGCCGTTGCGCAGGAATTTTATTTTACTAGTTTTCATGGGCACCCTTATCTGGTGACCATATGCACACCGCTGCTTTTTGTTGCTGCAGCTTTGATTGTGGAGAGATTCGGGCCAGAAGCACGCGGTAGCGGAATTCCTCAGGTTCTTGAAGCAATCGATCACACGCATGACAGTGGTGGCGAACCGACTTGGCGGAGTTCTCTTGTTTCCACAAGAACGGCTATGGTGAAAATCATTTCGAGCACGGTCGGGATATTGGCCGGTGCATCTATTGGCCGCGAAGGGCCAACCGTTCAGATCGCTGCTTCAGTATTTGCCTTGTTTGGACGAATTACCAAAAAAATTCTTCCGCAAGCCAACTTTCAAACATTTTTGACTGCGGGGGCCGCAGCCGGAGTAGCGGCTGCCTTCAATGCTCCGCTTGCCGGAATCGCCTTCGCCATAGAGGAGGTAACCGAGGGCACGCTCGGACAGTTTCGGGAAATGATCATGCTTGCGGTCATTCTTTCGGGCATCTCCGCCATGGCGCTATCCGGAAACTACCTGTACTTCGGGCATCCTACCGTGTTACCGTCCACGATTAGCCTCGTTCCGGAAACACTAATTCTCGGCGTAATCGGGGGCTTGACGGGCGGCGCTTTTGCTCGTCTTTTGGCCTACCCCGAATTGGTGAAGCTACCGCCCCAACCCTGGAAGAAGGCCCTTTATTGCGGAATCCTCTGTGCAGCCGTTGGCTTCTTTAGCGGTGGAACAACTGCCGGGTCGGGATACGAAATCACGCGAAAATTTTTGGAAAGCTCCTCGCTAGATCACTGGCCGTTACTTTTCGGGTTAGAAAAGTTCTTTACGACGGTACTATCGTACTTGTCGGGCATGGCCGGAGGAATTTTTTCGCCCTGCTTGTCGATTGGCGCCGGCCTTGGCTTCGGCGTTGCAAAAATTTGTCATTTTACGAATTTCAAGGTTTGTGCACTACTGGGCATGGTTGCTTTCTTTTCCGGCGTTATACAAGCACCTCTTACCGCAGTGATCATCATCATGGAGATGTCGGATGAACATATTCTTATTATACCTTTCATGGTCGCAGCCTTTCTCTCCAGGAGGATTGGACAGGTGTTCATGCCCGTCCCCTTGTACCGGTTCCTTGCGGATAAGAACCGGAAAGGCTGATAAATTCGGCGGCAATGGAATTGAAGACAAAATGAGTATTTAACTCGAAGCTTGAAACCAAGGAGAAAAACGACATGATCCGACGAATAGTAGCTGTACTGGTGTTAATTTTGTGCGCCGGGATTTTTGCGGGCTGCGCTACGACCTCTAACCCGGTGTCTATTTTGTACTTGCCTTCCGCCGAGGCAAGGGGCGGCTCGGGAAACCTCTTTCTGAAAGTGTCAACTCGCCGCGCTGTCAGCAACAATACGAACAGCGTCCGTTGGGTTATCGGCAAGCAGAAGGATTCCGACGGCAATGTCACAGGTGAAATACTTGCCGCCCGTTCTGAGGAAGATATGGTGCTCGATGCCATCAAAAGGGAATTATCTGCCGCAGGGTACAGTGTCGAAACGGGTTCTACGATGCCGAAGGGAGTCTCCAAAGGGTTGGATTTGACCTCGATACTCGTTGAAGTTGATGAAACTTCAGGCATTCCCAAAGTTGAAGCAGAAGCCAGAGTCAAAATCTCTATGGATGTCTGGAAGAACGGCATCGTGGTCAAGAAGCTGAGTTTTGAATCAAAGGCTTCAGACTTCGCTACCATCAACAGGGACCGCCTGCCGAGGGAAATGATCGAGAAGGGATTGAGCGGAGTCATGAACCAGGCTGTCCCGGATATCATACTGGCGCTGGAAAGAAATCCGCCAACTGAGGAACGTCGGTAGCCGTTTCGCATTTTGAGGGTTGACCGGGGTCGGACGGTAACATCGTGGCGGAGCAGGAACCTGGGGGATGACGGACAAGGAACGCGACCGGTTGCAGTCGGCCCCCAAAGGCGGAAGCGCCTTTTTGCACATCGTCGGCGTTCATTTTCCACTGGTCCATTTCCTGATCCAAATACGGGCTGCCGGCGAATTCCCGGCAGCCCGCCTGCATCAAAAAAAACTCCGGATTTAGTGCTGGGCAGCCATCTCGGCGCCCAAGCCGGTTTCGGCACGGATCATCTGGGCATCGAATGCAGCACGTTCTTTCTTTGCACTATCACTGCTATCAGTTACCGACGCAACATACGCAACGATAAGCACCACCGGCAAGACAACAAAGGTCGGGAAGTCATACGGGAAGATGGCCGGTCCCATGTGGAGTACCTTGGTCCATACTGTCGGGCCGATGATTAACAGTCCGATGGAACCGAAGATCCCGGTATATCCGCCCATCACCGCTCCGCGCGTGGTCAGTCCCCGCCAGAAAACGGACAGTACCAACACGGGGAAATTGGTGCAGGCGGCAATCGAGAACGTCAGCGCCACGATGTAGGCAACGTTTTGTTTCTCAAATGCAATGCCAAGGAGCACAGCGAGTGCGCCCAGTCCGATAACACTCATCTTCGATACCCATACCTCTTTCTTCTCGTCCGCTTTACCTTTCATGATTACGCTTGCATAGATATCGTGTGACAGAGCCGAGGCGCCTGCCAGCGTCAGCCCGGATACGACCGCGAGTATCGTGGCGAAGGCAACTGCAGCGATGAAACCAAGGAAGAAGTTGCCGCCGATGGCGTGTGACAGATAGATAGCCGGCATACTGCCGCCACCCTTGAGATCGAGAACACTTTTGGTGATATTGACCACATACTCCGGATTGTTGGCAACGAGAATGATGGCGCCGAAGCCGATGATGAAGGTCAGA
>CAIYDQ010000102.1 GCA_903925075.1 uncultured Geobacter sp.
CGTCACCGTGATGCTGTACTGCTTCGCGGTGCTGAAAACGAGTTCTTGGCTGAAAGCACCATTCGACAACTGCGGCGTGTAACTCACCCCGTCCATGACTATGGTCACGCTAACCGCGGTGCTGATGTCCCCTGCCATTCCGGAAACAACCAGACTTGGAGCGCTGGTAGTCAAATCCTGAGTCGGGCTGGTAATGGCAAGAGTCGGTTTGTCGGTGTCGAGCGTCACGCTGCGCTTCGCGGTGCCATTATTGCCGGCAAGGTCGGTGGCGGTGACGGCAATGGTATTGATGCCGGGCTGCAGGTTCAATGCAACGCTGAACGTGCTCCCGGCAACATTGGCCGACTGCGGCGAACCTCCGTTCACCGTTGCCTGAACGGTTGCCGTCTCGCTAACGGTGCCGGTCACGTTAACGAACGAGCCCGCCTGAACGCTGTTGTCGGCAGGCGCATCAATGGAGACAACCGGTGCGCTGGTGTCCAAGGTGATGGTGCGTACATCCTGGATTTTGAGATCGGCCTGATCGGTAACAACGGTGGTTATGACGTTGTTGCCAGATGCCAAAGTAAGCGCTACGGAGAAGCTGCCATCCGTGGCCACGACTGCTGCAACGCCGTTGACGGTGACAGATTTCAATCCGTTTATGCTGCCAGCCTTGCCGCTGACGTTGACGGTCGGATTGTTGGTGATGCTGCCGTTAGCCAAGGTCGACATGGTCAGGGTTGGCAGAATGCTGCTGTAATTGATTACCAGCGTGCCGGTGGCGCTTCCCTCGTAATTTGCGTCGTTGATCGTCGCCACAACCAGATAGCTGCCGACTGCCGAGGGAGTAGTTGCACTGCCGTTGTAGTTGACGCCAATCGCCAAGCCGGTCGGCGTCGACGTAGCGCTCGCAGCCTTGGGCGAGCCGTCGTAAACAGCTGAGAGATTGCTGAGAGCTACAGTCGCGCTCGCCTTACCGGCGCTGGCATTCTGGATTGTTTGAGCAGTAGTGTAATTGCTGTTTCCTGCTTGGTTGTACTGCACCACGCAGGTGCCGCTGCCGGCCGTCACGGTAAAGACGGCTCCGTTGTTCGTGCAGACGCCGGGGCTGCCGCTGCCGTAACTAACCACGCCGCCTGGAGCAGTAGCCGCTACGGTGAACTGCGAGTTAAAAAGGGCTGAGGTCGGAGCCGCAGTGACAACCGCGATGCTCTGGCTCGCCTTGTTTACCGTTTGATCAAGAGCGGCAGAGGTCGAACCGGCATACACGCTGTCGCCGCCGTACACGGCAGTGATGCCGTGGTTGCCGCCTGCCAAAAGTGGGATGACGAAGTTGGCGACGCCCCCAGTCAGAGGGCTTGAGCCCAGGCTAACCTGCCCATCGTAGAAGCTGACGGTTCCCGTCGGGTTGCTGCCGCCGGATACTGTGGCGGTGACGGTAACGGATTGGCCGAAAACCGAGGGATTGTTCGAACCGGCGGCGAGTGCCAGGTTCACGCTAGTGACGATAGGTAGCACAATCGGACTGTAGATCACGTTTCTCTGCACCGACACGTTATTGCCGGCCAAGTCGGTGGCCGTCACCGTGACGCTGTACTGCTTGGCCGTGCTGAAAACGAGCTGTTGGCTGAAAGCGCCGTTCGACAACTGCGGCGTGTAGCTAACGCCGTCCATGACGACGGTCACGCTCACCGCCGTGCTACTATCCCCCGCCGTCCCGGAAACAACAAAGTTAGGAGCGCTGGTGGTCAAGTCCTGAGTCGGGCTGGTGATGGCAAGAGTCGGCTTGTCGGTGTCGAGCGTCACGCTGCGCTTCGCGGTGCCGCTGTTGCCGGCAAGGTCGGTGGCGGTGACGGCAATGGTGTTGATGCCGGGCTGCAGGTTCAAAACAACGCTGAACGTGCTCCCGGCAACATTGGCCGACTGCGGCGAACCTCCGTTCACCATTGCCTGAACGGTTGCCGTCTCGCTAACGGTGCCGGTCACGTTGACGAATGAAACCGCCTGCACGCTGTTGTCGGCAGGCGCGTCAATGGAGACAATCGGTGCGCTCGTGTCCAAGGTGACGGCGCGGCTGTCGATCGTGCTGTTGCCAAGGGCGTCGGTGGCCACGACGGTCACCGTGTTGGAACCGTTCTGCAAGGTCAATGCATAACTGAACTCGCCGTTTACCACGGCTGCAGCGAAGCCGTTCACAGTTACCCCGACAACTCCGCTTGGGTCGGCAACCGTGCCCGAGACGTTCAGAGTCGCGTTGTTGGTAATTGCGCCGTCGGCAAGGGTCGAGGCCGTCAATGCTGGGCCGGCAATGTCGATTCCGGCCGAACAGTTCGCGGTGCTGCCGCCGTTCAGACCGCCGCAGGTCCAGCTCCAGGGACCGGCGCCGGTAATCGCTGTGCCGCTGCCGACGGCGCAGAAGCCGGTCGTCGGCGCACTCCGGAAGGTGACGCCGTTACTCCCGCCGCAGACGCCGTTGACCGGGTTTGCCTTGAAGCTTGCCGCTATGGTGTGGTTCGCAAGCACGGCAGGGAAGGTATAGCCGGTCACGGCGCCAACGCTGGAACCGTCGACCAGCACATCGTCGACCGAATAGCCATCGGCGGGAGCTATGGTGAAAGTTTGCGCCGCCCCGGCATTGACCGAAACGCCACCGACGGGGCTGATCGAGCCGTTGGAGCCGGCAGTTGCGGTCACGGTCTGGATGGCAGGGACGCAAACGCCATTGCCGCCTGCGCCGTAGATGGACAGGATCTCGCTGGCGGAGAGGTCGCGGTTGTAGATCTGGACTTCGTCGATCATCCCGTCGAAGTAGACGTGGTTGTTGTCGTCGCCGCTGATTCTCAGAGTGGAAGACGAGACGGCGACGCTCTTTGCCCCAATGGCACTGCTTCCGACCAGCGTGCCGTTTACATACATGCTCAACTTGTCGTTGTCATAGGTGCATGCAATGTGCGTCCAGGTATTGAGCGGCGCCATGCCGGCACTGACGCTGTTTGCAGGCCAGTATTCGCCGCTCGCGTTGAATTGACACAGCGGCACCAAGGTCTGGGATATGCCCAATTGATAGCCGTTGTTGCCGCCGCTGCCGCCGACTTTGGAAATAACGGCTGCGCCGTCGCTTTCGAGAACTGCCGACGGGTTGATCCATGCCTGGAGGGTGAACCTGTTGGAGCCGGCCAGCGTCGGCGAGTCCGCAACGACGACGTATTGCCCGGACCCGTTAAAGTTGAACGCCTGTCCAACCTTGCCTTGGGCAAAACTCGCCCCGTTCATCAGCGCCCCGTTGTTCTGCCCCGCCTGGTCACTGCCGTTTCCTTCTCCCATCCACCAGGAAACCAGACCAGGCAGCGGTGCGACGCATGCGCTGTACGTAGAGCCACTGGCGGTTGCCCCCGAGGACGGGTTGCCAAGCGCGTCGAACGCGCAGACGCGGTAGGAATACCGGGCGCCGATGCTCAGACCGGTGTCGTTGAAAGTAGTGGCAGTCCCCTGGTAGATGGCGGCGCCGCTGCAATCGCTCGGGACGGTTCCCCCTGGAGCGCGCACGAGCTTGTAGCTGCTGCCTGCGGCCAGCCCGCTACCGCCTGCGTTGTCCGTGGCCGCAGTCCAGGCGAGGTGGATCTGGTCGCTGCCGGCGGCAGAGGCGGTCAGCGCCCCATCGGTCGGACCGGCGTTGTCCAGGGTAAACGAGCCGCCGCTGGTAGGCGTGGTCGCCAAGGGGTTGCCCGCCAAGTCGGTCCCGCCGGAGAGGGCAACCGTCACCGCCCCGCTGCCGCTGCCCGCGAGGAAGCTGTAGGTATAGTGGGTCGCGTCCACCATGTTCATGCCGGTAAAGGCGAGCGTATCCGCGCCGGCAAAGGCGATCTTCGGCGCCGGTGAGCCGGCCAGCGGCTCGCTGAAGGTAGCGGTGATGGTAACGGCGGCGCCGGCCTTGTAGGGACCGGAAGGGGAATAACCGATCGCGGCGGATGGCGGCGCGTCGTCCACCGTGGTGCTGACGGTGGCGGTGTTGTTGGATGCATCGGGATCGCTGTTGGCGCCGCTTACGGATGCGGTGCTGCTGACGACGCCGTTGCCAAGGGCGCTGACCGTCACCTGGATAGCCGTTGGACGGGGGAGCAGCTGTACGTTATCGAGCCCACCGACATCCGGGCCGTTTCTGAATTCGCCGCGTATCCTCAAATCGGTGAGTGCTCCGAGCACCGCCTGAATCTGCGCCTTGCTGGCAACCGGACCGGTTATGGTATTTAGCTTCCAGCTCGCTGTCTCATCCAGTGGAATCGAGTAGTGAGTCCAAGTCGTTGCCGGGTTGTAAGAGGTGTCGAAAGCCAGTGTGTAGCCTCCGCCGACCAGGATGACGTCGTCGGTGTTGTACTGGGAATCGGTCGGCGATTGCTTCAAATCGAATTGCAGCGTCCCCTGGTAGGCCAGCGACATGTTCCCCAGGAATTTCTCAGGGGCGCGCCAGTACCAGTCGAGCCCCTGCGCCTGGTCTGTGCCGGAGACATAGCCGGCAGGGTTCCCGCCGCTGGAGACGAAAGCCGGCGCCGAGCCGTCGCCTGTGACGGTCCAGCCATCCGTGTCGCTGTCGAAGGTGCTCGAGGCGAGCATGCGCGGCGGCAACTCGCCAAGTTTGCAGGTGAGCGCATTCCCGGCGTAGCTGCAGGTGCCGTTGCTGGTCGAAGCGGAAACGAAATTGACGTCTCCGCTCAGCGTATCGGTGACCACCGTGGCCAGGCTGTTGTCGGGGCCGTTGTTGGAGACGTTCAGGGAGAAAGTCAGTTGCTGCCCCGGGATGGCGAAGGAGATCCCCGAAGTTTGGCTGATGGCAAGGTCCGAACTGCCGTTGGCCCCCGTGCAGAGGCCGTTGCTTCCCGCGTTGTAGAAGGCGAGGACTTCGGACGCGGCCAGAGCCCGGTCGAAAAGTCGTACTTCGTCGATTCTCCCTTGGAAGTACCGTCCGGACCAGGCGGCGCTCTGGCCGATCATGAAGGCGTTGTTGTTCGTTGAGCGCGTGATGCCGGCGATGGGGACGGCGTTCTCAAGCGCGCCGTTGACGTACAACTGCAATTGGCCGTTGGCGGTGTAGGTCGCCGCCAGGTGGTACCAAGCTCCGGTCTGCACGACGGTTGTCGAGGAAACGCTCAAGCCTGCGGCCACGTAAAAATGAATCCTGTTGTCGGACTCGGCCAGCAGATCGAAATCGGCGCCGACTCCGGACTTGCCGGCGATCTGCATGCTGTGGCCTGCGATCGATGGGAGCTGGTCGAAGAAAACCCAAGCCTCGATGCTGGCCGCCGCTGTCGGGTCGAGAGCCGGACTGGTGGGGACGCTGACGTAGCCGTTCGCGCCGTCGAAACTGAACGCCTGGCCCGCTCTTCCGGCGATGAATGTGGCGCCGCCCATGACGGCGCCGTTGTTCGAACCGGCCTGATCGACGGCATTGCCCTCTCCCTTCCACCAGGAAACGACCCCTGCGGGAGCCGGGACGCAGGCGCTGTCCTAGACGAAATTGGCGGTGACCGTGGTATTCGCCATGATGTTGGTGATGACCAGCGGATTGGCTGCCGTTGCCGCGAAATCTCCGCTGCCGGTCCAGTTGACGAAACGATTGCCGTCGGCGGGCACTGCGGTGACGGCGGCGGTGCTGCCGCCGGAAGCGACGCTCTGGATGTTCGGGCCGACAACCGAACCGTTGCCGCTTCCTACGAAAGCGACGGAATAACTCGTGCCGGCCAGGGAGAGCACTATGTCGTCGACCCACCCCGCGTCGGAACCTGACGAAGTGTTGCGGTCCTTGGAATAGGTCCAGCGCAGCGTGTGATTGCCGGCGGCCAACGGATAGCTGGCCTGCAGCCAACCGGCGGTGCCGCTGATCTTGCCGGACTGCTCGACGCCGTCCAGGTAGAAAGTAAGAAAATCGTAATTTTGTTCGGACGAGACCTTCCAGGAGAAGGAGACGGTCCCCGGTCCGGCTACGGCGGTCTCGAACCAGCTCTGCTGACTGTCGCCGATGACTCCGCTTCTCAGCGACGCGCCGCCACTCACGGAGTTGCCGGTGTCGGGAAACCAGAAGGCGTTGCCGCCGGTGACAAAGGTCAAGGCGGGCGCGCCGACGGCGGCGGCGAAGCCCGCGGGAGTCGGAAGCGTGATCGAGGCGTCGGCGCCGGGAGAGGTGTTCCAGGCGAGGTCCGTGGCGCAGACGCGGTAGTAATAGGGCGTCCCGGAAGCGAGATTCGTGTGGGTGAAGGCGGTGCCGAGCCCGGTGTAAAGCGTCGTTCCCGAGGTGCAGTTGGCGGGGATCGGGGTCGTCCCGTAGACCAGCTTGTAGGAGGCGATGCCGCTGATGACGTCGGTGAAGTTGCTCCAGGAGAGGGCGACCTGGGCGTTGCCCGGCGTGGCGGTGAGGGTTCCGTCCACCGGAGCGGCCGTGTCCTGGCCGACCACGATCCGGTCCACCCAACCGGCGTCGGAACCTGCTACGCCGCTGCCGTCCTTGGAATAAGCCCAACGCAAGGTGTGGCTGCCGACCGGGAAGGTGAAACTGGTCTGCAGCCAGCCCACCGAGCCGCTTATTTTGCCAGTCTGCTCGACGCCGTCTATGTAGAACTTGAGGAAGTCGTAGTTCACCTCCGACGAGACCTGCCAGGAGAAAGCGACGTACCCCGGACCGGTGACGGAGGTCTGGAACCAGCTCTGCTGGTTGTTGCCGATGGCGCCGCTTCGCACCGAAGCCCCGCCGCTCACGAAGGTCGCCGCGTCCGGTGCCCACACGACGTCTCCTCCGGTGACGAAGCTCAAGGCAGGCGCGTCCACGGCGGCGGCGAAGCCCGCCGGTGTGTGGAGAAGCACCGAAGCGGCGGCGCCGCCGGAGACGTTCCAGGCGAGATCCGTGGCGCAGACTCTATAGTAATAGGTCGTCTCGGTGGTGAGGCTCGCGTGGGTGAAGGCGGTGCCCAAGCCGGTGTAAAGCGTGGTCCCCGACGCGCAGCCGGCGGGAATCGGGGTGAGTCCGTAGACGAGCTTGTAGGAGGCGAGGCCGCTGGAGGGGTCGGCGAAGCCGTTCCAGGAGAGGGCGATCTGGCCGTTGCCCGGCGTGGCGACGAGAGTTCCGTCCGCCGGAGCGGTCGTGTCCTGCCCGACCACGATCCGATCCACCCAACCCGCGTCGGCGCCCGCTACGCCGCCGCCGTCCTTGGAATAAGCCCAGCGCAAGGTGTGGCTGCCGGCCGGGAAGGTGTAGCTGGTCTGCTGCCAATCCACCGCGCCGCTTATTTTGCCCGCCTGCTCGACCCCGTCTATGTAGAACCTGAGGATGTCGTAGTTCGTCTCCGAGGACACTTTCCAGGAGAAGGCCACGTATCCCGGACCGGTGACGGCGGTCTGGAACCAGCTCTGCTGGTTGTCACCGATGGCGCCGCTTCGCACCGAGGCCGTGCCGTCGACGGAGGTGGTCGCGTCGGGGAGCCAGGGGAGGTCTCCGCCGGAGACAAAGGTCAAGGCGGGCGCGCCTGCCGCCGACGACAAGTCGAAGGCAGTGGTGGAGCTCGCCGTGAGGCCGGAGGAGAAATTCCCTCCGAGGTCGGCGGCGCAGACGCGGTAGGCGTACCTGGTGGCTGACGCCAGGCCGGAATCGTTGTAACCGGTGGCGGCGCCCTGGTAGATCGGGGTTCCGCCACAATCGGCCGGCGCCGTGGCGCCTGCGGCCCGCACCAGTTTGTAGGCGCCGGCGGCAAGGCCGGAACCGCCGTCGCTGGCGGCGGACCAGGAAAGGTTGATCTGATAGCTGCCGGCCGTCGTGGCGGTGAAGGCGGCTCCATCGGCGGGCGCGGTAACGTCCAGGATGACGTTTCGGGCCACCTGGCTCGAATTCCCCGCTTGGTCCACCGCCTTGGCCACGATCTGATAGCTCCCCTCGGCGGGGATGGTCAACTGCTGCGAAAAGGCGCCGCTCACCACGGCGGGCGTAAAGGTCTGACCGTTGAAGTAGATGGTCACCGTCGGGGTGGTGAGGTTGTCGCTTACCGTACCGCTCACCGTCAGGCTGTCCGAGGTGGTCGTGATGTCCTGACTTGGAGAGGTGATGGCCAGCGACGGCGCGGTTGTGTCGGGTGGGCTGCCGGTAATGGCGCCGTTCACGACGCTCGACGGAATTTCCGTCCCGCCGATTTGGCCAAGAATCACGTTGGAGAGGGAGACCGTCGAATCCCCCGGCTGGTTGATCTTGAAAACGATGGTCGCCAGGTTGACGTTCGTCCCGCTGACCGCCGCGTTGTAGAAGACCGTGGCCGCCACCAGGCCGCTGCCGCTTGTTCCCGTATCCAGCTTGACCACCTGATCGAAGGCGGGGTTGACGGTTATGGCGTCGACCGACACCTTGCTCTGGTCATAGGAGAAGGCGAACTGGAAACCGCCCAGATCGGTAACCGCGTCGGCCTCAACCGCCAGAGTCAGGGTGGAGCCGACGCTTCCCGAGCCGCTCGCCGGAAGGACGCGCAACTGCGCCGCGCCCGCCCCGGTTGCCAAAGCAAGGGAGATGACAAGTACCGCAATGATGGTCAGGAGGTTACGGTGTGCCATTGAACCCACTCTTTATCGCATTGAAGTCGTTGATATCGACCCTGCCGTCGCCGTTCACATCCAAGTCGTCGTTGAAGCAGGAACCGTCAGACCGGCTCCCCTTGCCGCCGACTACCCGCAACAGGTCGAGGATGTTCACCCCGCCTGAGGCATCTATGTCCGCGGGATTCGCACGGGCGAGATCCTTTGCCGCGGTGGCCTCCGAGTCGGCGGGAACGGTTCGGAACCGTTCGACGACGCAACCGTTCGAGCCGTGGCTCTCGGTCACTTTCACCCGTTCGCCGCCGGTCAGGTTCAGCGATTGCCGGGAATCGCGGTCAAAGAGGTTGTTGAGGTTGAAATAATTGCGCGCGGCGTCGCCGGACACCATGAGCGACAAGGGGGATAGGCCCGCTCCGTTTGCCAGCTCGAGCGTCACCAGCACGCCGTCCGCCCCCTCTCCAGGCGCCAGGTGGATATTTGGCACGCGCACCAGGTCGTTACTGAACGGCACGGCACCGTTGCCCACCGTCATGACCCTGGTCACTTGGGCCGCGGTGCTAACCGCCACCTCTGGCACAGTTCCCTGCTCCCTGGTTGAGAGCGAAGAGATCAGCGGCTTATAGCAGTACGCCGTGGAAGGGCTGAGCCCGCTGATCGAGACCCGGATGTTGCCGCTTGTGGAATGGTTGTCGAAGGAAACGGCTGCCCCGGCGACTGCCGACGAACAGTTGCGAAAGACTCCGCCGGCGATGTTCACGGGCTCGCTGGCATGCAAGGTGACGGCGAAGGAACGGGTCGCCACGTCGGTAATTTTAAGATTGTCGACAACCGGCACCCCGGCCCGAGCCAAAGAGGAAAAAAGCGGGCAGAGAAGGAGCGGGCAAAGCAAGAGCGCAAGCGGGCCGATATGGGTCAGCCCCTTTCGCAATCCTTGCCCAAATGTCGTGAATCGATCCGCTTTCATGACCCCGCTCCCCTGCCCTGTGGTTTCTATACCTTGGCTTTCGCCCCGCCCGCGGCCGGATATTCCTTACCCGAGGCGGTGATGTAGGTCACGGTGGATTTGCCGTTCATGCCTCCTTCCACCCGGATCTTGGCGACATATTCGCCGTTGAACTTCGGCAGGTTCATGGCGACGGTTTCCGTAATCGTGTAGGTCACCGCCGCCTGCAGCACGTTGTTGCCCGGACTGAGGGTGACCGTAGCCGTGGCCGTGAGAGCGTTGGTGAAGGCGCTGCTCAGCACTTTGCTCCTCGGCGCGCCCGTAGAAGGAATCACGTGAACGTCGGCGGTGGAGCCCGCGGGAATGCCGGTCGCCACCAGGTTGACCGTGGCCGTGGTCGTTCCGGTGGGAAAGGAAATGTCGGCATTGCCGGTGGGATTGCTCGGGACGCCAATGGTCGTTGAATTCGCCGTCACGCTGGCGATGGCAAGCGTCGGGTTATTGGGAACGAAAACGTGTCCCGGAGTTCCGAATGAGTATTGGGGGTTGGAGCGATCAACTGTCCATCCGGTGATGGTGTTCGCCTCCAACCTGATGCGTCCTACCCCGCCGTCTCCGCCGCGGGCCACGCAAGAGTTGGCGCCGCTGGCGCCGATCGCCTGCAGATAGGCATTGGAATCCATGGCCAGCGTATCCGCGACCAGACGGATTGCGCCGCCGCTCCCGCCACCGCCGCCGCCGCCGCATCCAGACCCATAACTCGGGGCGCCGCCGGAGCCGTTCGCATAAATGCGAGGACCTTCCCAACTCGCGTTCCCCATATACAGGGTCCCGGAGGCGGCAATGGTGATGGCTCCGCCGCCGCCACCGCCGCCGCCGCCATTGAAACTCCCGCCGGAGTTGCCGCCGGCGCCGCCGGACCCGCCGATGAGTGGCAGTAAGGTCCCTTGACCATAGGGCGCACCGCCGGGGCCGCAATTATAGTTCCCCTGACCTCCCCCGCTGCCGAATCCGGCGCCGCCGCCTCCGCAGGAAAGCCACGGCGCATACCCCCACGAGTCAGGGTTAGACGCCGCCGCGACGCTGCCGCCGCCAGGTCCTTTGCCCGAGCCCCCCATCTGCATCCATGCCCCTCCAAACAGCGGGGAAAGGCCGCCCATGCCGCCGTCGTAGCCGCCGGGGCCGCCGATTCCGGGTTGCCCGTCGTCGCCGAGATTCCCGTTGCCCGCCTCCCCGGAGTCGGTCGGCGAAGTCAGTGCGCCCACTTGGATGATCCCGCTGATGGTCACGTTGCTGCTGGCGCGGATGACCACCGGAGTGTTGGCAGCGTTTTTAGTAAAAGTGACCGTGTACCCGTTAGGGACGAGGAAGGAAGTGTAGTCCAGGATGCCGTTGGGCGGCAGGACTATCGTGCTGTTGACGGTCGGGGCGGTGTAGGCGCCCCGGCAGGTGCTGCTGTTGTAAAATGCCGCGCCGCAGGTGCTCCCGCTTTCGAAGGCAGCCAGTGCGGTCCCCGCCGGCAGCATCAGTGCCAGCAGTATGGTTATGGTCATCTGAATCGTTTTCATCGTCTCTCCTCCCGAATGTCAAGTGGCGGTTCTTAACCTGCAACAGCGGGAGGCCCGCGTGAGGCCGCAGGCATGGCGAGCCAGGCGACCGCCCTGCCAGCAGTTTTCCCTCCGGCTGCAAGGGTGGCGAAGTTTGGGGCTGCGCCCTGCGTGGAGCCAAGCAGCGCGACCTGAAGCTTGCGCACGCCCAATCCGTGCAGGGCGGCGATCCTGGCTTGCCTGATTGCGGAGGCGCCGGCGGACAGAGCGGGCGCTTCGCCGGCGGCAACCTGGAGGGTTTCCTCCGTTTCCCGGGCGCTGTCGGAGACCGTAAGCACGATTTTAAGGGTGTTGGTGTTGTCGCGGTCGGCGCTGCTGCCACCGTAAGGGGTGAACAGGCGCACCAGTCGATCGCCGATAGGGGCGCCGGCCGCGACGATCATCGTGACCGAAACGTGCTCGCCGGTGCCGTCGCTCGACCAGGTCGGCACGGAATTGAAGACGATGCCGTCGGACGGAACCACTTCGATCCCGGTGACCCCCTGCAGATTCACGCCGTTCATGGTCAGGGTGACGGTCGAATGGACGGCCGCCAGCAGCGAAGATTGCGGGAAGGTCGTGGTTATGGAATTGAGTCTCGGTTTGTAGCCGATGAACAGCAGGCCCATGCCGGGCACCGACGGCGCCAGTGCCGCGTCGCCTGCCATCGACACCACGGTCCGCGCACCTTGGGCAGCGCCGGAGTCCGCGACGATGGTCACCGTCACGGAACGGCCGTCGCCGGACGGGGTCCAGGAAGTGACGGTCACGTGGTCGGAGGGGACCACGGTGATCCCGGTCACGGTGTCGAGTCCCACGCCAGTCAGGGTGAAGGTGCCGGAACTACCCGGCTCCAGGGTGGTCGGCGAGAATCCGGTGACGACCCCTCCGACCGCGACCCCTACCGGCACTGTCAGCAGCGGGCCGTAATCGACGACCTGGCTGGTCGGCGGCGCGGTCGGTATCACCATGACGCCGACGGCAGCCGAGGACACCGGCCCGTAGGGAACGCTTGTCTGGCCGCTTACCGCCGGCGCGGAAACGAGCACCCCCACCATGGAAGAGAGTAGCGGCGTGTAGGTCGATCCCTGATCGGCGGTAACGGCGAAGGTGTTGGAAGTGTATGCGGTCGCCGTGGAAGTCCCGCCGGGCGTGGTCACGGTAACGATGCGGTTGCCCAGGGTCGCGTTGGCGGCAATGGTGAGAGATATGGTGATCATGGTCCCGTCGGCGCTCACCGTGGGCGGGTTGGTGACGGCGATGCCGTCGGCCGGCGTGAAATCGACCTTGCTGGCGGAACCGAAATTTTTACCGAAGATGGTCATGGCGACGCCCTGGCCGACCATGGCCCTGATCGGCTGGAGGCTGTCGATCTGCGGCGTCGGCAGCGTCACCTGGAATTGATTGGACCCGGCGGCCGTGGGGAGGGCGTAACCGCCTCCGGTAAGCGCCACCAGCACCGTGCGCGGCGATACGGGAGCGTCCGGCGCGATGTCGATGGTTACCTGAGGGGTGCTGTCGTCGCCGACGGCAAAAGAGGTGACGGTGATGCCGTTGGGCGGCTGGAAGGAGATGCCGCTTGCCGCGCTCAGCCCGACCCCGAAGGCACGTACCAGCAAATTGCTGCTGCCGATGTTGCCGCTGATCGGGGCGACTGCCCTGATGGTCGAGCCGACCGTGACTCCGACCAGTTGTGAGGAGGTCGGACCGTAGGGCACATCTCTGGTCGTAGTTACTACGGCGTCCGTCTGCACTTGCACACCGACCGGGGCCGAAACGGAGGTGTGCGTCATGCCCGGGTCGGAGACGGCGGTAATGCCGAAGGTGTTGGTTACCGAGGGGACGGTTGACGTGGTCCCACCCGGCGTGGTCACGGAGACCACTCGCGCGCCCAGAGCGGCGTCGGCTGCGATGGCGAAGGAAACGCTGAGAGTGGTGCCGTCCGCGCTGACTGCCGGCGGATTGCTGACTACGATGCCGGCGGACGGGGTAAAGTTCACGCTGCTGGCTGAACCGAAATTTTTGCCGACGGCGCTGATGACGACGGTCTGCCCGACGGTTGAGCGTAGCGGCTGGATGCTGGCAATCTCCGGTTGCGGCAGGGTAACGGAGAAGATTCCAGACCGGCCGGCGGCAGCCGCCACGGCGCCGGAGGCGGTCGTCAAGAGTACGGTGCGGCCTCCCACGGCGGCATTGGCGGCGATGTCGACCGACACGGTGACCGACAAACCATCGGGAGCCACGGAAAGCGCCCCCACCGTCATGCCGGCGGCGGGTACGAAGGCGACGCCGGTCACGGCATTCAATCCGCGACCGTAAATGGTCAGCGGGATTGCGCTGTCGCCGACCCCGGCGTGATTGGGCGACATGCCGGTGACCACCGCCCCGACCGCCACGCCAACCTCGACGCTGGCCACGGCTGAGTAGCTGGCGCTGACGCTGGTCGCGGCGACTGCGTTCGAACCGACTTGAACCCCGACAGCAGAAGAGGCGAGCGGACCGTAATTCATGAGCTGAACCGGCGACCGGGCGAAGAGCGGGCCGACCTGCACCCCGACCTGGGCACTGGTCACCGGTGTATAGCTGTAATGGGCGCTGGTCGGCGCGGTGGCGACCGGTCCGACTTGTATGCCGAGCTGAGGCGAGGTGAGCGCGCTGTAGGTCGCGTTCTGGATCGGCTTCACCGTCACCGCATGCTGCGCTACGTTGCCGGCCAGCCCTGCGGAGGAGGCGCTGATGACGGCGGAGCCGAGAGCGGACCCGGTCACGGTAACCTGGGCGAAGGTCGTTCCCGCCGGAATGGTTACCGAAGCGGGAACGGTGACGATGCCTGCGGGAGCCGCCGTCAGCGTTACCGGCAAGCCGCCCGGCGGGGCAACGTCGCTAAGATGCACGGTCAGCGGATAGGTAAAGCTCAGGCCGGTAAGGGTGGTGAGCGGGGAGAAGTCGATGGTCGGCTTGGGGCGCACCGAAACGCCCGCCTGGGCGCCGACCATCCCGGCGCGCGAGGCGGTGACCGTTACGAATTGGGGGGTGACGATGCCGGTATCGGAGAGCGTGAGCGGCACGGCAACGCTGATGGCGCCCTGCGGGACGACGACAGGAGTCGCCACGCCCACGAGCTCGGGATTGCTGCTGGTCAGGTCGATAAAGGTGCCGCCGGAAGGCGCCGGGAAGGGTATCGAGACCGTCATCGCGGCGCCGGACTGTCCCTGCCAAACTGTCAGTGCGGCAGGGGTCAGGCCGAGGGGGGGATCGCTGACGGCAAGTAAGGCGGGCTCGGAGATCAAATAGCCGCCGGCGTGGTAAAGATCGGGATTCCTCACCCGGACGGCGAGCGAACCGGCAGTAGTCTGGGAAGGGACCGCAACCCGCAGCAGCGCCGCGCCGACAAACGAGGTTGCAGCGTCCAGTCCGTCGATGGTGACGGCCGAATCGGAACGGAAGTTGTTGCCGGCGACATCGATGCTGGTGGAAGCAGTGGAAGCGCCGATCTGCGGCGGGGTCAAGCCGGTAATGGCCGGGGCCGGCGAGCTCCATTCGGAGGCGGCGACGGCTTGGATGATGTAACCCTCCCCCGCCGCCAGAGGGAACTCTTCGCCGACTACCGTGCCGCCATCGAAGGCGGCCGTCTGCCACCTGCCGGAGTTGCCGTCCAGACGCGAGATGCTGGAAATGGCGACCGGCCCGAGCGAGTGCAGCAACTCCGACGCCAGGTAAGAACCGGGGAAGCAGCCATATCCGGCAAGGTTGAAGCCGACGCCAAGCTTGAGGGGGGCGCAGGAGGTGATGCTGTCAGCAGAGATGACGGCGCTGTCGGCGGCGTAGACGAAGAGTGCGGTGTTCTCGGTGAGCGGGAAGTCGCTCCCCGATGGCGAGCCGTTGAGATCCAGTTCCGCCCGCAGCATCTTGGCATTGGCCGCATCGTAGGACTCGATGGCGGTAATCCCGGATGATTTCCAAGTCGTCAGCAGCGGGAACGCGGAGCCAAAGCTGTTCAGCAGAGGCGCAGTTACCGCAGTCAGGTTAAGACCTGGTACGACGGGCGCAGCAAATGTCGCAGCACTTCCCGGAGCGGGGAGACAGATAGCCAGCAAGACCAGGAGTAGACAGAGCAGCTGCTTCAATCTCATTCAGCCCGCCTAACGTGCTGCATAACAAACGACAAATGAAAAGATTGCCGGCAAAGTATCTGCAACATCGGGAAAAGTCAACGAGAAATCGGGAGTTTCCCCGGCCGGTTCACATTTAGCCGCGTTTCCTGCCAGAACACAAATGAGAGTCTTTTAGACCGAAAAGAAAAGCCGGACGCTGTGCGCACCGGCTTTCTTTGTTCGAACTGTTATTTCCACCGTTCTACTTTTACCTCTACTTCCACCTCGTCACTGTTTATCGTCCCCTCCCCTCACCAATTCACCAGCCCCACGGCCTTGCGCAGGATGATCAGCGCGTCGCCCAGATTAATGGTGCCGTTGGGCGACGGCCGGCCATCGATCAGGGGCGCGACGTCGCCGTTCAACAGATCCGCCTCGGTCGCGGGGATCTGTCCGACGGTGATGCGCATCGCCCTGAGCGCATCGGAGATGGTGACGTTGGCATAACCGTCATCCGAGATCTTCCCGGTCGGCAGCTGTTTGAACTTGGCGATCGCCCAGATCGAGAGATGTCCGACCGTCATATCGACCCTGCCGTCGGCCTGGACCGGAGCGCTCCCCTCCTGTTTCCAGCCGGCGCCGTCAAAGCTGTAGTAAGCCACGCTGGCGCCCGGCGCGGCAAAGGAGGCAGGCACCGAAAGGGTTACCTTGATCGCCGGGTTGAAGTTTTTAACGCTCGTCCCGCCGCCGGTCAAGGCGAGGTCGGCGCCGGCGCCAAGCGAGACCAGGGACCACCCCTCGGCGGTGTGCGCCGTCTGCGCCGCCGCCGGCAGGGCGGAAATCGCACCCAGCAAGGTCGATGACATGCTAAGGCTGCCGCTGACCGGCGCGCCGCTGCCGGTGGACAGCAACGTGCCGCGACTGATCTGCACCTTAGTGTCCGCGGAGGGGCTCGCCGAAATGAAGGAAGTGGTCCTGCCGTCGCTGCCGGTCGCCATGTCGACCACGGTAAGGGTGCCGTTGACGAAGGTGAAGCTGTAGTTGGCGGCGGCAAGGGTCCCGCGACTAACCGTGATCGGATAACTTCCCAACGGGCTGCCGGCCACGGCAGTAGTGGCAAGAGCTGGTTCGCCACTCAACACGGCTGCCGTGTCGCCGTTTACGAAGCCGCTGTACGAGACGGTGAGCGGCGGGTTGTCGGAACCGGCGGCCCTGACGACATCGAAAGCGGTCACGGTGAGCGGGAAGATCGGACTATAGATCACGTTTCGCTGTACGGAGACGCTGTTGCCGGCCCGGTCGGTGGCGGTGACGGTGATGATGTACTGCTTGGCGGCGCTGAAGTTCAACTGTTCCTGGAAGACGCCGTTGGAGAGCTCGGGCGTGTAGGTAACGCCCTCCATGGTGATGGCGACGCTGACCGCAGTGCCGCTGTCCCCCGCCGTTCCGGAAATTATCAGGCTCGCGCTATTCGAGGTTATATCCTGGGTCGGGTCGGTAATGGCCAGGGAGGGTTTGTCGGTGTCGGAAATCAGCGTCCTCTTCACCGTGGCGCTGTTGCCGGCGAGATCGGTGGCGCTGACGGCGATGGTGTTGATGCCGGCCTGCAGGTTGAGAGCAACGCTGAATTCGCTGCCGTTGACGATGGCTGATTGAGGCGAACCTCCGTTCACCGTTGCCTGCACCGTCGCCGTCTTGTTTATGGTCCCGGTCAGGTTGATGGCGGTAGCGGCCAGCGCGCTATTGTCGGCGGGCGCGGTAACGCTCAAAACCGGAGCATCGGTGTCCAGGGTGATGGTGCGCAGGTCCTGCGTTGTCTTGTCCGCGATATCGGTGACGATGGTGGTCACCGTGTTGCTCCCCTGCGTGAGGGTGATCGCCAGGGAGAAGCTGCCGTCGGCTGCCACGGCCGCGGCAACGCCGTTGACGGTGACGGATTTCACCCCGAGCGTGCTGCCGACTCTGCCGCTGACATTGACGGTCGGGTTGTTGGTGATGCTGCCGTCCGCCAAGGTGGAAAGGGTCAGAGTGGGCGGAGCGCTGCTGTCGCCGATCAGCAGCGTGCCGGTGGCGCTCCCCTGGTAATTGGCGTCGTTGACGATGGCCAGCACCTGATAGCTGCCGGGAGCAGAAGGAGCGGCGTCGCAGCCGTTGTACGTGACGACCATAGCCAAGCCGCTCGGCGTTGACGTTGCGCTTGCCGCCTTGGGCGAGCCGTCGAAAACGGTGACGAGATTGCCCAGAGTCACCGTCGCGCTCGCCTTGCCGGCGCTGACGTTTTGGATGGTCTGAGCGGCGGTGTAATTGCCGTTCCCCGCCTGATCGTATGTGACGACGCAGGTGCCGCTGCCGGCCGTCATGGTAAAGACCGCGCCATTATTGGTGCAAACGCCGGGACTGCCGCTGCCGTAGCTGACCACCCCGCCTGGAGCCGTAGCCGCCACGCTGAACTGCGAGTTGTAAGCGGCGGTGCTCGGGGCGGCGGTAACAATGGAGATGCTTTGTAGAGCTTTGCCTACCGTCTGTTCAAGCGCTGCCGAGGTTGATCCGGCAAAGACGCTGTCGCCGCCGTAGACGGCGCTGATGCTGTGACTGCCGACTCCCAGCGATGTGCCTACGAAGGTGGCGACTCCACCGGAAAGCCCACTCGAGCCCAGGGCGGTCTGAGCATCGTAGAAGGTGACGATGCCGGTGGCATCCGCTCCACCGGACACCGTGGCCGTGAAGGCGACCGGTTGGCCGAAGGTGGACGGATTAGTGGAACCGGCAGTCAAGGCGAGATTTGTCGTGGTGCCGATCAGCGGTCCAAAAGGATAGTAGATAATGTTTCTTTGCACGGAGACGCTGTTGCCTGAGGCATCCTGTGCCGTGACCACGATCGCGTACTGCTTCGCCGTGTCGAAGGTCAGTTGTTGCTGGAACGCGCCGTTTTGCAGCGACGGCGTGTAGAGCCGGCCGTCCACCGTGACGGTAACGGTGACCGACGCGCCGTTGTCGCCCGCCGTGCCGGTTAAAATCAGCGTCGGCACGTTGGTGAAGATGTCCGTTGGCGGATCGGTGATGATCAGGGTCGGCTTCTCCGTGTCGGAAGTCACCGTGCGCTTCACGGTGCTGACGTTGCCCGCCAGGTCGGTCGCGCTGACGATGATGGTGTTGAGTCCCGAGGCGAGATTAAGCGTGACGCTGAAGTCGCTGCCGCTCACGGCCGCCGTTTGCGGAGCGCCGCCGTTCACCGTTGCCAGCACGTTCGCCGCCTCGCCTACCGTTCCCGATACCGTGACCACAGCAACCGCCAACGAGCCGTTATCGGCCGGCGTGGCGACTACCAGCGCCGGCGCGGCGGTATCCAGAGTGACGATGCGGCTATCCGAGGTTGCAAACCCGAAGGTGTCGGCGGCAACCGTAAGGATGTTGTTTTTCCCTTCCTGCAGCGTGAGCGCCAGCGAGAAAGTCCCGTCCGCGGCGACCGGCGCCGCGACCCCGTTGATGGTGACCGACTTGAGGCCGTAGCCGCTGCCGGCGCTGCCGCTGACGTTGAGGGTGGCGTTTTTGGTGACGGAGCCGTCGGCCAAAGTGGAAATGGACAGGCTCGGCGGGACGACGGCCGCGCCAAGGCCCGAGAGGGTCACTTGATGCGGGCTTCCGGGCGCATTGCTGGCGATGCTCAAAGCGCCGGCTGAAGTTCCCACCGCGCTTGGGGAGAACAGCACGGAAACGGTGCAACTGCCGCCGACGGCAATCGAGCCGCAGCCGCTTGAGGTCTGGGGAAAACCGTCGGGCGCCGCAATGCTGCCGACCAGAAGCGGCAAGCTGCCGGCGTTGGTAATGGTCACCGTTTGAGCGGCGCTGGTCGTGCCCACAGGCTGGCTGGCAAAGCTAAGGGCGACGCTGGACAAGCTCACTTTGGGCACCGCGTTGATAATGGTGACCGCCTTGCTGGCGCTACGAATCTCGCCGCTGCCGAATTGGTAGCTGGCCACGAGCAACACCACCGAATCGGCGGCAACGTCTTTCGCCGTCAGCACGCCGCTCGCCAGGTCCACCGTGGCCAGGGAGCCGTCCGAGGTGCTCCAGGTCGGGGCGATGCTCATGGCGCTGCCGTCGGTAAAGAGCGCGGTAGCCGCGTAGCCGTAACCGCCGCTGTTTTCCGGCACGCTGTCCGGCCCGGCTATGTCGATCCTCCCGACCACGGTGGCGTCCACGTTGATCAGGTCCAGGAAGCGGTACCCCCAAATCCCCAGGACGCGGGCGGGGATCAGCCGCATGGTCACCGTGCCGTCGCCGACCTGGCCCCGGGCATTCTGGCCCCAGCCCCAGACGCTGCCGTCCGACTTCAGGGCGACGCTATGGAAATTCCCCGCAGCCACCGACATAACGCCGCTCAACCCGGCTACCGGAGCCGGCGCGGTGCGACTGTTGTTGGTGCCGTCGCCGACCTGGCCAAAGGCGTTGTAGCCCCACGCCCAAACGGTGCCGTCGTTTTTCAGAGCCAAGGTGTGGCCGGTGCCGGCGGAGATGGCCGTGATGCCGCTCACTCCCTGCGCCTGCACGGGCGCACTCTTGTCCGCGAAGGTGCCGTCGCCGAGTTGTCCGGCATCGTTGGCTCCCCAACAATATACGGTCCCGTCCGACAACAGGGCCGCCGCATGGGTGTCGCTGGCCGCGATATCGACCGCGTCGACTATCCCCGGCACCTGCTGTGGCGAAGCGGAGCTATCGTGCCCCAACTGTCCGTAGCGATTGACGCCCCAGGTCCAGACGGTCCTGTCGGACTGGCGCGCTACTATATGGTAGGGCTTGGCGACGACCTCGACGACGTTGCCGAGACCTCCGACTTGAACCGGGTCTCCGTTCAACATCCAGACGGAACCGTCGGCCTTGACCGCAACCAGATTGGCGGCGCCGGGGTACGGCCCCCCCACCACCTGCTGGCTCCCTGCCGCCGAGATGGCCACGATGCCGGTCAGACCTGGCAATTGCACCGGGGCGTCGGTGGCGATGCCGGGTCCCGCGTATAAAACTTTTCTGGACCAGACGCTGCCGTCTTTCTTCAGTTGGTACCAGACTTCTTGAGAGGCGGCGTCCAAGCCGAAGGCGACGGCGATGAAGTCGTCCAGAGCGGGAACGCGCGCAGGGGTGACCGTGGTGGCATCGGCGGCGACGCCAAGCGATCCCCATGCCCAGGCGGTGCCGTCGGAGCGCAGGCCGAAAGAGGCCTGACCGGCGGCTGCCAACAGCGGCGAGCGCGCATAATAGGAAATCGTGGTGACGCTGAAGGCGCCGCGCACGCCGGAAATGGAAAGCACGGCGCTGGTGGTGGTGAAACCGGTTGCTGCCGCGGTCAACTGCGCCTTGACCCGGTCGCCGTTGACCACGGTCCCGGCCGCGGCGGTGAAGCCTCCGCCATTGACGCTGTACTGGCCGCCGGTGATGCCGATGGCCGCCGAGGTGGTGATGCCGGCGACCACGATTTCGTTCGAGGTCGCGGTCGAGTTGAGCGCCGCCCCGCTTTGCGCGCCGAAGGCGAAGGGGTTGGGCACCGCATCGCTCAGAATGCCGAGGTTCAAGGAGCCGCTGTTGCCGATCCCGTGCACGGCGATGGCGCTGCCGTTCGAGGCGGTGCTGTTCACGCCCAGTTCCCCATAGGGGTTGCCGCCCCAGGCATACACCTGGCCGTTGGCCTTCAGGGCCAGCGTGTGACTGTAGCCCGCCGAAACGGCGACCAGTCCGGTCAGGTAGCTGCTCGCGTCCAGCGGGTCCTTCACCTGCACCGGCACAAACCGGTTGCTGCCGGTGCCGTCGCCCAGTTGCGCGTCGCCGTTGTACCCCCAGCTCCAGAGCGTGCCGTCGATCTTCAGGGCGAAGGACTGCGCCCGCCGGGCGGCGATGGCCGCCACGCCGCTCATAACCTGACGCAGGGCGTCGCCTCCCGAGTTGGCGCTGCTGTCGCCCAGCTGACCGTAGCCGTCGTCGCCGTAGCTCCAGACCGTGTTGTCGTTTTTCAGGACCAGCACGTGGATGTCGCCCGCCGCCAGATCGGCGATGCCGCCTACTCCGGCGAGTTGGCTGACCGGCTCCGCTTGGCTGCGAAGGCCGTATCCCCAGCCCCAGACGCTGCCGTCGTTCTTCAGCGCATAGACGCAACTGTTCCCCACGCGGATCGCCCTGACGCCGGAGAGGTAGCGGACTTGCACCGGGGCGCTGCGGTCGGTGCTGGTGCCGTCGCCCAGTTGTCCATAATAATTGCGTCCCCAACTCCAAACGCTGCCGTCGCTCTTCAGCGCCACGCTGAAGTCGGCGCCGGCGGCGATCGCCACCATGCCGGCAAGTCCTGAGACCGCCACCGGTGCCGCGCGCGTGCCGGTCGTGCCGTCTCCCACCTGCCCGTAGTTGTTCTGACCCCATCCCCAGACGCTGCCGTCGCTCTTCAAGGCGAGCCCGTGGCCGCCGCGCCCGGCCACCGCGATCACCCCGGCAAGCGTCGCTACCGGCGTGCCGCGATTGGTTATGGTGCCGTCGCCCAGACGGCTGTCCTGGTTGTAGCCCCAGGCGCTGAGCGCGCCGTCCGAGCCCACCGAGAAACTGGCGTTCTCCGCCGCAAAAATCGCCGGCGTCGGCGGCGGTAAGAGGGCGCTCCACCCCTGCGGCGAACAGTTGCCGCAACCGGTGGCGACCGAAACTCCGGTGGCGCTCAGGTAGGCGAGATTGGCGGGATCATGCACCTGAACGGGGAGCCAGCGGTCCAGCGAGGTATCGTCGCCCAGCCGCCCGTCGCCGTTGTAACCCCATCCCCAGACCGTGCCGTCGCTCTTCAAGGCGAGCGTGTGGTCGCTGCCGACGGCGAAGTCGACCACGTCGGCAAGGCCTGCCACCTGCACCGGGACGAAGCGGTTGGAGTTGCTGCCGTCTCCCAGTTTGCCGTTGGCGTTCGAGCCCCAGGACCACAAGGTGCCGTCCTGCTTGAGCGCGAAGGATTGGTAGTTCTTGGCGGAGATGGCGGAGACGCCGCTCATCACCTGGCGCAGCGCGTCGCCGCTGGAGTTGGCGCTGCTGTCCCCCAGTTGCCCGGAGCCGTCGTCGCCGTAGCTCCAGAGCGTGTTGTCGTCCTTCAGGATCAGCATGTGGTTGTAGCCGGCGGAGATGTCCTTGATGCCGCTTACTCCCGAGAGCTGCCGGACCGGTTCCGCCTGGTTGGTGAAGTTGTACCCCCACGACCAGACGCTGCCGTCGGCCTTCAAGGCGTAGACGTTGCTGTTGCCGATGGCGATCTTCCTGGCGCCGGCAAAATAGCGGACCTGCACCGGGACCTTGCTGTCCGTAGTGCTGCCGTCGCCCAATTGGCCGTAGTTGTTGTGGCCCCAGCTCCAGACGCTGCCGTCGCTCTTCAACGCCACGCTGAAGTCGGGACCGGCGGCGACCGCCACCGCGTCCGTCAAATCGTAAACCTGCGCCGCGGCCGCATGGTCGGCAAGGGTGCCGTCCCCCAACTGGCCGTAGCCGTTCCTCCCCCAGGACCAGACCGTGCCGTCGCTCTTCAAGGCGATCCCGTGGTCCCCCCATTCGGAAACCGCTACCACGCCGCTTAGCTCGCTCTTCAACACCGGGTTGAAGCGGTTGCTGCTGTCGCCAAGGCCCAGCCGTCCGTCGCCGTTGTAACCCCAGGCGTACAGGGTGCCGTCGGCGCGGATCGCGTACGATCCCGCTCCGGCTGCGACTCGGGCGGAAAG
>CAIYDQ010000103.1 GCA_903925075.1 uncultured Geobacter sp.
GTCCAGATCGACTTCACCCAGGCGCGGTCGACGCCGGGGGTGAGCACCAGGTCGTCGTTGATCTGCCTGAGCACGTCCAGATACTGGGGGTCGAAGATGTCGCCCTGGACGTTCTCCACCACCACCCGGATCGAGTTCCCCAGCCCCGGCAGGTCCTTCTTGTTGGCCAGGTAGTTCTTGATGTAGGGGTGGCCCTGGGGGAGCATCTTCTCGAAGCTGGCGTTGAAGACCAGCTTGGTCGCCTGAAAGGCGAGCAGCGCCGTCACCAACACGCAGGCGACCACCACCGCCAGCCGGTTGTTGAAGATCAACCGCTCCAGCAGGTTACCGGACTTGTGGTCAAAATCCTTGGGATCCTTCACCACCGGCATTTCTTCGATTTTCCCCATTCCAACAGCCATGTCAGTTCTCCCTGTAACGAGCGGTCCTTTTGCCGGTTGCCCGGCGGGGCGGCTCACATTACTTGATTGTTTGCACCTTCACTCCGCGCTGGCCGACAACCGCCAGGGTCGTGGCGTCCAGGGCGGCCACCGCAGCGGCGGGGGGCTGGTCCAGCTTCGCTTGGCTGAAGCTGCCGCCGTCGTCGCCGCTCACCAGCACGTGTCCCCCCTGGCTCACCAGCACGATCCTGCCGTCGGCGGTCACCGTCGACCCCATCAGGCCGACCGGCACCCCGGTGTTCACCTTCGTCCAGCTGCCGCCGCCGTCGCGGCTTCGGTAGGCGTTGCCGCGCATGCCGAAGGCGACCACCGCGCCGGGCTTGCCGGTGATGCCGAAGAAGGTGCCGGCGTAGTCGGTCTTGATCTGCTGGAAGCGCCCCTTGGCCGGGTCCAGCTTGAAGATGGTCCCCTGCTCGGAGGTGATGAACAGGTCGCGGCCCACCGGATGGATGGCGTAGAGATGGTAATGCTTGGGGTTGTCGATCCGGTCGTACCAGGGGACCCAGCTCTTGCCGCCGTCTACCGTGCGGAAGATCAGGTTGAAGGCGCCCACGATGAAGCCGGTGGTGTCGCTTTCGAACCAGACGTCCAGGAACGGCTTGTCCGGCCCCTGATCGACGAATTTCTGTATTTCCGCCATCATATCGGCGGTGTCGGCTGCGCCGGGCTTGCCGGCGGGGGAGTTCCCCGGATCGTGGCAGGAGCCGCAGGCGTTCTTCCCCTGGTAGTGGCTGACCAGCACCTGGGCTGCGGCGCGCCCGTCGAACTGCTTGGCCCAGTTGGCGCCGCCGTCGCTTGTGTGCAGCACCACGCCGTCGTGGCCGACCGCCCAGCCGTTTTGCGGCGAGGGAAAACTGACCGCCAACAGGTCGGAGCTGACCGGCACCGCCGCCTGGCTCCAGCTTTTCCCCTGGTTGTCGGAATAGACGATATGGCCGTGCTGTCCGACGCAGACCACCCTTTTGCCGGCCAGCGCGACCCCCACCAGCAGGGTCTCCGCGGCATGGACGCTCTTTTGGGCCGGCAGGTCCAGCACGTCCTGGTAGGGGGCGGCCAGGCAAAGCGCGGGGAGCAAAAATAGCGCCGCGATCAGGGTGGTCGCCGTTGTTCTGGCTCTCATAACTTCTCTCCATCTTTTTTGTGGTTGTGCGCCCGCTTGATCCGACCGCAGGTTGGCGCTCCCGAAGGCTTAGCCCTCGGGAGCGCCGCGAGCTGAAGCTTAGCGAATGCCGCCCGCCGCCAGCGAGTCGGCGGTCCAGTCTTTGGCCGGGAAGGCGTGGCCGGGGTAGAGAATCCCCTTCTGGTTGGGGACCGGCAGCGCGTTGACCACGTAGGAATCGGTGACCAGGTCCTGTATGGAGAAGGCGTCCGGGAACACGCACGGCACGTCGGAGTGCGTATTCAGGTAGTTGAGGCCCGCCCGGTACAGCTGGCCGCGGCCGTCGTACTTGTCGGCCAGTGCGGCCGCCCAGGAATCCTCGTCAAGATAGAAGGTCTGTTTGCTGTAGAGGTGGCGCTTGCCCGGCTTCAGGGTCGCTTCCACCACCCAGACCCGGTGCAGTTCCCAACGGACGTCGTCGGGGTTTGGGTGGTGGGCCTTCAGCAGGTCCTTTTCGTGATTGGTCCAAAAGAGCATCTTGGCTTCGTTGTAGGGGATGTACATCTCCTTCTTGCCGACCAGCTTCATGTTCCAGCGCTCCATGGAGCCTATGAACAGGAACATGTCGTCCCAGGTGCACTGCCCGCCGTAGATGTTGCTGGGGGTGTCGAAGGCCAGGTCCGGGGCCAGTTTGGTGCGGCGCTGGCCGGGGAGGTACTGCCAGGCTTTGCGTTTCTGGTTGTAGCTGTCCAGCGGGTCGATGATCAGCACCGACTCGCCCACCTTGCGGGCGGGGCCCACCAGGTAGATCTTCAGGGCGTAGAAGTCCTTGGCGTCGGGCTTTGCCGGGTCGAAATAGGGATATTCCTGGGTGACGTTCCCCTCGGACTGCATGGTGGCGCGGCCGCCGGCATCCACCGTGTAGGCGCGGTAGCGCTCCTCGTAGGTCAGGCCGTTGTAGTGCAGCAGGTGGTTCCACATCGCCTCGTAGCCGTCGTTGGGAATCGGGAACGGGAAGCCGCCGTGGGCGCCGGTGAAGGAGAGCCCGCCGTTGGCGGTTTTGGCCGTGGTGGCGGCCTTAACGGTGTTGTCCGTTACGTACTTCGGGAAGGCCCCGGTCCGGTGGGTCTTGTAGACGTCCAGCCGGTAGGTCGGGTACTTCTTCAGCATGGCCTTGAGCCCCTCGGAGAGCTTGTCGTTGTACTGGGCCATGTTCTTGGCGGTGATGCTGAACAGCGGCTTCTCGGCCTCGAACGGGTCGGGCCTCCACCCCTTCTTGGTGTAGTTGGCCGGCGCCTTGCTGATCCCGCCGGTGTACTCGGGAATGGTCCCTTCCTTGTTGCCGGCTTTTTCCGCCCCGATCAGGGTCAGGTTCTTGCCGAGCTGGGCGGCCTTGTCCGCCGAGACCGCCCCGAAGGCGGCCCCTGCTAAGGCCAGCGTCAAGCCCCCGGCCAGTAATGTTGTGCGCATCGACATAATGTTCCTCCTTTGGTTAGAAGCTGGCTTTGAGGGTCAGGGAAAGCAGGTCGCGGTCCCGCAGCAGGGCGATGGCGTCAGCCGCGCCGAAACCGTTGGCTGCCGACTCGAAACCCGGCGGCGGCACCTGTCCGCCCGGGCCGTCGTAGACGCCGCCGAAGAAGCTGGCATAGGTCAGA
>CAIYDQ010000104.1 GCA_903925075.1 uncultured Geobacter sp.
TCCTCAAAAATGGCAGCGATGCCACGCTATCCTAGAGGAAAACCTGTTGGCTGTCTACCGAAACTTTGCGACAAAAAAAATCCGAGGCTGCGCTGAAGGGCCACCACACCTCATCTTGTTGTTTTGCGCGTCAGTGCTGTGCTGCCGGAGAGGGACTCTCAACCGACTGTCTCTTGCAACGCCCGGGCGACCCTCTCGATCACCTCGGCCCAGCCCCCCTCTGCGCTCTGGCGGAACAGCCGCAGCGCGCCCGGATACCACGGCGAATCCTCCCGCTCCCAAAGCCAGCGCCAGTCCGTGTGCCGATGGGGGAGCAGCAGCCAGCACCGCTTATTCAGGGCGCCGGCGACGTGGGCTACGGCCGTGTCGACGCAGATCACCAGGTCGAGTTGCGCCACGATGGCGGCCGTGTCGGCGAAATCCTTGATCTGCGAGCCGAGATGGGCGATGGGGCGATCCTTCGGGGCCTGGCGCGCCTCCTCTTCTCCCTGCCCTTTTTGCAGGCTGAAGAAGGACGCCCCCGGCACGGACCAGAGCGGGGCGAGGAGCGCCAGGCAGGGGAGGGAGCGGTCGCCGTCGTTTTGGTGGACGGCGGCCCCCTTCCAGACCAGCCCCACTTTGAACCCCTGCTTGGCGAGGCTTGCGCGCCAGCGCGCCAGGCGGATGGGGAGGGGGCGCAGATAGGGAAGGGACGCGGGTACGGTGTCGAGCGTGCTCCCCAGGCGCAGGGGGAGGCTCAGCGGGAAGGACCAGTAGTCGTGAGGCGAGACCGCGGCGGGATCGGTGAGCACCTCGTCCACCCCCGCCGCGGTTTCCAGCAGCGCCTTCAGGGGGGGGAGGCAAACCAGGGTGAGCCGGGAAAGGCCGCGCTCCTTGAGCGCCGCCGCATAGCGGACGAAATGGACGTAGTCGCCGAACCCCTGCTCGGGCCAGATCGCCAGGGATTTGCCGGACAGCGGTTCGCCTTGCCATTGCGGGTAGGGGAGGTTGGGGGGGGCTACGGCGCGCTGCTCCAGGTTCGCGTCGTAGCGGGACTCGTAGTGCGGCCAGGCTTCGGCATAGCGACCGGCGGCAAGGAGCAGTTGGCCCAGGTTGCAGCCCGCCTCGGGGTACCGGGGCTTGCAGTGCAGCGCCGCCCGGTAGCAGGCCTCGGCCTCGTCGGGGCGCCCCAGGTCGCGCAGGGCGTTGGCCAGATTGTAGTGCGCCTCGGCGAGTTCCGGCTTGAGCTCCAGCGCGCGGCGGTAGCAGGATGCCGATTCCGGCAGACGGCCCAGAGCTTTGAGGGCGTTGCCCAAGTTGTAATGGGTCTCGGCGACGTGCGGCTCGATCGTGAGCGCGTGGCGGTAGCCGGCCTCAGCCTCGCCGGGGCGGCCCAGCTCCTGGAGGGCGTTCCCCAGGTTGATGCACGCCAGGGCGTAATCCGGCTCGATCTCGAGCGCGCGGCGGTAGGCGGTTTCGGCTGCGCCGGGCCGGCCCAGATCCTTGAGGCAGTTGCCCAGGTTGTAATGCGCCCGGGCGCAGTCCGGTCGGATTTCCAGCGCGCGGCGGAAGCAGGCCTCGGCCCGGCCCGCCCGGCCCAGGGACAGGAGCACGTTGCCCAGGTTGTTATGCGCCGGGAAACAGTCCGGCTCGATCTCCAGAGCGCGGCGGTAGCTGGCCGCCGCTTCGCCCAGCCGGCCCAGGCCCTTGCAGAGTGCGCCCTGATTGCAAAAGCCCTCGGCGTCTGTCGGCGGCTCCAGTGGTGAAACAAGCGACTTGGCAACCATGTGCGGCAGGCTCCTTCTTGCGCGGGATTCAGGTTCGGCCTCAGGCATAATAAAGATTTCGCGAAGGCTTTGCAAGGTTGATGCTGACAGGAGACGTAGGGAGATTCAACGGCTTTAACGCAAAGACGCTGAGCCGCAAAGACGCGAAGTGAAAAGGCAAGACCAAAACCCGGACAAGGAAAAGCCATCTATTGGGTAAGGCTTAAAGGCAGTTCGCCTTTGTTCCATAAGTTTTTCTTCGCGTATCTGCGCCTTTACGTCTTTGCGTTAAAAGCCTTTTAGCCCGTAACCTGTCTTCGTGTTTTATGTTTTCTTCGCGTCGTTGCGCCTCCGTGTTGAAGTGTTAAGTTTTTCACATTTGTCTCAATTAAACCCGTAGTTTTTATTTCAATCGCCTATGCCAGTGCCCGAGAGCCAACCTCTGACTCCATTCCTTGATGGGAGCATTCCCTGTTTGTCGCAGTTAAGTAAAGACTAATAAATTTAGGCTGGACATTTCCCCCCGCCCCCTATAAAGTACTCTCGGCACTAAACTTGGCCTGTGGGGGTGGGCGGATGGACAGTCCTGTTGAA
>CAIYDQ010000105.1 GCA_903925075.1 uncultured Geobacter sp.
AGAGAGCAGCGAGGCCGAGATCTTGGGGGCGTTGCCGATCACCATGGTGACCGCCATGGTCTCGCCGACCGCGCGCCCAAGCCCCAGGATGGCCGCGCCCAGAATTCCCGATCTGCCGTAGGGAAGGATCGCCATTATGATGGTCTCCCAGCGGGTGGCGCCCAGGGCGATGGCCGCCTCCTTCTGGCTGAGCGGCACGGCGAGCAGCACCTCCTTGGTGATCGAGGTGATGATCGGCACCACCATGATCATCAGGATGAAGACCGCGGCGAGCATGCTCACCCCGTAGGGGGCTCCCTCGAAGAAGGGGAGAAAGCCGAAGTGGGCGATCAGGAAGGGCTCGACCGTGGATTGCAGCCAGGGGGCCATGACCAGCACCCCCCAAAGCCCGTAAATAACCGAGGGGATCGCCGCCAGGAGCTCGACCAGCGGCGCGATCAGCCCGCTCCAGCGCTTGGGGCAGATCTCGGTAATGAAGAGAGCGGCGCCGATGCTCAAGGGGGTGGCGAGCAGCAGGGCCAGCACCGAGGAGACCACCGAACCGTACAGGTAGGGGAGCGCTCCGAAGATCCCCTGCACCGCGTCCCAGTCGCTGTCGGTGACGAACCTCCAGCCGAATCTCCTAACGGAGGGAAGGCTCTCGGAAGTCATCTCGATGAGCATGACCGCCAGGATAGCCAGGATGCTGAAGGCGAACAGCATGGTCAGGGAGCGAAAGAAAAAGTCCCCATTGAGCCTGGCGCGCCTGTCGATGCCGCCCGCCGGCGCCGCCGCCCGTTCGGCCGCTTTCGCCGCCGGCTCGGTCGCTTTCGCTGCCGGCTGCGCCATCGGCTGTGCCGCCGCGTCCGCCTCCGGCTGAGTCGCCGTCTGGGTCGCCGGCTGAGTCACGGAGTGGGAAACCGTCTGAGTTGCCGGCTGAGCAGGTGCCTGTGCCGCCCGTTGCGGTTCAATCCGCGCTGTCGTTTGCAAAATCGTCTCCCCCACACCTACCTCCCGCCGTGACAAGCTCCCCCTCCCCATACCGGGAAGGGCAGGTCGTCGGCAAGCTACGCACACTCCAGCTTGTAGCCGAAACCGCGCACCGTCTTGATCATTTCGCCGGCCTTCCCCATTTTGCAGCGCAGCCGGGTGATGTGCGTGTCGACGGTCCTGCCGTCGGACTCCTTGCTGATCCCCCACACGTCCCGCAGCAGCACGTCGCGGCTCAGCACCCGTCCCCGCCGCTTCACCAGGGTGTGCAGCAGTTTGAATTCCGTGCTGGTGAAGTGCTCCTCCGCGCCGTTGACCGCCACCACATGCCGGAAGGAATCGATGGTGACCGCGCCGATATTGATGACGGCGCCGGTCTCGCGCTCCCGGCCGCAGCGGCGCAGCACCGCCCTCACCCGCAAGCCAAGCTCCACCATGGAGCACGGCTTCACCAGGTAATCGTCCGCTCCGGCCATGAAGCCCAGGACTTTGTCGGCTTCTTCGCCTTTGGCGGTGAGCATGATCACCGGGGTTTGCCTGGTGCTTTCGGTCTTTTTCAACAGCCTGCAAACCTCGCCGCCCGGCATGCCCGGCAGCATCGGGTCGAGGATAATCAAGTCGGGGGAAAATCGGCGCGCGATTCCCAGCCCCTCCAAGCCGTCCCGGGCGAGGAGGCACTTGTAGCCCGCCCGCTCCAGATGCAAACGGACTGACTCCGCCAGATCCCTGTCGTCTTCCAGTACCAACACGGTTTCCATGTTCGTCCCCTCGGGCATTTAAGCTGAACCTCGGGCGAACGACGAAAGTGCCGCCGGGACCGGTTCGCCCTCCCAGGTCACTTCCGCGAAAAGGGAATTTTCCAGGCGCAGGTAGGTGCCGTCGATCCCCGTTTCCGCCCACCAGCACTCGGAGCCCCTCTGCGGAAGCTCGTTGAAAAGGTACAGGTCGTTGTTTTTGTCTCTGGCCAGGAACATAGCGTCTCCATGCGGTGTGCGCCTTAGCGCCGTCTTGAGAAAAGATGACGTTGTCAATCGGGATGAATGGGGGCGGATAGCCGCCTCACGCAGCCGCCACAATATAGCCGTGAATTGTGTGCATCACGTTACAGCCAGGCAACTATTAGATGAGATTATCGGACCGGGACGGTCGCAGCTCCCTGCACTCCTTTTCGGACCCCGATGCGGAAATATCCGTTTCCGATATTTTTTTGCTCGCGATATGCGTCGGTGCGGTCTGATTCATCCTTTTTGTAGCATAGTTGTAACATCCGCTTTATCCCAAATGGGGTATGATCTGCCGTCAGCTTTCCTGCTGCGCTGAACTAAATCTTCCCGGCATGCGAACGGATCAAGACGTTATGATAAGAAAAATTTTGATAGTCGACGATTCGCCGATATCCAGACGGATGCTCAAAAGCTGCATCGCCAAGGACATGGGATACGAATTCCATGAGGCGGGCGACGGACTGGAAGGACTCAACAGGTACAAGGAGCTGGCGCCGGACGTGACCTTCATGGACCTCACCATGCCGGTTATGGACGGGGCCACCTCCCTGCGGGAGATACTCGCTTTCGACAAGGACGCCCTGGTCATCGTCTCCACGGCCGACGTGCAGATCAAATCGATCACCAACGTATTGGAAATCGGGGCCTTCCTGGTCCTCAAAAAGCCGCCCACCAAGGAAGGGGTTTGCGATGCCTTGACCATGGCAGCGGAACAGCGCCGATGACGGACGACCTTACCATATCCGAAGAAGAGGCGGACATTCTCCAGGAGATCATGAACATCGCCTTCGGCAAGGCGGCGGCGGATCTGGCCGAGATCATAAATATCATGGTTAACCTGAGCGTCCCGAAGATCGCCATGCTGCAGGCCGCCGACCTGCACGGCTACCTGATGGGCGAGATGGACGGCAGCCAGGGCATCAGCGTCATCGAGCAGGGCTTTTGGGGGGAGTTCAGGGGGAGCGCCTTCCTGATCTTTCAATCGGGCGCCGGCAAGGAGCTGATTTCCATGCTGGGGAGCGATATGGAGTCCGCCTTCGAAGCCGAAGCGGCCGACGTCCTGGAAAGAGAGACCCTGATGGAAGTCGGCAACATCCTGATCGGAGCCTGCGTCGGCAAGGTGACCGAACTGTTGCAGGACGTGGTGACCTATTCGCCGCCGCGGGTGATCGTCGAGAACAAAGCCGACGACGTCCTCGCCGATGGGCTTTTCGACCCGACCTACATGGCGATCGTCCTGAAGACCCTTTTTTGCTTCAACGAGCGCAACGTAAACGGCCTGCTGTTCCTGGTCGCCAGCCAAGAATCCATCGCCTGGCTGAAGCGTGCGCTGTGCGTATTCATGGAGCAATATGAGTGAACTGCGGCAGATTTTCGACACGGTGAACATCGGGCTGGTCGTCTTGGACCGGCAACTGAACGTCACGCAGTGGAACCGTTGGATGTACCAGCATAGCGGCATCGCCTCCGAGCAAATCGTCGGCTCGTCGATCTTCGATCATTTTCCCGAACTCGATTCCCCCGGCTTTTTAAAAAACTGCAGGAGCGTGCTCGCCTTCGGCAATTTTTCCTTCTTTTCCCAAAAACTCCATCGATTCCTGTTCCCGTTCAAGCCGGTCGGCTCTTTCGGATCGAAATTCGAGCACATGCAGCAGAGCTGCACCATGGGGCCTTTGCGGGGGGAGAACCAGACCATAACCAGCATCTTCATCGTGGTCCAGGACGTTACCGAGCTTGCCACCTACGAGCGGAAAATGGCAGAGATGGTGGTCAGAGACGCGCTTACCGGCAGCTACAACAGACGGCATCTGGAAGAGCGGCTGAATGCGGAATGCGAGCGGCACCGCAGACATGCCCGGCGGCTGTCGCTGGTCATGCTGGACATAGACTTCTTCAAGGCGGTAAACGACACGCACGGCCACCAATGCGGAGATCAGGTGCTGAAAAGCGTAGCCGCCGGCATAGGGTCGGCCATCAGAAAGAGCGATTGTCTGGCGAGGTACGGCGGCGAGGAATTTTGCTGCCTGCTTCCCGAGACGGGGGTCGAAAACGCGCGGGCCTTGGCCGAGCAGTTACGCAGGCAGGTGGAGGCGATGAGCACGAACTGCCAGGGGAGAGAGGTCAAAGTCACCATCAGCCTGGGAGTGTCCGAACTGGCGGGAACCGACACCCCCGAGACGCTGCTCAAAAGGGCCGACGAAGCTCTCTACGAGGCCAAGAGAACCGGCAGGAACAAGGTGATCGTCTTCGAAGCCGAAACGGTTAAACCTGACTAGAATCCCGGCACCCCGGTCGGCACCTGATCCCAGTAAGTAACCGAGCCGTTATGCCACTTGACGATCTGCACGCTCTCGTCCTGCGAGATGACGATGGCGATGGCCTCGTGCAGTTTCTGGCAGAGCCGGTAGGCGGCCCTGTGCCGCGTGCCGACGCGCTCGCTCAAGACCGGTTCGGTCCGCGTTCCCTCGGTGTCCAGCGCATGCGTCACCACCCCCACGCTGTCCAGATCCCCGGAAATTACCCCCCCGAAACCGAGCAACTCCTGGCGCTTGCTGATCACCACCGCGCCGTCGACCGCCGAGAGAGCCGCGATGAAGTGCGCGACGTCGAAGATGGCCTCGTCCAAAAGTGAGATGGTCTCGTTTTTGCTGTTGACGTACTCCAGCCAGCCGACCATTTTCTCCGGATCGCGCGGATCGCCGTGCATCTCGGCCAGGGTGTTCATGATGCGCAGGGTCAAGGTGCGGAAACGCTGGCGCGACTCGTACTCCAGAAACTGATATTTGATGGTCATGAAGCTGTTTTGCTCCAGGATCTCCTGGGTCATTTCCGGCGGCAGATAGACCAGGAGCCCGCCGTGGTGGGTGTTGCGGATGACGCTGATGATGCGGCGAATCGCCTGCTGGCCGATGTTTTTGCCGAAATCCGTGTCCAGGTTCGCCCAGATCTTCCCGGAGCGCGCGCGGGCCGCCTGGTGCAGCGCCCAAGTCTCGGCGTGCACGAAGGCAAGGCTGTCGGCGATCCACCTGGAATTGAAGACGTCCAGCGTCGGACAGGTGATCTGGCCAGCGTTGAGGGAGGCGATGATTTCGGCACCGATGCAGACCGAGATCTGGCCGGCGCCGGTCACGTACACCACCAGGCAGACCGGCAGCGGAGGAGAGGTCTTTCTCCCCCCGTAGACGGCGTGCATCCAGCGGGTTCCGGAATGGAGCAGGCCCCAGATCTGGGCGCCCTCCTGCGGGTCGATGGAGATGCCGATCAGGGTGCGGTAGAAATCCGCGGCGGGCGCCAGGCGGTGCAGCTCGTACTCGTTGAAGGGGCGCGTCCTGGAAAAAACGAGCCGGTGAATCCCGGTCGGCGGTCCCTCCTCCGCCGGGAAAAGGTGGCGGTCCCTGATGATCAGGCGAAACATCACCGGACGCTCTTCCTCCCGCAAAAGGCTTGCCTGGTAGCAGGTGGAAAGCACCTGTTCCAGCACCTCGCGCGGCGCAAGCTCAAACTGACACCTCTCCCTGCGCGGGCAGAGCCGCTCCACGAACGAGGCGTCCTGCCACCTCTCGTAGATAAAGGCCACCAGATCCTTCGGGTAGGAGTGCCCAAAAGTTTCCGGACAGCGCACCGTCTCCCTGACAACCTTTTCCATCTTCCTCTCCGTTTAGCACTCGCCTCCGGCCGCTCCAGGACGGCCCGGCGCGGGAGAGACGTGCATACGAATTATTATATGCGTTTGGACCTCTTCCTGTAAATCCTTTACGCGAGGTTCGCGTCGAACCGGGAGCTTTACATGGTTCGACGATTTTGCTAGTATGCACACCGCTTCTTCCTCCCCAAAAGGTTCCCGAAATGTCCGAAATAACGCCGATGATGCGGCAGTACCTTGAGATCAAAGCCGACCACCCCGACGCCATCCTCTTCTACCGATGCGGCGATTTCTACGAGATGTTCCTGGACGACGCCGTCAAGGCCTCCCGCATCCTCGGCATCACCCTCACCTCCCGCAACAAGAACTCGGAAGGCGAAGTCCCCCTCTGCGGCATCCCTTACCACTCCTGCGCCCCGTACATCGCCAAACTGGTGGAGGCGGGCGAAAAGGTGGCGATCTGCGAACAGACGGAGGACCCGAAGCTCGCCAAGGGGATCGTCAAACGCGAAGTGGTGAAGGTGATCACGCCGGGGCTGGTGATCGAGGACGCCTCGCTCTCCCCCAAGGAAAACAACTATCTGCTCGCCCTCTGCTCGGCGGGGGAGCGCTTCGGCCTTTCCTACCTCGACCTCTCCACCGGAGAATTCCGGATCACCGAGTTGCAGGGGCTGCCGGCGGCGCTGGCCGAGGTGACCTGCATCTCCCCGCGGGAAATCATCCTCCCCGCCTCCTTCAAGGACGACGCCAAGGCCAAAGGGATCGCGCAACTGGCGGCGGACCGGGCGCTCACCTACTTCGAGGAGTGGATCTACGACGCCGACTACTGCAAGCGGCTGATCGGCAACCAGTTCAAGGGAGCCACCGCCGCCTCGCTCGGCTGCGACGGACTCCCCGTGGCCCTCCTCGCCGCGGGAGCGGTGCTGCATTACCTCTTGGAGACCCAGAAGGGGAACGCCCCGCACGTGACCGGCATCACCGCCTACTGCGAGAGCGAGCACCTGCTTTTGGACGAATCGACCCGGCGCAACCTGGAATTGACCGCGACGCTTGCCGAAGGGAAGCGCAAGGGATCGCTCCTGGGGCTCATGGACCGCACGGTGACGGCCATGGGGGGAAGAAAACTCAAACAGTGGATCAACTATCCGCTCATGGATCTGAAGAAGATCCGCGACCGGCAGGACGCGGTCGAGGAACTCCTGCAGGCGCCCGGCGCGCGCGGCGAGATCCAGAGCCTCCTGTCCGGCGTCTACGACCTGGAGCGGCTGAACGGCCGCATCAGCCTGGCCTCCGCCTCGGCCAAGGACCTGGCCGCGCTGAACGCCTCGCTTTCCCGCATTCCCGCGATCAAGGAAAAGATCGCGCCCTTCGGCGCCCCGCTGCTCTTCGATCTGAACGCCGGAACCGATCCGCTCGCCGAGATCTGCGCACTGATCGAGCGCGCCATCGTGGAGAATCCCCCCTTCGTGCTGCGCGAGGGAGGCATCATCGCCGACGGCTTCAACGAGGAGTTGGACGAATTGCGCGCCATCAGCCGCGAGGGGAAGGGATTCATCGCCCGACTGGAGGCCAAGGAGAAAGGTCGCACCGGCATCGGTTCCCTGAAGATCCGCTACAACAAGGTCTTCGGCTACTACATCGAAGTGACCAAGGCCAACGTCTCAGCCATTCCCGAGGACTACATACGACGCCAGACCCTCGCCAACGCCGAGCGCTACATCACGCCGGAATTGAAGGAGTACGAAGAGAAGGTGCTGGGGGCCGAGGACCGGATCAGGGAGCTGGAGTTCTCGCTTTTCCAGGGAGTGCGCGAGGCGGCCGCGGCCGAAGGCGAGCGCATCGCGCGCACCGCCGACCGTCTTGCCAGCCTCGACGTGCTGGTTTGCCTCGCCGAACTCGCCCACGACCGCGGCTACTGCCGTCCTCTGGTCCACGAGGGGGGCGAGATGAGCATCACCGACGGCAGGCATCCGGTGATCGAGGATATGAACTCCTCCGAACGCTTCGTCCCCAACGACACCCTGCTGGACAACGGCGAGAACCAGCTGATCATCATCACCGGCCCGAACATGGCCGGCAAGTCCACCTTCATGCGCCAAGTGGCGCTGATCGCGCTGATGGCGCAAATGGGGAGCTTCGTCCCCGCCGAAAAGGCGCGCATTCCGCTGGTGGACCGGATCTTCACCAGGGTCGGCGCCTCCGACAACCTGGCGCGCGGGCACTCCACCTTCATGGTGGAGATGATGGAGAGCGCCGCCATCTTGCGGGGAGCGACCGCCAAGAGCCTGGTGATCCTGGACGAGATCGGGCGCGGCACCTCCACCTTCGACGGGGTTTCCATCGCCTGGGCGGTCGCCGAGTTCCTGCACGACAACAAGATGCACGCGGCCAAGACGCTGTTCGCCACCCACTACCACGAACTGACCGAGCTGGCCGTCACCAGGCCAGGCATCAAGAACTTCAACATCGCGGTCAGGGAATGGAACGAGCGCATCATCTTCCTGCGAAAGATCGTGCCGGGCGGCGCTTCGCACTCCTACGGCATCCAGGTGGCGAGGCTCGCCGGCCTGCCGCAGGTCGTGATCGACCGGGCCAAGGAGATCCTGGGGAACCTGGAAAAAGGGGAATACGGCGAGGGAGGCGTTCCGCGCCTGGCGCGCGGCAAGAAGGCGCCGGCCCAATCCCCGCAGCTCTCCTTGTTCGGCAGCGCGGACGAGCCGATCAAGGATCGGTTGCGCGGCGTGGAAGTGGCGACCCTCACCCCGCTTGAGGCCCTGAATCTCGTCGACGAGCTGAAAAGGATGGTATAGAGCATGCGCATCGAGTCGCCCCCCGAGCACCCATCCTGCGGCATTTTACCACGAGGTGCCGTCGCGTGAAGAGAAGAGATTTCCTGAAATACCTGGGCATTTCCGCCCCGTATCAGCAGTGGCTCATCTGCGAATTGCTGGCCGCGCAGAGCTCGTTGCTGATGGCGCCCCTCTTAGGCTCGGCGCAAGCGTCGGAAAAAGAGGGGTTGATCGCGGTGACCGAGTTGAAGCACTGGTCGACGCCCGATTACACCCGGATTTCGGTCACGCTCGACAAGGAAGCCCGCTTCGAGCACCACAAGATTCCCAACAGGCTCTACCTGGATATAGCGGGCGCGAAGCTCAAGGGGGGGGTCAAGGATCTGGTGATCGGCGACGGCCTCTTGAAAACCGTGAGGATCGGGCAGAACGCGCCCACGACCGTGCGGGTGGTGCTCGACCTGGACAGCATCAAAGAGTACAAGGTGTTCACCTTTTCCGATCCCTTCCGGATCATCGTGGACGTCAAGGGGGACAGGAGAACGGAGATTTCGGCCTCGAAGGAAGTGATCGAGACCGCCAAGCCCGAGCCTGCGCCGCCCGAGAAGGCGAAGCAGGCGGAAAAGGCCAAGCCGGCCGAAAAGTTCAAGCCGGGTCGGATCAGGCGCATCGTCATCGATCCGGGGCACGGCGGGCACGATCCCGGGGCGATGAGCCCCTCCGGCACCCGGGAAAAGGACATCGTCCTGCAGATCGGACTGAAACTGGCGCAAAAGATCCGGGAGGAACTGGGGATCGACGCGGTCATGACCAGATCGACCGACGTCTTCATCGAGTTGCAGGAGAGGACCGCGATGGCCAACAAGGTGGGGGCGGATCTCTTCGTCTCCGTCCACGCCAACGCCTCGCCCAACCGCGCCGCCAACGGCATCGAGACCTATTATCTGAACCTGGCCAAAACGACCAAGGCCGCCGAATTGGCGGCCAAGGAAAACGGCACCACGCTGGAAAAAGTGAGTTTGTTGCAGGCGGTGCTTTTCGACCTGATGGCGAACTACAAGCTGAACGACTCGGCCCACCTGGCCAACGAAGTGCAAAATGCCCTGCACAAGAGGGCGCTGACCGGATATCCGACGGTAAAGAACCTGGGCGTCAAGCAGGGGCCCTTCTACGTGCTGGTCGGCGCCACCATGCCGAGCATCCTGGTGGAGACCGCCTTTGTCAGCAACGAAAAAGACGAACAGAAGCTAAAGGACCCAAGCTACCAGGATCTGACCGCCGACGGGATACTTTCCGGGATAAAAGGATACATCGCCTCGCTGAAGTAGGCGTGAAGGCGGGTAAAGCATCAACCACGGAGGCACACGGCGGGTAAAGCATCAACCACAGAGGTACACGGAGGTACACAGAGGAAAACAACATAAGCAAATGCCTGGTTTTTGTTTTACCCAGTCATGCTTTTTGTCTTAGATTTTCCCGTCTTAGTTTTTCCTCTGAGTACCTCTGTGTACCTCTGTGGTCAAAGCCTTGTCTTTGTTCCCAGTCATGTTTTTTTGTCTTGGTTTTTCCTGTCTTAGTTTTTCCTCTGGGTGCCTCTGAGTACCTCTGTGGTTAAAGCCTTTGCTTTTAAAATATCTCCTTGAAGAACAGCTTCATAGCCTCCCAAGAGCGCCGATCCGCCTTCTCGTTGTAAGCCACTCCCTTGCTGGGGTCGTTGCCAGACTTCGGATTCGAGAAGCTGTGCACGGCTCCGCCGTAATAGTTCATCTGCCAATCGACCTTCGCCAAGCGCATCTCCTGCTGGAAATCCGCGACCTGGGCGGGAGGCACGTGCGGGTCGTCGGCGCCGTGCAGCGCCAGCACCTTCCCGCGGATCTTCAAGGCATCCGCCGGCGCCGGCGTGTCCAACCCGCCGTGGAAACTGACCGTTCCCAGCTGTCTTGCTCCGCTGCGGGCCAATTCCAGCGCAGCCGTGCCGCCGAAGCAGTAGCCGATCACCGCCAGCCGCTTGTTGTCCACCTGGTCGAAACTCGCCAATTTATCCAACCCGGCCGCAGCCCTGGCCCTGAGCAGAGTTCGATCCTTGCCCCGGAATTTTCCGGCTTCCTGCGCGGCAGCCTGAGGAGTAGCCGGTCGCACCCCCTTACCGTAAATATCGGCCGCGAAGGCCACGTACCCCAGCTCCGCCAGTTGTTGAGCCCGCCTCTTCTCGTAATCGGTGATGCCCGTCCATTCGTGGATCACCAGCACACCCGGCCGTTTTCCCTTTACCGAGTCGTCATAGGCAAGGTAGCCCTCAAGGACGGTGTCGCCCTGACGGTACTCCACCGTTTTCGTTACCACTCGGGCCTGCGCGTTCTGTGCGCCCATCGCCATCATCAATACCAGCGCGAAAAGTTTCATGTCATACCTCCGATGCCATTATATTTAACCGCTTTTTGTCCCTGCGGGTCGAGACCAGCCAGCTCGGCCTTCATGAACGTCAAGTAGTGTAGCAGAGAATCGGCCTTTCGCGAACGGACGGGGCGCAACGGAAAGTTCCGTTTATTTCCGGCTACCTGGGAAAAGCGAGAGTCGCCGGACCATGCGCATGGATGAACCAAAGATAATCTGCCCTGCCGACCGTCCCCGCGCATTAATTCTAAAGTTTTGCCAGCAGCAACCGATACATGATATTAATTATCAAATTGAAACATTTTTCGGCAATTTCACCATTCGGCAGGGATGTTGATATTCCGTTTTAACAGGAGGAACGTCATGACAATCGATGCAATCGCAGGAAATGTTCCGGCTGTTAACATCCATCCGAAACCCGCGTTGGCCGCAAAAACCGATCATATTGAGCCACCGAAAGCCGCAGCAAAACACGATTTTGTCGAAATTACGCCCACTGCTCTGGCAAAATCCATGAAAGAGGAAGGACAAACGCCGGCCCAGATCGCACTGAAAATGAATCTGCCGATCGCCACGGTGAACGACTATCTCGACATTCAGGTTCCGCCGGCGGCGACCGCGCCGGTATTAAAGAAGGCGGCGCCGGCGCCGTTGACGGCGGCAACGCCCCAACCGGCAACGACCGGTCCCTCGGCGGGGAAAGCGATCGGAAAGATCCACGGGGGAAAAGTAAAAAACCCGTAGTCGTACTGCGCTAAACACCGATATATTCCCGTCAAAAATTAAAAGAGCCGCAAGGGACAACCCCTGCGGCTCTTTCGTTGTCCATGCCTACATCGGCCTTACTCGGGCGAGGTGAGTAGTATCTTCAACCCCTTCGGTGTCTCCGCGAAACGATAGGGAAGCAGCTTTCCTTCCTTTGCATCCAGAAATATCCTGAGATAGCCGGGGTAGCCCTCGAAACGGACCGTGGTAAGCCCCATCCTGTTAACCGGAATGCTTTTCGCTTTGAAGCCGCTGACGGCGTTGTCGATATCGATCGCCAGCCGCGATGGCTGCGCGAGGGTGACGATCTTGTAATCGACCAGGCGTCCGGTGGCGGTTATCTCCAGGACGCCGTTGCCCGCGCCGACGCCGGTGATCGCAACCTTGCCCGGCGACGAGATCGCTTCCTCGGGGCGCCAAAGACTTTCGCTCGTCTTGGCCTGCGCGGCCGACGGATCCGCTGCCGCCGGGGAGGCGTCCCTGACGGCGAGGGAGGCGTCCGCGACGCGACCGGATTGCACGCTTTTCAGCAACTGGGTGTAGGGCGTTTTCTTCCGCATTTCTTCCAGATAAAACGCCTTGAGGAGCCTGTGCACCGGATGATCCGGCTTTCGTTGCAGCTCTTCCTGCAATTGTTTGAATGACTTGTCGAAGCCGGCCCACTGCGCGCCTTTGTCGCCGGCGCCGACCTTGGCCGCCGCCGTAAACGCCTTGTCGATCGATTTCGCGTAGGCGCGGATCTCGTTGGCACTCTCGGATGGCTCTTCCGAGAGCCATTTGTTCACCGCCTCGGATTTCTTGAAGCGTCCGGCGAAGGGGAGGTAGTAGTCGAAAAAGAGATTGTAGCGGCCGTCGCGCCTGAGAATGGCCGCGGTCTTCGCCACCTCCTGCAGATCGAAGGGAAACAGCTCGGTCGCCTGCAAACTATGCGCGAACCAGAGGTCGTAAAAATTGGAATCCATGCCGTACGCCTGGACTTTGCTGTACGCATACGCCAGCTTGTTCGCCGCCTCGGCCGCGCCGAAATAGGCGGAATCGGGGATGACGTCCGCATATTTGCGGCTTTCCTGGGCCGCCAGGAAATCGAGGTAGGCGTTGAGCGCCGCCTGCATCGGGTTGGCCGCGGCGAAAATGCCCTGCTGATCGGCGGCGACGTTGAGTCGTCCCAGATAGAAATCGCCCGTCCAAAGCGAACTCTCCATGATGGCGCGCCAGAGACGGTGGGCGACTTTGAGATAGGCCTCGCGGCTGGCGAAGCCGGCTTTCTCCCATCCCCCCTCGGAATAGGTCGCGATGTCGTTGAAGACCGCCATCGCGTTCAAAAGGACCGATGAACCGTCGCTGGCGGGAAGCATGGCGAAGTATTTGTAGGCGGGGGCTTTTTCGTTGGCCGCCAGACGCTGTATGGCGAAACTGCTGGAATCGAGGTAATCGATGGCGGCCGCCGCCACGCCGCTGCTGCGCCGGGAGGCTGCCCATTTCAGGGCGTAGTCGTTGAAAAGCCGCGCTCCTTCGAAGTCCTTTTGCGCCTGCTCCGTCATCCCTTCGGCGTCGATCTTGGCAAAGGCGGCCTGCTGCAGGCGCTTCGCCTCGATCATCGCCACGGTGAAATTGAGCCGGAAACGGTCCGAATCGGGGGCGGACATCCCCTCGGTGATGCGCTGCACCAGTTTGGCGAAATAGGGCCCCTCTCCGTCTTTGCCCCCGAAATCCCTGCCGTTCAACATGAAGAACAGCGGCCCGAGCGCGGTCAGTTCGCCCTGTTTGTGTTCGATGATCGCCCTATTCACCACCAGATGGACCAGGTTCCGGCAGTAAAAAGGCGCGACCGCGTTGCCGGCGGCGGCGCCGTCCGCCTCCCCCTCGGCGATGTAGATAACGGCGTTGTTCCAGATTTCATAGATGCGGGCGACGAACTGCGGGGAGTCGTTGTTTTCCAGTGCCAAAAGGGCGCCGACGAAACCGGTCCAGTAGGCAACCTCCGGCATGGTCTCCTTGTTTTTCAATATCTCAAGGGTCTTGACGGCGCCGTCCAGGCTCTCCCTGCGCTCGCTCTGGATAAAGTCGACCGTCTGCGCTATCGCCAGCCGGAGGTAATCCCGTTGCGGGTAGAGCGGCCGATTCCCTTTGCGGCCGGCGTCGTTGGCGACAGGCGCCAGTTTGGCTTTTTCCCTGGCAATGAAGGCCGCCAGTTTTTCCCCGGTCTCCTCTTCCCGTTTTCCGCACCAATCCCTGATTTCCGGCTTTTCCCAATAGGTCAGTTCGTAGGCGACGTCGAGGTATGGTCCCCATTCCCTGTGCGACGCGGGCGCGGCGGGCGCTGCCTGCTCCTTGGCAGACGGCGCTGGCTTTGCCTGAGCCGTATTTGCCTGAGCCGTATTTGCCTGAGCCGTATTTGCCTGGGCGGTTTTTGCCTGGGCGGTTTTTTTCTGGTCGCTCTTGGCCTGGGCGGGCTTGGCCGGAGACGGGACGGCGGCCTGGGCGGCGACGGTCATTACGACGAACAGCAGGAATAGCGTAAGCAACATTGCTAACCGCAGGTTAACGAGCCTTGAGACACCTGTAAGCATTTTCCAACTCCTCGCATCTGTTAGATGGCTTTCGCCCTTTGACGGGGACAATGATGAGATTGAACGACGAGATTCGTTGCGTGCCCTTGAATTGGAAGGCGCCCTTAGCGTCGGAGCAGCTCTGCCTTGAGCCGACCGCGCTTAATACCGCCCGGATACCGTCTTCTTCCGCCCCCGGACTGGAGCAAATTTCCAGGCTCTCCAGGGAGACGCCGCGAGCCAGGCCAAGGGAAGCTTCCCCCCGGGCGTCTGACGCGCCCGTCGAAGTCCCTCTCTCGCGGGTTGCGACCGGACGCGGCGCGGCGCCGTCGTCCGCAGTCTCCAGGCGGCGGCCTCGGCGCGAAGCGGAAGGACGGGACTCTTCCTCGCCAACCGGCGTGGTTTGGGCAACGAGCAAGCGCCGCGACGGCGTCGCTATCCCTGCGCCTGCCTGAAACTGCGGCAAGGCGACGACCCGCGTCCTCGTTATGGTCGAGGCCGCCGCGTTCGAAGCCAGCGTCGGCAGGGCCTCGCGCCTGAAGCGCGCAGGCGCCGCTTTCCCCTCGCCGGCCTGAAACTCCGGCAAGGCCGCGCTCCGCGTCCTCGTTATGGTCGAGACCGCGGCGTTCGACTCCCGCGCCGGCATGACCTCGCGCCTGAAGCGCGCCGGCGATACCGTCTGCGACGCGTCGTTTTCCGGCATGCGTTGCCGCGAGAGCTGCGGCCTGAAGGTCTGATCCGCCTCCATTCTTGGCGCGGACGCGCGGCCGATGGCGGGGCGGTACGCCTCCTCGGGAGGTTGCGCCGCGGTCCTCGGCCGATCCGCCGTTTTCGCCATCTCGGCGGGCCGTGGCGGGGGCGGAGTCTCCGACGGCGGCGCGGGGCGAAGCGCAACCGGCTCGGGCCGGCGCGCCTCGCGAACGATGGGCTTGGCCACGGGAATCGGCGGCTTCTCCAGGACAACCGGCGGCTTTTCCAGGAGTCGGCTCGTGTCTATGGCCGTCTCCCGGGGAGCGGCCGTGGGCACCGCGAAACGGCCAACGAGCAGGGGAATGAGCAGAAAGATCGCCAGCCACAAAAGATCGATCGAGCGGGGATCGCCCTTGGGATCCGCGCAATGCGGAACGGCGACCACGATCCTTTTCAATCTGGTGCCGCCGCGGCCATGGGTCATCCGTAGCAGAGCGTTCACGAATTGGCACCTGTTGGGCGGCGCACGGTGTGAATCGGCTCCTGAGTGCGCACAACGGCCCTCCCCTCTTCGCTCCACAACTTGCTGACCAGGGACGAAACCTGGAGCATGTCGCTGCTGTACGACTCGGGAAGCGGCACTATCACCGGCCGCGGCTGCTCCTTGCTATCGACGCGCATGGTCTGAAAGGCGTCCTGCAACTCGTCGAAGTTCATGGGCGCGCTGCGCGAGATTTCCTTTCCCGCTGTGATCCGGGCCAATTGAAAGGGGCGCTCCGAATGCTTGTCTACCAGGATCTGGCTGTAATCGTTTTGCGCCTTCCTGGCGACCAATTCGGAGTTCTTGAGCACCACCGGCGCCGGCAGCCGCATTTCGGCCATCAGGCTGGTGTCGGCGTTCAGCCTGCCGAACTGGGTGTAGACGAGCAGCAGCAGAAAAGCCGTATCGGTGAAGGAAAAGAGCCAGGTATGTCGTTTGTTGCCGCGCATAGGTCACTTCCTTTCAAAGCTCACGCTCAATCCACGATCGATGCATCTGCGCGACTTGATGGTCAAAAGCAGGTAAATGGCCTCAAGGGTGACGTAGTAGATGAGCGCCAGAAAAGTCGACCACAGCTTGGTGCCGACCGCCCCCTTGCTCAAGGCGTTGCCGGGATCGGCGGTGTAAAGAAAGATCACGATCATGCCGGAGACGGTTCCCCAGAGGCCGATGGGGGGAAGGAGGTTGGCGCACATGGAAATCTTGTCGAGAAACTTCCCCTCGAACATATTCTCCGCCACCTGCCGGGTGGCGTCGTGGAGAAACGGCGCCTGACCGCCGTCTTCCTTCCCCTCGCTGCGGGTCGTGGAAAAGAGAATCTTGGTGACGCTCACCGTCAAGCTGTCCTTGGGCGACATGTCCTGGTGTTTGACGCGGTCGAGGAGACCGGAATCCACCCTTCTGGCATAAAAGAAGGCCCGAATCGACAGCACGCAGCCCAAAACGAAAATGCAGGTGGTCAGCGACATGGAGATCCGCAAGGACCAGAGATTGAAGCTTTCGGGGTTTACCGAGATGAAGCCTAATAATTCCATGTGACCCTCCCCTTATTTGTTTGCTGCCGAGGCCGTTTTTATCAGCTCTTCCAGCGTCCTGATCCCTTGATCCAGGGTGGCGGTCTTGCCGAGAAAATCGACCGTCATCTGCGGGCAGGAGATGAACCGTTTCCTCATTTCGGCAACGGTATTTTGAGCCTCTTCCCGCCGGCTGAGGCTCAGGAAGAGACGCGTCTTGACGCACAGGATCTCCGCGGTAAGGCGAGCCGTCTCCGGGGGAGCGTTCTCGGCGACCTGTTCCAGCAGATTGTTCACGTGTTTGCCCAGATAGTCGTCCACCGGGTTGCGCAATTGGGTCAGCACCTTCAAATCGCCGTACTTAAAGGTATATTCGGCGAAACTTTGCCAGGCCGCGAGATCCTTTTTGGTGACCGACAACCTCTGGTTGAGAGCCGTCTGTTCCGCCTCGGCGGGCGCGGCGGCGGGCGGCTGGGCGTAGGGCTTGAAAAAAGACGGGGTGTAGTCGTCTCCCTGGGCTCCCCTCGCCGGCGTTGACGGCTCGGCCTTGGCGGCAGGCGCCGTGGCCAGGGACGGCGCCGGTTTCCCCCCCGAAGTCTCGGCCGTCGCCGTGTAGCCGGCAGAAAGCGACGCCAGTGCGGCGATGACCGCCGCCAGTTTGAATTGTGAGCTTAGACCGAACCTTTTGTTCATAAGACTCCCTCGCATGCGCGTTGTAGGCGGCCATCTCGCGTTCGCAAGACGCAAAAAAGCCGGGGCCAAATATCGGAATGATATTTCGGCAACCCGGCTGTCTTCTTCAAGACCCTGTAGGCTTTCCGCCCCACCCTCACGGATGGTTTAGTATTATCGTCTATCGGTGCTGCTCTGCGTTGGAGTCGAAGCTACCCAAACGAACGGGTAAAATCAAGACAAATTTTCTTCACCCATCTGCCGCAAAATTGCCGATCGGCTGAAAATTTATCTCTAAAAATCCGCTGTTTCCGCTGGCAGTCCGGCACGAACGGGGCGAGCGCCGGCTAAGCTTTGCCGCTGCCGTTAATCGAAAATAACGCGGAGAGCGGCCGACGTCATGCGTGGCGCCCGGGTCAATCCCGGCTCCGGCGGCATTCCCTTCGGCATCCTGCCCTTCGGCCACCATGTTATGAGCTAGGCCGTGACGTTCACGCTGAAAGGAGGAGTCGGCTTTGCCGTGTAGGCTGCGGCTACCTTGGCGGGGGTAATGCCCAGATAACCGTCTACGGTCTTGATGTCGATGTTCAGATCGAAGGCGATTTGTTTAACGCTCTCCCCTTCGAACTTCAGTTCCCTGGCCTTGGCCCAGGCAGGAGTCGTGATGGTGACGGAATCGCGTTTTTGAGGCAGGGTGGGGACGATCTTGGCGGGTGCAAGTGGGGATACCGACTTGACGGTACTGACCGACGGTTCGCTTCTGGGTGCAATGCTTGTAACAGACATGGCCCCCTCCTTTTTAGGCGGTGGCTCGGCTCGTTGCCAAGTCTGTCTAGCTATTACTAGGCTCAATCCCTGGTCTTAGTATATGCCCTGAAGGAGAGAAGAAGCCAGGTTTTCTTTAGGTAACCATGGAGGCGTCCAGGCGTCTGCGTGCAGGGGACCGGCTCCGCCGGGTGCCTGTCCCCCTCGCCCGGCGTCCACTTCGCCTTCACCTTGGTCACGAACTATTTAAAAGCGGACCGCCAAACAAATTAATGTTGACTCACCATGTTATTTTCTTTTCAGCGACTCCCGGTGAATCTGCCTTAACCTATCAAAACGTTTCTAATGACGGCGTCGAAGGCCATGGCTGTACATCTGCGGAGTAAATACGATCTAAACAAGGAGGTCACACTACATGACTCGCGCCTGCTGGACTTCC
>CAIYDQ010000106.1 GCA_903925075.1 uncultured Geobacter sp.
GGGGTCTGATACTTTTTCAGTAGGTCATCGATTACGGCGAGGTCAATGGTCATGGCAGCTCCTTGGGGGAAGATGATTACCCCGGAATGGCCATTTACACAAACCTTTTTACACCCTCTCGATGCGAACCATCGATGATACGATTGCCCCCGAAGATGATACGATTGCCCCCGAAGATGATACGATTGCCCCCGAAGATGACACGATTGCCCTTGAAGATGACACGATTGCCCTTGAAGATGACTCGATTGCCCTCGAAGATCGCACGACTGCCCTCGAAGATGGCACGACCGCCCTCGAAGATGGCACGACCGCCCTCGAAGATGACACGACTGCCGTCGAAGGTGACGCGATTTCCCCCGAAGATGACACGATTGCCCCGAAGATTGCTCCTACTTTGCCGTGGCTACGGGAGGCTTGTAGAAGACGGTTTTCCCGATCTTCGCGGTCCTGACGTATTCCTTGGACCACCGGGATTTCGCTTTCAGCCGCTGAAAATACAATGCGCCGCCGGTTCGGTCGGGTAGCTGCCGGTTGAGGGCTTTTCGAGCTATTTCCTTAGCTAACGCGTAAGAGTTAACTTCTTTCGCGTCATCCGAGCGGTGATCGCACCACCACGAGAACTGGCAGGCGCCATGTTCATGCCCTTGCTTGACGACGCTGCAGACATCGCCCGGAAAGCCTCTCTGCCCCAGGCGATTCATGACGACATTGGCGATGGCTTCCATGCCGACGGCTCCATCGCCCCTGGCCTCCCAGTAGATCGTGCGCGAAAGACAGGTGATCGGATCGTTCAAGGCCCCCTTGCCGGCCGGATCGACTGCCTGCGCTTCGCTCTTCTTGATGGTGGCCTCTGGAGATGGATGCGCCTTGACGCCTTTGTCCGCGACCTTCTTTTCCAGCACCTCGGCCTTTTCCTTGGCGGTTTCCACCGTCCGTGCCTGGTCGTCCGCAGCCGCCTGGCCCGCGACGATGAGCGCCGCAATACTGATCGCACCCCATAAATGGCCCATACTCCCCCCGGATCGCAAAAGGTCCCCGTCCTTCCCCATCCATTAGTACCCGCTGGCGCTGTTTATCTCCAGAATTCCTCCCCCTGGACCGCGAAGATTTCCACTCTTAGTAACACACAATCGCGCGGCCGCAAATGACTGCGGTTAATCTGGAACTCGGGGGGCGGAAAGCCGTCCACCTGCACCCGGGCGACGGGATTCCACATTATGGCTACTTGAGGGGTTCATTCGGGCAAGAATTTCTTGTATTATGGGTGTAAATCGGTATGATAACGGGCTGAGATGGGGTCGTGATGTCTCGTGCCACCGGCCTACCCCTCCGGGTCCTTGGCACTGCCGTTTTACTTGAAAAAAGCGAGAAGACTGCTTCGGGTTACTAACTGGTGGCATCGGGGTAAGGCAATGACAGACGAAGAGATCAGGCTTGAAAACGCCAAAGTCAAAAAAGCCATGAGCTACGAACTCATGGAGCTGTGTCTGACCACGGACCCCGCGCTGCTTTTTGGAGCGGACTCTTTCCCGAAATCCGGAGGGCTGGAGGAAGTTTTCCGCTATATCGACAAGATCTACACGGATAGCGACGATGCCGCTTTTTACGACTTCTATAGCAGGGTCATGCATGTTGCCAAACGGGTTCAGAGCGAAGGCTCTGCTTCGGCATCCGAACCGGTCGATCAAGCGAGGCATGAAGAATTGAAGGCGCTCTGCGCGCAGGCGTATCAACAATTGACGCCAAACCAGCAAGAGCTGTTTCTGCAGATCGATTTCAACGAGTTCCGCACCGAAGTCGAAAACAGGTACAAAGATGGCAGCTTGTTGCCTAATAACATCCTTGGGTTTTTGCTCCACACCATAAATACCTTCTCAACAAACCGTTGACATGTTCAGAATTACCGCAAGGAGATGGCAAGCATGTCCAACTCTCTAGATTTCAGTTGTCTGCTCAACACGCTGCCGTTCGAGCTTCCGGTTTTCCATATGGTTGCCTTGGAACTGCAGCATCATTTGGAAAAACCCGACTTTTCCATGGGAAGAACCATCAGCCTGGTCAACGAGGACCAGTCGCTCGCCGGACATATCCTGAAGATGGCCAACTCCGCCGCCTACATAGGGCGCGTCCCCATCGAGACCATCAAGGACGCGGTCATCAGGCTCGGCAGCCGGCAGGTCTGCAACATCGCGATGACGGTTTCGCAGTCGAGCCTGCATTCCTCCAAGAACGAAGTCGTCCATGCTCTGATGCAGTCGCTGTGGGAGCATAGCTACAGTTGCGCCGTCGGCTGCCAGTGGGTGGCTCAGAATACCGGGCACCGGCAGTACGCCGACCAGGCCTACATGGCCGGCCTGCTGCACGATATCGGCAAGCTTTTCCTTTTGAAGGCGATGGAGCGTTTGAACATCATGGGGGTGGCCGAGGCCGATTTGGAACGGGATCTGCTCATGGAAGTCTTTGCCGCTCATCATGTGGAACAGGGACGCCGCCTGATGAAGCAGTGGAAGCTGCCTGAAATCTACTACCACATCGTGGCCGACCACCACAACGACAGCGTTGACCCCGACGATACCGTCATGGTCATCGTAAGGTTCGTCAACGCCGCCTGCAAGGTGAAGGGGCTCGGCTTGGAATGCAACGAGGAGCTACCTCTGCTTGAACTGCCGGAAGCCGCCGTCTTGGGCTTCGACGAAGCCATGCTCGACAGCTTTTTTCAGGTTTTCCAGGATCCCGCCGACGAGAAGATAGGCGCGTCGCCCGAATCCACGGGCGCCCCCCACGCCAAGGCCCTCTTCTCCTAGCTCAACTCGCGGATAATCTCCCACAAGCAAGCGGCACTTTCCCGTTGGCATCAGCCGTTCAAAACTTCGCGCACTTTGCCGGCAAAGTCCGGCAACGAGAACGGCTTGGTGATGAAATTCACCCCCTCGTCGAGCACGCCGTGGTGCGCGATGGCGTCGTCTGTATAACCGGACATGTATAAGCACTTGAGTCGGGGGCGCATTGCCCTGAGCCGGCGGGCGAGATCTTTGCCGTTCATCTTGGGCATGATCACGTCGGTGATGACCAGGCTGATTTCGCCGGCGTGCTCCTTGGCAAGACGGATGGCTTCGATCGGGCTGTTCGCCGACAGCACGGTATAGCCTTGTTTAGTCAGTAGCTTTGCGGCCATCTCCAGGATGGGAAGTTCGTCTTCCACCAGCAGGATCGTCTCCAGGCCCCGCGGGGCCGACGCCGGCGCTTCTTCTCGCGGCGCTTGATCGGACTCTCCAAGGTATCTGGGGATGTGAATGCCGAAGGTGGCTCCCGCCCCGGGTTCGCTGGAGACGTCGATAAAACCGTTATTTTGTTTGACGATGCCGAACACCGTGGCCAAGCCGAGGCCGGTGCCTCTCCCTATCTCCTTGGTGGTGAAGAACGGCTCGAAGATGCGGTCAAGGGTGGCTTTGTCCATGCCGCAGCCGTTGTCGCTGACGACCAGCCTGACATAGTCGCCGGGCGTCACTTCGGCGTGGCGCGCGCAGTACTCTTCATCGATGCTGCTGTTTTCCGTCTCGATGACGATGTTGCCGCTGTCGGTGATGGCGTCGCGGGCGTTGACGCAGAGGTTGACGAGAATCTGGTCGATCTGAGACGGGTCGAACTTCACCGGCCACAGTTGGGCCGCCGGCAGCCAGGCGATGCGGATGTCCTCGCCGATCAGCCGACTCAGCATGCTCAACATGCCGGACACGGTGTCGTTGAGTCCCATCACCCGGGGCGCTATCGTCTGTTTGCGGGCAAAAGCCAGCAACTTGCGGGTAAGATCCGCCGATTGTTCGGCTGCCTTTCGGATTTGCACCAGGCTGTCGCGCACCTCGTCGGGGATCGGCCGGTCCAGCGCCAGGTAGGCGTGGCCGATGATGACGCTGAGCTTGTTGTTGAAGTCATGCGCCACGCCCCCCGCCAGGCTCCCCACCGACTCCATCTTTTGGGCCTGCTGAAGCTGCACTTCCAGGTTCTGCTTGGCCTCCGCCGCCTTTAACCGGTCGTCGATGTCGATAATGCAGGAGATATAAGCCTTCTCGCCGTTGTAATCGAACATGGTGCTCTGGATTTCAGCCTGAAAGACGGTTCCATCGAGCTTGACGAACTTTTGCACGGTTACCGGTATGGGGAGGCCCTGGTCGGTAACGGCTTTCCTCGCCAAGGCTACTTTATGGGAATCGGGGTGGATCAAATCCAGAAACTTCTTGTCCCCCAGATCTCGCATGCCGGTTGCGCCGAATATCCGTTTGGCCACGGGGTTCACGTACAGGATGCGCTCGTTGCGATGGACGAAGGTCGCTATCGGCGTCCAGTCCAACAGGGATTGCATCGACTCCTCCGCCAGTTTTTGCTCGGTGATGTCGGCGCTGATGCCGATGACGCGCTCAGCAGCGCCGTCGGTTCCCCGGACCACCACGCCGTTGGCCTTGAGATACTTGACCGCGCCGTCGGGGTGCAGAACCCGGAAGGTGGCGTCGAATTTTCCTCCGCCGTCAAGCGCCGCCTGGTAGAGGCCGCCGACCCGCGCCCGGTCCTCCGGATGCAGCAGGTCGGTCCAGGCCTGCGCGCCGCTTGGCAGGCTCTCCCGGGTGGTTCCGTAGAGCTCGAACATCCGGTCGTCCCAGTCCATGGTGTTCTCTTGGACGTTCCAATCCCACACGCCCAGTTGGGCGGCCGAGGTGGCCAGCTGCAGCCGCTGGGTCAGCAAACTGTTGGATTTGAACAGCATCTGGTAGCGTTCGTTGCTTTCGTGCAGCGTTTCCTGGCTCTCCTCGTATTCGCGTATCTGAATCCGCAACCTCTCCTCGGTCGCCAAGAGCTCGTCGTTTTGCTCCCGCAAAGACTCCTCGGCCACGGCCAGTTCTTCATTTTGCGCCTGAAGCTCCTCTTTCAGCGCCAGCAGGTTGTCTTTGGCCCTTTTCAAGCTGCGGTTGAAAGCCGCCAGCGCTATGCTCAGCGAAGTCATCACCAGGATGAGGATCCCGGCGATAACGACGGCAAACCTGTATTGCCCCCAAAGGGTAAGAGGGCGGTTGACGATGACGCTCCCCTTGGGCAAAGGCGCGCTTTCCAGGTGCCAACGGACCAGTTCGCGCCAATCGAACATCATTTGAGTCGCGGGGGCGAAGCTTGACAACGGCCGGTCGGGTTCCAGCCGCCCGGTCAGAAATTCGACGGCGACTTTGCCGGCTTGCTTGCCCATCTCGTCCGTTCTGAGCAGCGACCCGCCGACGATCCCTTTGCCCAGAAAATTGTCCTGCATGGCGAAGACCGGAGAGGCCGCCACTCGGCAGACGTTTGCGGCGACGTCGACCGGCGCGAAGGCACGACCGGTCTTGTCGCTGAAGTACGACGAGTAGATGACCACGGTGTCCCGGGGGAGCGCGGCTACCCGCCGCAGCATCTCCTCATAGGTCATCTCGTTGGCGTATTCGAAATCCAGCGTTCCCTTCCAGGGTGCAAACGCCTTCCTGGCCGTCTCCAGAAAGGGGAGGATGGCGTCGTTCGAACCGGTGATCACGAAAACCCGCCGCGTCCGCGGGAAAAGTTCCAGCGCCGCGCGCAGCGTGCCGCCGGGATCCACCCGCCACGGCGATTCGAATATCCTGCGGTGCGTGACGCTCAAATGGGAGTCGTCGGGCGCGATCATGGTGATCAAGTTGGCGTTGGGAAAGAGCGTTTTCCCCTCGTTGCCCAGGAATTTAACCGCCAGAGGTCCCTCGGCGATGATGGTGTCGACGCGCTTGCCCGCCAGTTTCCCGCGCAGGAAATCGGCCTGGCGGGCCCATTGTTCGCTGCTCGGGATGCGGGCGAGATCGATGTGTTCGACGAATATGTCGCGTATGCCGACGCCGCCTGCGGTCAACGAGGCGAGAATGCCTCTGTTGATGGAGTCCGGCACCGGCAGGCCGTATTGGTAGGAGTTAAGCACCAGGATTTGACGATCGCTCGGGGCGGAGTGCGCGGAGCCGGCCGCGTTGCCGTCGGCCTGGCCTGGTCGGGGAGTCGAGAGCAGCAACAGCAGCATGAAGGCGAGATATGCGGATTTAAGCGATGACGACCTTGGGCAATCGGCCATAGTTCCTCTAAGTTCGCCGTGAAACGGTTTGGCGATGCAGTCGGCACGGTTTCAGGTTTCGAATTCCCGGCAGTGTAGAATATTTTCTCGATAAATTCCATAGTTTTGCTCCTCCCCCCGGCGGTAAATGTGCTATAAAGGAGTGCCGGCGCGCGCAAAAGCGCCTGCCCAAGTTCCTCGTGTCTGCTCTACCTACTTCTCTAACAATCCGGGACTACAGTTAATATGAACCAGCAACCCCCCGCAGAAATCCTTGAGCCGGTCTCGCCGCGCGAGCTCCGCACCGTCTTCGCAGGACTCATGTTGGCGCTCGCCTTGGCGGCGCTGGACCAGAACATCGTCGGCACCGCTCTCCCCATGATCGTCAGCGACCTGGGAGGACTCTCCCATCTGTCATGGGTGGTCACCGCCTTCCTGCTCACCTCCACCACCACGACTCCTCTCTACGGCAAACTGAGCGACATGTTCGGGCGCAAGCCGACCTTCGTGGTGTCGATCCTGATTTTCCTGATCGGCTCCTGCCTCTGCGGGCTCTCCGACACCATGACCCAGTTGGTGGTTTTTCGCGGCATCCAGGGGTTGGGGGCGGGCGGCCTGATCACCCTGGCCCAGACGACCATCGCCGACTTGGTCGCCCCGCGGGAGCGCGGACGCTACCAGGGACTCTTCGGCGCCGTGTTCGCGTTTTCCAGCATCGCCGGCCCGCTTTTGGGGGGCTTTCTCACCGATGCGCTCTCCTGGCGCTGGATCTTTTACGTCAACCTCCCGGTGGGCGGGCTGGCGATGGCTCTGATCGTCTTCGGACTGCGCCGCCCGCAGCGCACCGTCTCCCACCGCATCGACTATGCGGGGGTGGTGCTGTTGACCGCCTGGACCACCAGCCTGCTGCTGGTGCTCACCTGGGGGGGCGTCTCCTATCCCTGGTCTTCGCCGCTGATCCTCTCGATGGCGAGCGCCTCGGCGCTCCTCTTCTGTCTCCTGGTGCGCCAGGAATTGCGCGCCGCGGAACCGGTCTTCTCCCCCGAGATCTTTCGCAACAAGGTCTTCGTCATCGCCTCCGGCGTCATCGGACTCACCTTGATGGCGCTTCTGGGGACCGCCGTGTTCCTGCCGCTGTTTTTCCAGCTCGTGCTCGGCTTTTCGCCGTCGCGCGCCGGGTTGATGATGGCGCCCATGACCGTAGGCCTGATCATCTCCTCCTTTATCGGCGGGCGCCTGGTCTCAAGGAGCGGTCGCTACAAGATCTTTCCGGTGGTCGGGCTGGCCCTCGCCGTCGCGGCATTGCTCGCGGTGATGTGGGCCTCGGCCGTGGGGGCGGGGATTTGGCCGATGGAGGCCGCTTTGCTGCTGCTCGGGTTCGGCTTCGGACTGGTGATGCCTAACCTCACCGTCGCCATTCAAAACGCGGTGAAACCGGAGCAATTGGGCATGGCGACAGCAACCGCAGGCTTTTTTCGGTCGCTGGGAGGAGCTTTTGGCGTGGCGATGGCAGGCGCCATAGTCGCCACCCGGCTGCACAACGTTCATCTCGATTCCGGCTCCGGCTCGGGAGCCCGTTCGCTGGTCGAACAAGGGATCCAGCAGATCGCTCGACTGCCGGCGGCGCAGCGCGATCTCGTGGTGGCCGGATACCGAAGCGCGATCAGCTCCACCTTCCTGGCCGGCGCGGGCGTCGTTCTGGCGGCGTTCGCCCTCTCGCTGTTTCTCCCGGAAAAGCCGCTCAAATCGGGGCGCGCCACGGAACTCGCCGCAGCCGAAGCCGTTGACGACTCGGAAATGGTCGGCGCTCCGGCTTTGGAGAATGCGGGGTAGGCGGGCTAAGGGCTAAGGGCGAAAGGCGAAAGGCGAAAGGCGAAAGGCGAAGGGCGAAGGGCGAAGGGCAGGTGGCATCAGGGGGTGAACCGGCTGAACCGGCTGCGCGCATTGCGCGATCTCAACAAGCCACTTCAAGGAGACTGATCATGGACACAACGCGGTTCATCTATGTAACCTACATAGCTACCACGCCTCAAAAGCTCTGGAAAGCCTTAATCGATCCGGAGATGACTGAACAATATTGGGACCATAGCAACGTTTCCGACTGGCAGCCCGGCTCGCCCTGGGAGCATCGGCGCTGTGACGAGGCCGGCACGGTCGATCTGGTCGGCACCGTGCTGGAGAGCACTCCGCCTCGGCGCTTGGTCCTGACGTGGGCTTTCCCCACCGATGCGGCTGACAGCGAAAAGCACTCGCGGGTAAGCTTTGAGATCGAGCAGATTGCCAGCATCGTGCGGCTGACGGTCAGCCATGACCGGCTTGAACCGGATTCGAGGATGCTGGAAGGGATCACCTCTGGTTGGCCGATGGTGCTTTCAGGCTTGAAAACGCTGCTGGAAACGGGACGGCCGCTTCATAAAGGCTGGTAATGCGGAGACGGCCGAGCGTGGCGGCTAACGCAAAAGCCAACTGCCGCCGGTGTCTTTGATCATTTCATAATTCTCCGTGAGGGGTGCAGCGCTGCCCGCGCTCGCCTTTGCTCCGGCTGAAATAAATCACGCCCTCTACAACCTTTTCCCGCCCGTCTCTACACTCAACTCGCCGTTCAGCAGTTCCGGCTTCAAATTCTTATGGATAAGCTTCAGTCTCAGCACGTCGCGCAGCATTCTCATGCTGTCCAGAATCAGATTCACCTTGGAACCCTCCTTGTTGTGCCAGTTGATCGGCACCTCGCAAACGCGCAAGGAGAGCTTGTGCGCCAGGAACAGTATTTCCACGTCGAAGGCGAACCCTTCCAACTTTTGCCGCGTAAAAATATCCCGGATCACCTCTTTGCGAAAAATCTTGAAGCCGCACTGGGTATCGCCGATGCCTCTGACGCCGAATAGATCGACGATTGCCGCGAACAGCCGGCCGATGATCTTGCGCTGCAGCGAGCTGACCACCAGCGTCTCCCCGGGAGTCTGTACGATGCGGGAACCGATGGCGACTGCGTACCCCTCCTGCAACTTGCCCCTGAGCTTCGCTATTTCCTCCAAAGGGGTGGCGCCGTCGGCGTCCATGAACAGCACCTGCTCCCCTGAGGAATTGAGCATGCCGCTTCTCACCGCCGCCCCCTTGCCCTGATGCGGGTTGGCAATGCAGCGGACCTTGTCCTGGTACTCGGCAAAGAGCCTCCCTATCTCCAGGGTCCGGTCGGTGCTGCCGTCGTCCACGATGATGGTCTCGTAGTCCGAACAATGCTCTTCGCACCACTTGACGGTCTCCAGCATCGTGTTCGGCAGCCGGATGCTCTCGTTGTAGGCCGGAATGACGATGGACAACTCTATTCGACGCTTTTCCTTGAGCTGTACGCCCAGGTCCTGCGACAGTTGAGCTAACTGCTCCCTGGTCTTTCGCAAGATGACGCTGTCGGCGTCGCTCTCGTTCATTGGCGGGGCCGCCTCTTGGCTGATCATCCATCTGCCGCCCAGCAGATAGGCGAGCACCAGCAACGACAGCGCCGCCACAAGCTTCGAGAGGTTGGCGCCGCCGATCGCTGCCATGGTTCCGGGGAGGTCGGCGTACTTCAGGGGCAAAAAGAGGAGCCCGAGTCCGAATGCCAGTGATGCCGCTAATCTGAGCCGGTTGCTAGTCATTGGGCACCACCATCGAGCGGAGCACGAAGTAACCGTAGCCCAGCAGCGAAACCAGCAAGGAAGTGACGGAGATCCTCAAGCCCCAGCGCTCGCAGGAGCCGCCGTCGAAGACCAGTTGGAACTCTTGTTTGCCGGGCGACAAGGGGAGCTCGACCAGTCCCGCCGTGGACGCGCCGAGCCGGGTGTCGTCGGAGCTGCCGTTTAAGGGCACCTTGCGCCACAGGGGGAAGTAGAGCTGACTGATTTCCAGTCGCGCCCGGTCGCTGCAATTGGCCGAAACCAAAAGAGACCGGGGGTTTTCACGCACCACGTCCACCTCGCCCTCGCCGCTGAGCAGGCGGCCGCGGAGCAGTCCGTCTCCCGGCGCGGGCGCGGCGAAATAGGAGGAAGGCTCGGTCCCCAGGCTCCTCGCGAAGGCGGGGAGGTGCCCCGGCGCCACATAGGTGCGGTACATGAGGTCCAGATCTTGCGCCTCCAGGTACTGGACCGTCTGGCGAGGAGCGCGGGAAAAATCGTCCACCCTGCAGGTAAGCATGCCGCTGCCGACCACCCAGATGAGCGCCAGGCACACGAGCGGCGCCGGGGCAAAACAGTGGTCGGCGCGCTCGTGCGGGTGGTGGCGATTGAGCGACGAGGCGATCAACCCCGCGACGGCGACAGTGAGTATGCCCCCGAAGCGAAAGGGGAATTGCAGGATCTTGAGGGCGGGGAGGGCTTTCCAAACGGGAGCGGCGATCGGCAGCATCGGCAGGAAAGCCAGGCAGGCGATCAGCAAAAGGATCGAGTCCCTTCGATCTCTCGGCGCCGGCAACCGGCAATAAGCGATGAGGCCAAGGAAGATGGTCGAGGCGAAGGCCAGGAGCATGGTCGCCATCAAATAGTCGTAGGGATGGAACGAGGTGACGGTGAAATTGCTGAGCGTGACCAGTTTTTGGCCCAGACCGGGTATCATGCTCGACAGCCCCAAAAGCAAGGCCACCGCCATCGCCGTTTTCGCTGCCGGATGCCCCCGGAAGCGCGCGAGGTGCCAGCCGGCGACCAGGGCCACGCAGGCGGAGCCGCCCGCAGCCAGCAAGAGCCGGTGGTCCTGCGTGCCCGAGGCGAAGTAGAGGAAATATCTCCCGAACTCGAAATCGGCCAGATTGTCGGCCAGTCCGTCGAGGTTGAAGAAGCCCCGGTAGGCGATCACCGGCAGCAGATAAGCGCCGGCCATGCCCGAGCCCAGCAGCAAGGCGAGCCATAGCCGACGGAGGGATCGCCAGCAAGCGACCCCCGACGACTTGCCGGTGAAAAACGCGTAGACGCTCAGGGCCGGCACGAACGGCAAGGTAAGGATCACATTGCTCATGATCAGCATGGCGAAAGCCGCAGCCAGAGGAAACATGGCGGCTTTGTGCTTGTGCATCGACTCGCAGAGCGCAAACAGCAGCGGCATCCAGATAAGCGCGCACAACTCGCCCAGGGCGGCCCGCAGATAGATGCCCACCATGAAGGTAGGGAGGGCCATGTAGGCGACTGCCGCCAAAGTCGCGGCCTGCGGCCCGGCGAATTTTCCGAACCAGTGCCAGGCGGCCACTCCCGCAGCTGCCAGGATGATGAAAACCAAAAGGCCTAGTTCCCTGGCCTCTCGATCCGGGTTGGTGGGAAAGGCGGCGAACGGACGCAGCAATGCCGTGATCAGATAAGGAAGGGGATACTGGATAAGGAAGATCGGGCTGCCGTACCCCTTGTTCTCTTCCGCCAGCCATCGCGGGTAAAGCTCGCCGTCCCAGAACTGCTGACTGAAGTGGTGCTGATAATGCGCATGGGTCGTTGAGTCGTAACCGCTGGTAAGGCCCCGGGTGACGCAGGGAAGGGTCAACAGTAAGGCGCAGAGCAGGATCACCGACAGCTGCGCCGGCTTTGTTGCCAGCAGTTCCAGGGCAGCAGATGCCTTGTTGGTCGCTGTCGGCATTTACTTCACCCCGTCCCTGGTCGTGCTGCACAGTACGGTGTCGTTACGGTGGGTCAGCGCCGATACCGGGCTGCCGGCCGTCACGGGGGCGAGCGAGAACGGCGCGCAGGCGAAGCGGGCGGCTGCTGGCATTGCCAATGGTCTCATCTCGCTTCTCCTTGTTGCCGGTTATCAATTAGCCGTTACTAATGATTTTCGAACACTGAATTCTATCATTGGAGTTTTATCGGTCAACAGGGACCAGCGATCTTTGCTGGATTTCGGGCGAGGACCTAAGGGGGGGGTAGTGGGGAAGTGCGAGTTCTATGCGACTGGCCGAAAAACATCGCCCGCCAGATGCATTCATCTTTTGACCGGCATGGCGACACAGTGTTATATTATGCCCGGAAAGCACGGATGACACATGGATGACGGGAGGGAGAGGTGCCGGTATTTTCTAAAGGCGACAAGCGGATCGATTATCTGGAAGAGGGGACGGGCGAGACGGTCGTGCTGATACACAGTTCGGTCAGCGGCAACCGTCAATGGCGGCCGTTCATGGAGACCTTGAAGCGCGATTACCGGGTGATCGCGCCGAACCTTTTCGGTTACGGCGAAACCTCCGCCTGGGAGCGAGACGAACAGCAGACGCTTGCGGACCAGGCCGAGCTTGTCCTGGCGCTGTGCGAAGAGACCCGGGGGCCGGTGCACCTGGTGGGGCACTCCTTCGGCGGCGCGGTGGCCCTCAAGGCCGCCTCTCTTTTGGGGGAGCGGGTGGGGAAACTGGTGCTGTTCGAGCCGATGCTGCCCCATCTCTTGCGCCAGAACGGGCGGCACGAGGCCTACGGCGAGTCGCGGGAGCTGGCCGAGCACGTGAAGAGTTTTGGCGGCAGCGGCGATTGGCCCACCGCCGCCGGCAGGTTCGCCGACTACTGGCTGGGCGACGGCGCCTGGGCCGGCATGCCGGAGAAAAGGCAGGCGGCCTTCGCCGCGGCCATCCCTTGCTGCGTCCACGAGTTCGACGCCATCCTGGAGGAGGCCTCCACCGTGCAGATGTGCCGCTCGCTGCCGGCCGCGACCATGGTGATGCACGACACCGGCACCCGGCGGCCGATCCTGGAGATCGTGGGGATATTGGAGGAGGCCTGTCCGCACTGGAGCTTCGAAAAGCTGAGCGGCCCCGGCCACATGGCCCCGCTGACCCATCCTGAGCTGGTCAACCCGGCGATCGGCGAGTTCCTGAGGCGAAGACGATAGCCTCACCGTGGATCAATCCTCCCTCCCCTTGATGGGCCATTAATGGGGGAGATGGTGGGGAGAGGGTGGTAAGTCCGCAAAATGTCACGCCTTCTCCCCTCCGCTCACTCCTATAAAGGAAGGCGCGTTTGCAGTTAACCCCATGCCGAGCACCGCGTGGGGCTTTTCTATTGAAATAGATTCATCAAAGCCGTACTATCCATCCCACCCGACAACATCCCCCGGATGACAACATTTGACGAAGAGGGCAGTGAGCGAAGCATGTTGCTGTGGAAGATCAAAATTAACCGATTTGTGGGGTTGCTTTACCTTCGGTTGATGGAGGCGTAAGGGGGAATGGGTAGTAAAGGACTCACCAGAAAGCGCCTACCCGGATGAAGGCTTTTCTGACCATCTCCAGGACGCTGGACCACCCTTTGCGGTCGGGAAGCATTCGACCGTCAACCTCCACAAGGTAGCAGTCGATGCGGTTGGAGCGATGGAGGATGATCTCATGGCGGGTAGTTTCCGGGCCGTCGTAATCTTCCACGATGATGCGGCGGCGGATTTCCGGCGGCTCCGGGCCGTAATAGGGCGCAGGCATCTCAAGCTTCTGGCGCAGTTGGATTTCGCGCCACCTCGCCATTTTCTCGTTGAATTTCTGGCTACCATGCCTACGTGTACGATACATGCGCGAAGTTTAACATGATTCGGCTACCTTGCAAGGTGGCGCTACCTTGCACGCTCCGGTCATCTATTGGTTGGACCACAAATGAAGGAAATCTAAATGACAGTCCATCCATCACTAAGCGCACGGTTTAATCCTCCTTCGCCACTTCAAGCCTCACGAAAGATGCCGCCAAATGAGCGATGCTGGTGCGGTTCCGGGAAGAAGTGGAAAAAATGCCATAAGGACAGAGAGAATCAGACCAAACTGCCAATCGGTGCATACTTGGCCGCCATGAAGGCAGAAATGATTGCTGCAGGATATTGTTCGCATCCATTAGCAAGTGCTGCCACATGTGGAGACAGGATTATTAGAGCACACACTGTCCAAAAAAAAGGTGGAATTGCAGCTATTGCCGAGGATGGCCACGTCATTTCCGTAAAATGTGGCTACGAAGACATTGCAAAAAACGACGGAGAGATTATTCCCAGAAAGCTAGGCGTCAAGGATGCATCTACATTTAATGGTTTTTGTAGCACACATGATGACGAGATGTTCAAGCCAATTGAAGTAGGGAAACCAATTCTTGCTACTGATACGGCTTTCCTCCTATCCTTTCGCGCAATAGCCTACGAAGTGTTTTCAAAACAATCAGCGATCAGTTCTCTTTATATTCAGCGGGACATTGATAAAGGCACTCCTTTTGAAATTCAGTGCGTTATTCAGGAACATTTACACATCTATGGTGCTGGGTTACAACGTGGGTTAAAGGACGTCACCGGTTGGAAAGCTGAGTACGATGTCGCTTTTAAAAGCAAAAACTATGACTGGTTTAAATTTTACGGCATTGTCTTTTCCGATATCCTGCCGGTTGTAGGCTGTGGAGCCTTTCACCCTGAATTTGATTTTCATGGTAATCCCCTCCAGAGGATTTCTCGGGGTAGCGGACCATTTCAGCATGTCGCATTCAACCTTACTGTTCTAAATGGTGTTTCCGTGATGGTTTTTGGCTGGACACAGGACATTGATGGACCTGCTACTCAATTTGCTAATTCGTACAGGTCGCTACCAGACGACCAAAAGGCTGATGCTGCAGTACGTCTTGCTTTTGAGCATATCGAGAACATTTACTTTAAACCCAGTTGGTGGAATGCCATCAGTGATGACATGCGTGAGGAGGCCATAAGGAGAATTCGGACCGGCACTGGTCTAGGTGGCGTTGAACGTGACAGGTCCTGTATTTCAAATACCAGCGTGAAATTTGCGTCCTCTGCCCCAATAGACGAAAAGTGCAATTACTAGCGGTTGAGCCCCAAGGGGTTGCACCCTGCATGTGACAAATGTGAACTGGCAAGTGCGGAACAGGATTGGAAGAGAGAGGACGATTGGCAGGTAAAACCGTCCCTTCGAAAGGATGAGATTTCCCAACTCACGGCTGGACCGGACACGCCGGTCAGCCTAGCGTTGGGCGATACAAAATCAATGGATATGACATGATCGAATACGCGAATGATCCGAGCTTATATCTTTATCACTACACGTCGTCAGAAACTGCCCGAAAGATCTTGGAATCTGGCTCGATTCGTTTGGGACACTATCGAAATACGAATGATCCGAAAGAGAGCAAGGATTGGCACTTTAGTGTCGGAATTGCCGAAAATGGTAGAAATCTCGATCACGCCACTGCTCAGAGCACGTCTGATTGGTTGTCTTCGACGATTAAGTCAACTGCTAGATTGGCTTGCTTTTGCACGGATAGCCCACCCCTTACCGGAAATCATTTAAATGATATTTTCAAGTGAGGCTACTGTAAGCCTAGAATGTGGGCTCAGTATGGAGATTGTCATAGAGGCGTTTGTCTAATCTTTAGGACAAATCAATTCCTGGATGCGACCGGAGCGAGATTTAACGAATCAACACCGCGGTTCTACGGATCTGTGCAGTACGTTAATAGACCTGTCGTTCCAAACTTGTTCTCGCCGGACGAGCAGCAGTACATGATTGATCTTGAAAGTTTTGAGACCGTTGGAAGGGATCAATACCTATTGCAGCATGTCGTCGCTCACCGCAACCGTTTGTTCCTCGAAAAGATGACGGATTGGGAAAACGAGAGGGAATGGCGCATCGTTGCTCTTGTTAGCAGCGAAGATGAAGTCTAAGTTCCGTTCCAAAATTCTTTGGCTGGAGTCATGTTCGGAGAAAGTGCCAGCGAAGAAACAATGAAGGATTTGATGGAGGCAGCCAAGAAGTGCTCGCCGTGGTTTATGAGGTTAAAGTGGCGTAATTGCAGGCCGTGGTACGACTATGAAAACAGGCTATTCATCTATCAATATCGTCCAGAATAATGGACACAGCAGAGGGGACAGCCCGACATAGAGAGACTTTGGGGACGCCCTTCGCATATTGATAACTGAGGAAAAGGAACGTCCCAACTTTCGTGTGGACTGGTCGCGGCGGAGAATCTGCCGTGACGGTCACACTCATAGGCGCAAAGGAAATGAGGTTCATCCGCAGAATCTGTGGGTCCCCTTTGGTTCGGGGAGGTCGCCAAGTGTGTGATATAAGGCTATCTTAACGACTTCGAGGTTCTTATAGCCGTTAGCTCTTTTGATAGTAAGTTTTGCCTTGCCGTTTAAACCCTCCAC
>CAIYDQ010000107.1 GCA_903925075.1 uncultured Geobacter sp.
CCAGGTGCAGATGCACGAGGACATCGGGCTCAATTTCGCCGCCGCGTTGCGCTCCTTTTTGCGTCAGGACCCGGACATCATCATGATCGGCGAGATCCGCGATTTCGAGACCGCAGAGATCGGCGTCAAGGCCGCGCTCACCGGCCACCTGGTGCTCTCCACGCTGCACACCAACGACGCCCCCTCGACCATCAACCGGCTGTTGAACATGGGTATCGAGCCTTTTCTGGTAGCCTCCGCCGTCAACCTGATCACCGCCCAAAGGCTCGCCAGGCGCGTTTGCGCCGACTGCAAGCAAACCGAGGAGATTCCGGTGCAGGCCCTGATCGACGCGGGGATGCCTGCCGATCAGGCGGCCGGCGTGGTCTGCTTTCGCGGAGCCGGCTGCTCCAAGTGCAACGGCACCGGCTACAAGGGTCGGGTCGGATTCTATCAGGTCATGCCGATGCTGGAGCCGATTCGCGAGTTGATCCTGAACGGCGCCAACACCGCCGAGATCAAGCGGGAGTCGATGCGTCTGGGCATCAAGTCCATGCGCCAGTCCGGACTTACCAAGCTCGCCGAAGGCGTCACCTCCTTCGAAGAGGTGCTGCGGGTGACCGTGTCGGACGATTGAGAAAAGGCGGGCGAGGAATCTTATGATCAATTTCCATCAGCTTTTGAAGGACCTCGTGGAACGCGGGGGATCGGACCTGCACATAACCACCAACAGCCCGCCGCAGATACGGGTGGACGGGCAGCTGGTCCCGGTGGAACTCCCGCCGCTCACCGCGGTCGACACCAAGCAGCTCTGCTACAGCATCCTGACCGAGACCCAAAAGCACAAGTTCGAGGAAGAGAGCGAACTGGACCTCTCCTTCGGCGTCAAGAACCTTTCCCGCTTCAGGGGGAACATCTTCGTGCAGCGCGGCGCCGTGGCCGGCGTTTTCCGGGTGATCCCCTACAAGATACTGACCTTCGACGAACTGGGGCTCCCCCCCGTGGTCAAGCTTTTGGCCGAGAAGCCGCGCGGCCTGGTGCTGGTCACCGGGCCGACCGGCAGCGGCAAGTCCACCACGCTCGCCTCCATCATCGACCGGATCAACACCGACCGCCACGACCATATCGTCACCGTCGAGGACCCGATCGAGTACCTGCACCCGCACAAGGGGTGCCTGGTGAACCAGCGGGAAGTCGGGGCCGACACCAAGAGCTTCAAGCATGCGCTCAAGTACGTGCTGCGCCAGGACCCCGACGTGGTGCTGATCGGCGAGTTGCGCGACCTGGAGACCATCGAGGCGGCCTTGACGCTGGCCGAGACCGGGCATCTGTGTTTCGCCACCCTGCACACCAACTCCTGCGCCCAGACCATGAACCGCATCATCGACGTTTTCCCCCCTTACCAGCAGACCCAGGTGAGGACCCAGCTCTCCTTCGTGCTGGAAGGGGTGCTTTCCCAGACGCTGATCCCCAAGGCCAGCGGCCGGGGGAGGGCGCTGGCGCTGGAGGTGATGGTGCCCAACCCCGCCATCAGGAACCTGATCCGCGAGGACAAGGTGCACCAGATCTACTCGCAGATGCAGGTGGGGCAGGACAAGTTCGGCATGCAGACCATGAATCAATGCCTGATGAATCTCCTGCAAAAGCGCATCATCAACGTGGAGGACGCGCTGGGGCGCTCTCCCGAGCCCGACGAGCTGAAGCAGATGCTTTCGCCGGCGGGCGGCAGTCTGGGGCAGCAAAGGCGCCCTCTAAAATAGCGGCAGCCAGTCCCGGACTATTCGGGAAAGGAGTTTGACGATGGCAAAGTTCGGTTGGGAAGCCAGGAGCAAGGCGGGCAGCATTCAGAAAGGAGTGATGGAGGCCACGAACGTCGCCCAGGTGGAGGCCCAGCTCAAGAAATTCGGCTTTACCGGCATATCCGTGAAAGAGCAGGGGAAGGGGCTCGGCATGCAGCTCAAATTCCCCGGCTCGGGTTCCCAGAAGATCCAGACCAAGGATCTGGTGGTTTTCACCCGGCAGTTCGCCACCATGATCGATTCGGGGCTGCCGCTTGTGCAATGCTTGGACATCCTTTCCGGGCAGCAGGAGAACAAGACCTTCAAGGAGATCCTGGTCAACGTGAAGGAGAGCGTTGAAAGCGGGTCCACCTTCGCCGATGCGCTGGGCAAGCACCCGAAGGCGTTCGACCAGCTGTACGTGAACCTGGTTGCCGCCGGGGAAGTGGGCGGCATCCTCGACACCATCCTCGGTCGACTGGCGGCTTACATCGAAAAGGCCATGAAGCTGAAGAAGCAGGTGAAGGGCGCCATGGTCTATCCCTTGACCATCATGTCCATCGCCGTGGTGGTGGTCGGCGTCATTCTGGTGTTCGTCATCCCCACCTTCGCCAAGATGTTCGCCGACTTCGGCGGGGATCTACCGGCGCCGACCAAGTTCGTCATCGCCCTTTCGGACTTTCTGATCAAATACATCCTGGTGATCATCGCGGGGGCCTTTGCGCTGAAGTACGCCGTAGGCAAATACTATGCGACCCCTGCCGGGAAAAAGGTGATCGACCGCCTGGCCCTGAACGCCCCGATTATCGGCCCGCTGGTCAGGAAGGTTTCCGTGGCCAAGTTCACCAGGACCCTCGGCACCATGATCAGCTCCGGCGTGCCGATCATGGACGGGCTGGAGATCGTCGCCAAGACCGCCGGCAACAAGATCGTCGAGGAGGCGATCTACAACGTGCGCCAGTCGATTTCGGAGGGAAAGACCATCGCCGAGCCGCTGGGCGCGTGCGGTGTGTTCCCGCCCATGGTCGTCTCCATGATCTCGGTCGGCGAAGCGACCGGCGCCATGGACACCATGCTCAACAAGATCGCGGACTTTTATGACGACGAAGTCGACGACGCGGTGAGCGCCATGACTTCCATGATGGAGCCTTTGCTGATGGTGTTCCTCGGGACCGCCGTCGGCGGCCTGGTAATTGCCATGTACCTGCCGATCTTCAAGCTGGCGAGCACGGTCGGCGGTTAGGGATGCTCGACGCGAAGAGGATCGGTTGGTTCATACTGCTGCGGGTGGTCGTGGTCACGGGCTTTCTGGCGTCCGTCGCCGTCTTCGGCAGGCAGAGCCAGGACCTGATCGCGGACGGCGCCATGACGGTGCTGGCCCGCCTGGTCGGCGCCACCTACCTCTTCTCGTTCCTTTCCTTTCTGGCCCTGAAATTCGGCGCACGACAGGTCCGCACCATCACCTATGCCCAGATCGTCTGGGACCTGATCCTGGTGACCACCCTCATCCTGCTATCCGGAGGGGTGACTTCCCCCTTCGCCTTTCTTTATTTCCTTTCCATCATCAGCGCCAGCCTGCTCCTGGCACGGTCCGAGGCCTATTACACCGCCTCCTTGTGCGTCATCCTCTACGGCTCGATCCTCGATTTTCAGTATTACGACCGGCTCGGCCTCTTGGGGATAAGTCCGCTCCCCGCCCAGCAGTACGGCGCGGGCTACATCTTCTATCTCATCTTCCTGTACAGCGCCTCTTTCTATCTGGCCGCTTTTCTGGCCGGGAGCTTGGCCGAGCGGGCCAGGCTTTCGGAGAGCGCCCTGCAGGAAAAGGCGATCGACTACGCGGAGCTTGAGCGCCTGAACAGCTCCATCGTCTCGACCATCGACAGCGGTCTCTTGACCATAAACGCCGCAGGCAGGATTCGGGTCTTCAATCGCTACGCCGAGATCTTGACCGGCGTTTCCCAAACCGACGCCTATGATCGGCCGCTTGCCGAGGTGATCCCCGGCTTCGCCCGTTTTCAGTCCGAGGTCTTTGGCGTCATGCAGGGAGAGATAGAGCACCCGGGGCCGGACGGCGAGCAACTGCTGTTTTCCTTCAAGTCGGTGCCGCTTGCCGGCAAGGATGGGGAAACGGTGGGGGCGATCCTGGACCTGCACGACCTGACCCAGATGAAACGGATGGCGGGAGAGCTGAAACGGGCGGACAGCCTGGCCGCGCTGGGCGAGCTCTCTGCGCGCATGGCTCACGAGATCCGCAACCCGCTTGCCGCCATCAGCGGCTCCGTGCAACTGGTTGCGCAAAGGGAGTGGCCCGATGAAAAGGACCAGCGGCTGTTTTCCATCATCCTCAGGGAGACCGACCGGTTGGATCAATTGCTGCGCGACTTTCTCAGCTACGCCAAGCCCACCCCGCCCCGCAAGGTGACTCTCAACCTGCGGCGCGTGATAGCCGATCTTTGTGCGTTGCTCTCCACCGACCCGCGCCTGAAGGGGTTGCATGTTGAAAACAGCGTCCCCGAGGATTTGGCCGTGCTGTTCGACAAGGATCAGTGCTCGCAGATCTTTTGGAACCTGTTGGTGAACAGCGCCGAAGCGCTCAGGGGAGAAGGGCGCATCTTCATTGAAGCCGAGTTGTTGTCAGGCAATGGCGGCCATGATTGGTCGGATTCCGGGCAGGTTCGCATCTGCGTCAAGGACAACGGCGCCGGCATGAGCGAGGCTGAACTCAAACGGGTGTTCGAGCCATTTTTCACCACCAAAAAGGGGGGGAGCGGGCTGGGGCTCGCCACCGTCTATCGCATCGTAGAGAGGCACGATGGCCGCATCACGGTGGAGAGCGCAAAAGGGGAGGGGACTACCGTAACCCTGTACCTGCCGGCGTAGAAAAAGACAGAAGCCGTCAAAGTTCGAGGTCCTTTACCTCAAGTCAAAACCATGTTACTCACACGGAGGCACGGGGGACACGGGGAAAGTCAAAGACAGTAGGCTTTTGGTTAAAACCCGACTAAAGAATTTTGTTTGGTTCTCTCCGTGTCCCCCGTGCCTCCGTGTGAGTAATCGGTTTGATTCGGTAAGGACGTTGAACCGATTTTAAGAGGATTTGAATGCACACCAATATTCTGGTTGTCGATGACGAATTGAGCATGCGGGAGTTTCTTGCCATCCTGCTGGAAGGCGAGGGGTACCGGGTCGATCAGGCCGAAAGCGCCGAGGATGCGCTGCGCTGCATCGACCGGGAGAGCTACCATTTGGTGATCTCCGACGTAAGCATGCGGGGGTTGAGCGGCATCGAGCTCTTGGCCCGAATCAAGGCTGCCGCGCCCGAGACCGCGGTGCTGATGATCACCGCCTTCACCACCGCCGAGCAGGCGGTCGAGGCAATGAAGCTCGGCGCCTACGATTACATAGCCAAGCCCTTCAAGGTTGAAGAGGTGAAGGTGCTGGTCCGCAAGGCCCTGGAAAAACGGAGCCTGGTGGAGGAGAACAAGCGGCTGAAGGCCGAGGTGATGGAGCGCTTCAGCTTCTCCGGCCTGGTGGGCAAGAGCAAGCAGATGCGCGAGGTCTACGACCTGATCGGCAAGGTCGCCGCCAGCACGGCCAACGTGCTGATCATGGGCGAGAGCGGCACCGGCAAGGAACTGGCGGCCAAGGCGATCCACTACAACGGGCGGCGCAGGAGCGCGCCCTTCGTGGCGGTCAACTGCGGCGCGATTCCCGACACCCTGATCGAAAGTGAGCTGTTCGGCCACACCAAAGGTTCCTTCACTGGTGCCGTTTCCGACCGTCCCGGCCTCTTCGAGCAGGCCGAAGGGGGGACCCTTTTCCTGGACGAGATAGGCGAAGTGCCCCTGCAACTGCAGGCGAAACTTTTGAGGGTGCTTCAGGAGCGCGAATTCCGCCGGGTGGGGGGCGGTTCCTCCATGAAAGCGGACGTGCGCATCGTGGCCGCCTCCAACCGCAACCTGGAAGATCAGGTGCGCGAGAGTACGTTCCGGGAGGACCTCTTCTACCGCCTCAACGTGGTGCAGGTCCGCATGCCCTCGCTCAAGGAGCGGGCGGAGGACATACCCGCGCTGGTCGAGCATTTTTACAAAAAATACGCGCTCTGGTCCGGCTCCGGCGAGATCGTCACCCCCGAAGCGCTGAGGGCGCTCTTTAACTATCCCTTCCCCGGCAACGTGAGAGAACTCGAGAACCTCGTCGAGCGCTGCGTAGTGCTGGGAAGCCGCGTCATAGAGATCGACTGCCTGCCGCCCAGCGTACGAGATTACCGGATACCGAGCGTGCCGGCTGGCGAGTTGGTTATACCCGACGGCGGCTTCGACCTGCAGGCCTATCTGGACGGTTTGGAGCGCAAGCTTTTGGTGCAGGGGTTGGAAAAAAGCAACGGGGTGAAGAAAAAAGCGGCGGCCCTGCTCGGCATGACCTTTCGTTCCTTCCGCTACCGGCTGGCGAAGTTCGGAATGGACGATGACTAGGTGACAAGAAACGTCACTCCGGGGGGCCTTAATTGTCCCTTTGCAGGTTTTGCCCGAGTTTAGAGCGTGTTTCTCGGTGATGTGGATAGGAATTTCAGTGGGTTAGCCGGATTTTTTTTTGGCGCGCAACTTGCTGCAAAGCGGATGTCTTGCTTGAAAGTCGGTTCGGGAGCAGTAATTCATCGGCGGCAAAATACCAACGAAAGGAGAAACAAGATGTTAAATAAACTGAGAAGCAACAAAGGCTTCACCCTGATCGAGCTCTTGATCGTCGTGGCGATCATCGGCATCCTGGCCGCCATCGCCATCCCGCAGTTCTCGTCCTACAGGGCAAAGGCTTACAACTCCTCCGCGCAAGCTGACTTGAGAAACTTTAAGACTCAGATGGAATCAGCAATGGCCGACACGCAAGCCTACCCAACCATGTAATTTAAGAAAGGAGCCAATAAATGAAAAAGCAGCTATTGAGATCTTTCCTAATATTGGCGGTACTCTCCGGTGCATCGTCCGCCTTTGCCACTATGACCCTCGACACCACGAACAACGCTACCACCATCGGCGGCGGGACCTTCAAAGTGTCGACTGGCGTAACCTTGAATGCAGCCGCTACTGCTACCGCATATGCCGCTGTCTCCAGTCATACGAATGGCGACAAGGAATATTGCGCGCTCAGCGCTGATCCGAAAATCGGCTCACAGACTAAGCCGGCAACTCAGACGACGGCTACCGTAGGGATGGCAAATTATACCGGGAACTAGTCGAGGGTTTTTTGGCGATGAAAGGAAGGTTTGCAGCGGGCTGGGGCTCGCCACGGTCTATCGCATCGTATAAAGGCACGACGGTCGTATCACGGTTGAGAGCGCAAAAGGGGAGGGCACCGCAGTTAGCCGGGTGACTTCCCCCTTCGCCTTTCTTTATTTCCCCTCATCATCAGCGCCAGCTTGCTCTTGGCGTACACCGCCTCCTTATGCGTCATCCTCTACGGCTCCATATTGGCGTTGATTGTCTGCCCGCGAGCATGCGCGACTACCGGATACCAAGCGTGCCCGCCGGCGAGCTGGTCATACCCGACGGCGGCTTCGACCTGCAGGCCTACCTTGACGGTCTGGAGCGCAAGCTTTTGGTGCAGGGGTTGGAAAAAAGCAACGGGGTGAAGAAAAAGGCGGCGGCCCTGCTGGGCATGACCTTTCGTCCCTTCCGCTACCGGTTGGCAAAGTTCGGCATGGGTGACGACTACTAGGTGACAAAAAACGTCACTCAGTCGGCCTTAATTTGTCGCTCGCACTTGTTTGTGTTGGTAGCATATATGTGCAGTTGTATGATTTCTTTTGTTTTCTAGTAGTTTATATCTAAGGTGGTCGTTGGTGCATAACTTGCTAGATGCTTTACCCGTCTTGCTGAAATACGTTGGATTGCAACACATTCCACTCACCGCTGTATAAACACCAACGAAAGGAGAAACCTGATGTTAAACAAACTGAGAAGCAACAAAGGCTTCACCCTCATCGAGCTCTTGATCGTCGTGGCGATCATCGGCATCCTGGCGGCCATCGCCATCCCGCAGTTTTCGTCCTACAGGGCAAAGGCTTACAACTCCTCCGCGCAAGCTGACTTGAGAAACTTCAAGACTCAGATGGAATCAGCAATGGCCGACGCCCAAGCCTACCCAACCATGTAATTTAAGAAAGGAGCCGATAAATGAAAAAGCAGCTATTGAAATCTTTCGTAATACTGGCGGTACTCTCTGGCGCATCGTCCGCCTTTGCCACCATGACCCTCAGCACCACGAACAATGCCACCACCATCGGCGGCGGGATCTTCAAGGTGTCGACTGGCGTAACCTTGAATGCAGCCGCCACTGCTACCGCATATGCCGCGGTTTCCAGTCATACGAATGGCGACAAGGAATATTGTGCGCTCAGCACTGATCCGAAAATCGGTTCACAGGCCAAGCCGGCAGGTGCTCAGACGACGGCTACCGTAGGGATGACAAATTATACCGGGAACTAGTAGACAGTTTTTTGGCGATGAAAGGAAGGGTTGCTTACAACCCTTCCTTTTTTGTATACAGGTTGATATCGCGCAGTGAGGTGTTCCTTGTTTCAGATATTTCTTGTCACCTTCCGGGGGCTTTTCAGGGATCGGGTCTTTCAAGGGATACTGATGACGGCTGCCGCTTTTTTTTGCATCCCCTCGATCAGCGTCCTTTCAATGCGGCAAGTTACCGAACTGTCCATCACCTTGTCACTGTCCTTGATCTCTTTCATACTGCTGCTCCTAGCGGTCTTTCTTGGTGGAACGAGCCTCTGGAAGGACATAGAGCGTCGCTACACCTTCAGTGTCGTCGGCCTGCCCATTACCAGGAGCTCCTACCTGCTCGGTAAATTTCTCGGCATCGCCGGTTTCCTGGCGATCACCACGCTTTTCCTGGGGCTTGTCGCCCTGGCGATGGTCTTCTTTATTTCCGGAAACTACCCGCCCGACAGGCCCGTGGTCTGGGGAAATATCATCCTCGCCATCGCCTTCG
>CAIYDQ010000108.1 GCA_903925075.1 uncultured Geobacter sp.
ACGACACTACCGTGAAGGTCAGCCCGTTACAGGCAGTACATTGAACGGGGAACTGAACGCGAAGTCTGTTGACGATAAAAGTATCGCCTGCGGCCAGTAATCGAGCGCCCGTCATGGCTTCTACGCCAAACGTAACCTGTTCTGCCCCACCCACAACGCCGTTGAATTCAACCGTATAGATATCAAATTTTGGGGCGGGGTTTGGGTTCGAAGGGAATGAAGCGTTAGAAAACCCCGCACCGGTTACACCCTGCTTGAAAACTTGCCATAGGTAGCCTGCGGTATCTTGCACAATGCTGGCGGGAGAGTAGTATGTATTCGGGGACCACGAGCCTGCTGTTGCTCCTGTTGAACTAACTGTCAAAGCCTCATCGGGCGGTTCAATACCCCAATTCTCGACTGTCAAACCACGATTTACCCAAAGAGCCTGACCATCCAGAGTGATGCTTCCGCCAAAATTATTAACTGAAGATGGTGCTGTAGAGCCCCAAACAGGCACACTCGCGCCCAGCAACACGTATTGGCTAGGTTGAATAGAAGGGACCGTGCCCCCATTTAGTACTTGTAAAAACGCCGAATTCGCCCCAGCACCGATGACGATAGGAGAGCCCGAAGACCCGAGGTTTGCGTGGAGAACGCTCGCTTTTATAGGGACGGTGTTCGACCATCCCGTCGTGTTAGTAATGGTGATTTCCAGACCCTGCAAAAATGCTAACTGTCCTGTGAACGCCGTGTTATTATCGACGCCAAACTGGCCTGTAGTCCCGTTGTCCAGGCTCCAGATTATATACTGAGTGCCGAGGGGCGGATAGGGCACAGCCCCACCCGAACCTGTGTTGAAGGGTGCGGCGCTCATGTTAAGGGTGAGCACGTTGTTTTCGATAAACAGCGATTCGATATAGATATTACTGACGGAGGGAGAAGCGACCGTTTGGTCTGCACTCTGTACGATAGAACCTATCAACTGTTGAATGTTGAAATTAGGGTCGATAAGATACGTAGTCATGAACGGGTAGGTGTTCAAGGGGAGAAGGGTATCATCGACAGCCGAGGTTCGGGTGAAGAGAGTTTGTAGCCACTTCTTGTTGTCAACACCGTTGCCGAAATAGAATTCATTACCTACTTGTACGCCATACGTCTGACCTGCGGAGGGTGACAGGCTTCTCCAAACAGTCGTAGGGGACTGTCCCGCTTGCTTCTGAAAGGGTACGGCTGCGTCAGGACCCGCGACTGCCGACAGTGACGCGTTGGCGGGCTGATAACCGCCGACGTCAGGACCTTCACTCACCATAGTGTATATGGCTTCGGTGACTTGACCAAAAGCGTCGTTGAGCGCCTTGCTTACCTTGAAGTCGTCAAAGGATAAGATATTCTGCCACTCATTTACATTATCGTAGATGGGATTGCCTGGACGACGCCCTAACGTCAATTTGTTAGTAATCTCCGCGTTCGACCCATCAATGAGGGCATCGCCTGCCACCCCGTAAAACTTCTCTTGAATCTGAGGACGCTTCGCATCCCGCAACGGAGAACGATTAGTGTATAGTCCAGAGAAAAATCTGCCCGTATATATCGGGGCGGACTTAGTCTGTTTGCCAGGATTTGCTCCGTTAGCTTGAAGGGCGTTAGACATGGACTACCTTTCTTAGTAATTCAGAATGGCGTAAACGTAGTAAAAGGCCATCAAAAAATTTGACAACCCTATGTCTCCATCACAATCGTTGGACAGAAAAGTACTCATCGCAACGGATGTCGCTGGAATGTTTGTACTGATAGTCGCTACGGTAATCCCGTTGATGTAGAACACCACCGTGCTGCCCGAAGGTTTAAATTCCAATTTATCCGCGACCGTTGGAGAAACCCCGGTATCGACAACCGTCTGGTTACTCGACCCTGTCTGGCATATCGCTTTATAGTGGGTATCACCCGCTCCGGTAGAAAAACGAAATCCTACAAAATTTGCAGCGGGTGTATCTGAGAAGAAAACATTTCCGCTGTTTGAAGTGCTCGAATCCGTAATCCCATTCCAATATCGAGACGACGTAAACCCCAAGATTGAAATTTTCGCAAACCAGTCCTTCAAAATCCCAAGAGTAATATTTTGTACTTGGTCTTGAATTGAGCCCGTTTGGCTACTCGAATCTGTTTGATAAGTCGCAAAAACCCCTTCGGACGCACCAGCGCCACTTCCGCTATTTTGACGAGAGTTATTAAAAGGGGTCGTCAGGCTCATCCCGAGATTGGCACCCTGAGTAAAATTGTTGGCGGATAGCGCGGCGGCTGTGCAGCCGATGATGTTTTGGAAAGATGAAGCCCCCGACTGGAAGTTAATATTGCCGTTGCCAAGATCGGTGATGATTACGCTGGAGTCGGTTGACTCTAAGTTAAGAAGTTGCTGACTGGAGTTCGGCGTCCCGTTAACTTCAAGAAGCAGAGGTTGAGTCGTTTGTGGGAACCACGATATAACGGTATTCGGAACCCATAGATCAAGGTTGAATACCGAACCCGAGGCCACTTGTTGGTTATTTGAACCGAAAGCCCTTTGCCCTTCGGCAGTATATCCCACGACTTTGTAGAAAGTGTTTATGGGGGATATATTAGGGTTTGCCCAAAGGTATTGATTAGACGCGGGTGGGGTGCTGGTCGAACTTGCAACATTGCCCATTGAATCTAATTGAATCTTTAATTCAATCCCCGAACAGATGTTCCCAACACCTGCTACCGAACCGTCTTGGGAAAGTTTGAATGTTAGATAACCGTTCGCTAATAGGTTGCCCTCGGCGTCCTGAAAAGACCCTCCGATAAGTTGCGTAATCGTTGCTGACATTGAAACCCCTTATTGTACATGCGCCCAAGTCTCCCGTTTCAAAAGGCGGCATATGCTTTTGTTGTCAACTCCAAACTTTCGAGAT
>CAIYDQ010000109.1 GCA_903925075.1 uncultured Geobacter sp.
CATTTTGCCTTGAATGGTTAGCTGGTTCAAGCAAAAAGCGAACCTTACAAAAAACACGGCTTAAGCTGAGAGAATCTTTACGAAACTCGTTTTTAATATCAACGCCCTTTCGGGAGGTTATAGCTTCAACGGGAATTGCTGCTGCCTTCCAGGGAATCCAAGCCCGTTTTAATGCAAAAAAAGAGACAGAGTGCATGAAGAGATGTCGCAAAGCGCAACATTCTCTTTCCAACAAGTTTTGAAGAACTGACAGGAGACCGGAATGAGTGTCGATAGGAAAGCCTACGCCGAAGCGGTGATTGTTTTCGTTCACCTGGCTCAGCATTCGACGGCTGGAGGCAGGGTCGCGGCCCAGGTGCTGTTGAGTGCCTACAACGGCTTCGAGTTCCAGTTGGACATAGCCGATATGGGAAGCCTGGACAGGGAGAATTACGAATTGGCGATGGCAATCATACGCGGTCGTTATGAGACGGGTATCGAGCCCCATGCCCTGATTAAGGACGGCGGCAGAGTGTTCGGTGCACTGTGGGAAAAATGGCACCACTTGCACGTCAAGGAACGAGGCAAGCAGACCTGCCCCGCATGCGACGGCAGAGGAGCCATATATCTGAATTCGGAGGACGAGGAAGATATGCGGACCAGGCCGTGTGCCAGGTGTGAGGGGAAAGGCCGGGTCTGGGGAGCCCGGCCATAACATTCCCTTTTTCGCAGCCCAAGAATGTATTACCGCAGGGAAGAAACGAGAGGCGATCGTCAACATGTCGTTGAGACCAGGGATCGACCCGTAAATACGGCGGATCGATTCTGTCGGGAGGAGCTATGTCGAAACTTATGACGGAATGGGAAACCGCAACGATGGTTGGGATGTCAGTACACTGGCTGCGAAGGAAGCGATGGGAAGGTGGCGGAATTCCTTTCATCAAAATGACCGATGGAGGAGCAGTTCGTTATTCGGAAGACACGGTAAGGGATTATCTCACTGCGCATTACCGAACCAGCACGAGAGATACCACCCATGATGGAGAGTAGCGAGGGGGAAACTCAGGAACCCACTGTCCAGGCTTCAACCGCTGGAAAATTTCTACGGGCACGGCAGCAAAGTGCCGGGATGAAAATCGACTATCTCCGGCGAGCTGACCAACCCTTTCCACTCCGGCATTGAGGTGGTGGTGCTATCTTGAAGATTCGGGTTTAAGAGAAGATTTAAAAAAAAATTTGGAGAGCGTAAGAAGAGTTTCGAATCGTTATTGCGACAAATGTGCGACAAATCGCCTTCCTTTTAAAAAATCAGCCACTCAGGAATTTCCTAAGTGGCTGATTTAATTGGTCGGTGCGACAAGATTCGAACTTGCGACCACTAGACCCCCAGTCTAGTGCGCTACCAGGCTGCGCTACGCACCGATTAACCTGTTTGCTACAAACGATCCCGCAAATCCTTCAGCTCCAGCCTGACAGTCTCAAGAAGCGCTGTAAGTGTTTCCCTGGAAACATCGGGTTTTTGGTATCTTTTTCTAACCTCTATCCGCTGGCGGGCCCCCTCGATAGTGAGCTTTTCGGCGTACAACAGTTTCTTGATCTCGATTATCTGCTCTATGTTCTTCTTGCTGTACAGCCTCTGCCCGGTGGAGCTCTTTCTGGGTTCGAGCGAGGCGAACTCCGTTTCCCAGTAGCGCAGCACCGAGGCGGCCAGCCCGGTTTCTGCCGAGACTTCGCCGATCTTCAGGTAGAGCTTGTCCGGGAGCCCGGTCGTCATGCTACTGGCTGTTGATGGAGCTCTTCAATACCTGGCTGGGCTTGAAGGTGAGGATCTTTCTGGCCACGATGGTGATCTCCTCGCCGGTCTGAGGATTCCTGCCGCGGCGGTCGGATTTCTCTTTGACGACGAAATTTCCGAAACCGGCGATCTTGATCTTGTCGCCGTCTTCAAGGGTTGACTTGATGAGGTCGAAGACTGTTTCAACGAGTTCGGCGGATTCTTTTTTGGAAAATCCGACCTTCTCATAAATTTTTTCTACGATGTCCGCTTTAGTCATAACCCCCTCAACAAATTCAGCATTTCATTATTCGGCTTTCTCGTCAGCGGCTTAATCTAATACCATAGCGTTTTCTTTTTCGCAACCCTTTTATCTGAAGGCGGCATTTAATTTCTTCTTGAGCGCCTCGGTAACACGCTGATGCAAGAGGGAGACCTCGTCGTCGGTCAAAGTCCTCTCTCTGGAGCCGTAACGCACCCTGATGGCGATGCTCTTCTCCGAGGCGGAGATGTTGCCGCCGGTATAGACGTCGAACAGCTCAACCCCTTCCAGCTCGGCCGCCTTCACCCCTTTGACGCAGGCGATGACTTCGGCGGCCGGCGTCTCGCGCGGCAGCAACATGGCGGAGTCGCGGAAGGTGGACGGGAAGCGGGAGGGGACCTGCGCCGTTTGCGGCTTCTTCCTGGCGCCGATCAGCGCCTCGAAGTTGAGCTCCAGGTAGTAAACGGGAGCGGCGATGCCGTAGTTCTCCTGCACCGTCGGGTGCAGCTCGCCGAAGGAGCCGAGCGGCTTGCCCCCGCACAGGATGCGGCAGGCCTTGCCGGGGTGGTAATATGGGTCGAGCTGGTCGGCGCAGTAGCTCGCCTCGCCGACGTTCAGATCGATCAGCACGTTCTCCACGATCCCCTTCAGGTCGAAGAAGTCGATCTGCCCCTTGGCCTGGTTCCACCCCTCCGGATCGCGGCTGCCGGTCAGGAGCGCCGACAGGTAGAGCGGCTCGTCGGGGAGCTGGTGCTCGTTCTCGGGGTTGGGGATGTAGATGCGGCGCATCTCGAAGATGCGCAGGTTCATGGTGCGGAAACTGATGTTCTTGACCGCCGTCTCCAAAAGTCCCGGCAAAAGCGTGGTGCGCATCACCGAGAGCTCGTCGGAGATCGGGTTCATCAGCTTGATCCCCTGGCTGCGGAAATCGTCTGCGGGGAGCAGGATGCGGTCGCAGCTGGCAGGCGCCACGAAGCTGTAGTTGATCACCTCGGAGAGCCCCTGGGAGACCAGCAGGTCCTTCAAACGGACGGCGAGCCGCTGGGAGTCGGAGGGGAGATCGGAGAGCACCGCCGCGCGCGGCAGTGTGGCCTGCACCTTCTCGAAGCCGTTCAGTCGGACCACTTCCTCGACCAGGTCGATTTCCCGCTCCAGGTCGACCCGGAAAAGGGGCACCCGCACCCGAAACTGCTCCTGATCGGCCTCAAGCACCTCGAACTCCAGCCGTTCGAAGATGTCGCGCACCTCCGCGGCGCTCAGGGTCAGGCCGGAAACGGCGTTGATGCGGGAGAGCCGGGCCTCAATCACCCGAGGCTCGATCACTTGCGGATAGACGTCGATCCGCCCCTTGGCGACGGCGCCGCCGGAGAGCTCGGCGATCAGCGAGGCGGCGCGGTCCAGCGCGCGGATCAGCCCCGCCACGTCGGTGCCGCGCTCGAAGCGGTGCGACGATTCGGTGTGGATGCCCAGGCGCTTGGAGGTCCTCCTGATGGCGGAGGGATCGAAGTAGGCGCTTTCCAGCAGCACGTCGGTGGTGTCGGTGCCGATTTCGGAGTTGCCCCCCCCCATGATGCCGGCCAGGGCCACCGCCTTCTCGCCGTCGCGGATGGTGAGGTCGCTGTCGGTAAGGAGCCGCTCCTGGCCGTCGAGCGTGACGAAGGATTCCGCCGGCCCGGCCGCGGCCACCACGATCCTGCCGCCGGCCAGAAGCCGGAAGTCGAAGGCGTGCAGCGGATGGCCGTATTCGAGCAGCACGTAGTTGGTGACGTCGACCACGTTGTTGATGGAGCGGATGCCGGCGGCGCGCAGCCTCGACACCAGCCAGGCCGGAGAAGGCGCCAGGGTGCAGCCGGCCACGTGGCGCGCGCTGTAGCGCGGGCACAGATCGGGAGAGTCGATGGTGACCGAGGTGATGCTTTCGATGGGCGCGCCGGTCTCCAGCACTTCCAGCCCCGGATAGTGCACCTTTTTGCCGAGTTTGGCGGCGATCTCGCGGGCGACGCCGACCACGCTCAGACAGTCGGCGCGGTTCGGGGTGAGCCCGATCTCGAAGATGGTGTCTTTCGTGCCCAGCGCGTCGAAAAGCGGCGTGCCGAGCTGGTAGCTCTCGGGGAGGATCATGATGCCGGCCGATTCCAGCGACAGGCCGAGCTCCTTTTCAGAGCAGAGCATGCCGAAGCTTTCCTCGCCGCGGATCTTGGAGCGCTTGATCTTGAAGTCGCCGGGGAGCACCGCGCCGATCTGGGCGAGCGCCACCTTGTCCCCCGCCTGGAAGTTTTGGGCGCCGCAGACGATGGAGAGCGTTTCCCGGCCGTTGTCGACCTTGCACAGGGAGAGCTTGTCGGCGTTGGGATGCTGGAGTTTTTCCACCACCCGGGCCACCACCACGTCGTTCATGCCGCCGCCGATCTCTTCCATGCGCTCGACCTCGAGGCCCAGCATGGTAAGCAGGTGGGAAAGCTCCTCCGAGGGGAGATCACAATCGACGAATTCCTTGATCCAGTTGTAGGTAACTATCATATTTATTCCCGTATGCTGCGGGTTGGATTTAACTGTTAGCCGTGTGCGCGGATGTGACCGGTTTTTAGAACTGCTTCAAAAACCTGAGATCGTTGTCGAACAACAGCCTCATGTCGGCGATGCCGTACTTAAGCATGGCGATCCGCTCGATCCCCATCCCGAAGGCGAAGCCGGTGTAGAGCTCCGAGTCGTACCCCACGTGGCGGTAGACCTCGGGATCGACCATGCCGGCGCCCAATATCTCCAGCCAGCCGGTGTCCTTGCAGACCCGGCAACCCTTGCCCCGGCAGATGACGCAGGCGATGTCCACCTCGGCCGAAGGCTCGGTGAACGGGAAGAAGGAGGGGCGCAGCCTCACGCCGATGTCGGAGCCGAAGAGCTGGCTGGTGAAGAGCGTCAGGATCCCTTTCAGGTCGCCGAAGGTGATCCCCTTGTCGACCATCAGCCCCTCGACCTGGTGGAACATCGGCGAGTGCGTGGCGTCGGAATCGCAGCGGTAGACCGTGCCGGGAGCGATGATGCGCACCGGAGGCTGCTGCTTGAGCATGGTGCGGACCTGCACCGGCGAGGTGTGGGTCCGTAGCAGCACGCTGTCGCCGACGAAGAAGGTGTCCTGCATGTCGCGCGCCGGGTGGTCCTTGGGGAAGTTGAGCGCCTCGAAGTTGTAGAAGTCGTGCTCGATCTCCGGCCCTTCCGCCACCGAGAAGCCCAGAGCGGCGAAGATGGCGCAGATTTCCTCGGTTACCAGCGTAATCGGGTGCTTGGAGCCGACGGCGCGGCGGCGTCCCGGCAGGGTTACGTCCAGCCGTTCGCCGGCAAGACGGGCCGCCTTGGCCGCCTCGCGGACCTGAAG
>CAIYDQ010000110.1 GCA_903925075.1 uncultured Geobacter sp.
CGCTCCCACCGCCGTTAAAAAGCCCCCTAAATAATATAATTATTCCATACTGCCCCCAAAGGCTAAGCTTGCGTTTTCCCAAAGCATTTTAGATCAGCACCGACAGCCTGCATGGAATGGTAATAAAATTACCATTTTGCACGCATTCACAACTATTTGAACTTGCTCGACAAACCAACACAATGGTAATTTTATTACCATTGTGTTGGTTTAACCCCATTATTTATTCTTTTGAATTTGCGTGACGGCTCGTGTATAAAGTGGCCAGCAGTTTCGGGTAACCGAGCGATTACTGCAGGCATTTTACGACGCGGGAGCCATCGATGCACAAAAGATTCCTTTTTCCGAAAATCCTTCTTATTACGCTGGCAGCAACAGCCCTACTGACCGGATGCGGCGGTGGCGGCTCGTCTTCGGATGCCGCCTCGGCCTCAGCCGCAGCCAAGGCCGCCGAGAAGACCTCGGTGCGCGCCCACCTGAACGACGTCTACCTCTGGTACAACCAAATCGTCGACGTGCCTGCGGCAAACTACGCGACCGCCCCCGATTATTTCGACGCGCTGCTGGTGAGATCGATGGATCGCTTTAGTTTCAGCATGCCGGTGGCCGAGGCCGTCAGCCAGTTGCAGGTGGGCGAGGAGACCGGCTTTGGTGTCAAGTGGGGCTGGGCCGCGCAGGGCCGCCTGTATGCCTATTATGTGGATCCCAATTCGCCGGCGGCGGCTACCTTCACCCGCGGCACCGAGGTCACCGCAATAAACGGACAGGCGGTCGCCACCATGGACAGTTCCACCCTGGACAACGCCCTGTTCCCGCAACAGGCGGGGAGCCAGGCAGCGTTCACCTTGCGCGCTCCCGGCGCCGTCGCGACGCAAACGAAATCCCTCGCCTCCGCCACCTTTTTGACCACCGCCGTGGCCCAACCGCAGATCCTCCCGCTGTCGGGAGGGCGCAAGGCGGGATATCTGCTCTTCAACGAGCACCTGTTGACCTCGGAAGGCGGTTTAAATCAGGCAATGACCCAGTTCAAGCAGCAGGGAATCAGCGAGTTGGTGCTGGATCTGCGCTACAACAACGGCGGCTACCTGATGATCGCCGAAGAGGTGGCCTCCATGATCGGCGGAACGCCCGTGCAGGGGAAGGTCTTCGAAAAACTTTCCTTCAACAATAAGCATCCGGAGAAGACCCAAGACCCGACAAACACCATCAAATTCGATGCGCTGGACAGCAAAGACGCAACCCTTCCCCTTTTGGGCCTCAACCGAGTGTTCGTGCTCACCGGGCCGCCCACCTGTTCCGCCAGCGAGTCCATCGTCAACGGGCTCCTCCCCTACGTCCAGGTCGTCCTCATCGGCGGGACCACCTGCGGCAAGCCGTATGGCTTCGTGCAGACCAATATCGGGGAGCAGGCCTATTTCGCCATCCAGATGGAAGGCGTCAACGCCAGCGGCAACGACGACTTCAAGACGGGCTTCGCGCCGACCTGTCCGGTCGACGACGACCTGAACTACCAGCTGGGGGATGTGCGCGAGGCGCGTCTGAAGGCCGCGCTCTACTACATGAGCAACAACAGTTGTCCCGCCTACGCCGCCGCCCCACTGCCAAAGACGGCGCCGTCGGCAACCGTCCCCCCCGCAGGCGAGCCCCGGATGCTCGGGCTGAGGCCGGGACTCAAGCTCGTCAGGTGAGGGAAAAAGCAAAGCGCCGCGCCGACCCCGGTTGTGTCGAATCGCTGCGTTGCAATGATTCGGGCCTGCCTTCTTTCGAGAGGTGCAGGCTTTTTTTAAAAACGATGAAAAATAAAAAACGGGAAGCAAAAAGGCAAAAAGAGTGGTTTTTAGCCAGGGAAACGCATATCATCGGGGAGGGTTGAGTTTCTAGTGAGGAGATGGAAGTGAGCGAGGACCTAACCCGCGCCGAGGCGCTCGTCGCCGAGGGGAACCGCCACCTGGCCGCTGGCGCGGCCGCCGAGGCCAAGGCCTGCTTTCTGGAGGCGATCCGGCTGGCGCCGGAGTTGGCGCCGGCCCACACCAACCTCGGCCTGCTCCTCGACGAGGAGGGAAGGCAAGCCGAGGCGGAGCTGCATCTGCGACGGGCCTTGGCGCTCAACCCCCAAAGCGGCAATACCTGGCTGAATCTGGGGGTGCTTTTGGCCGGCCAGAAACGTTTTCAGGAGGCTGAAGAGGCCTACCGGCGCGCCTTGGAACTGATCCCGCTTTCGCCGGCTGCCTGGTCGAACCTCGGGGTCCTGCAGACCGGCCTGAAGCAGGAAAAGGAAGCCGAAGAAAGCTACCGGCACGCGATGGGGCTCGACCCTGAGCACCGGCTGTCGCAATTCAATCTCGGCTATCTGTTGCTGCGTCAGGGGCGCTTCGAGGAAGGATGGCGCCGCTTGGAGGCGCGCGACTGGTACGCCCACCTGGAAAAAAATCTTCCCTGCCCGCGCTGGCGGGGGGAATCGCTCCAAGGGAAAGCCCTGATCATAGGCTTCGAGGCGGGACACGGGGACATGATCCAGTTCTGCCGCTACGCCGCGGTCTTGAAGGCGCGCGGCGCCGCCCGCATCACGGTGATCTGCCATCCCCCGCTGAAAACCCTCTTCGCCACCATGGACGGCGTCGACGACGCGGTCGCTTTCGACGAGACCTCGCCCCCTTCGCATTGGGATTTTTGGACCCCTCCGCTCAGCATGCCGTTTTATTGCGGCAGCCGTCTCGACACCATTCCCGCCAAGCTTCCTTACCTGCGGGCGGAGCAACGACTGGTGGAAAGATGGTTGCCGTTGATCGCCGAAAACAGCCATCCTGCCGAGCTGAAGGTGGGTCTGGTCTGGAAGGGAAGTCGGCATTTCGAAAACGACGCCGACCGCTCCCTCCCCGACCTGAAAACGCTGGAGTCTTTGGGCTCAATCGAAGGGGTGCGCTTCTTCAGTCTGCAAAAAGGGGCCGGCGAGGATCAGGCGGCCGATCCGCCGCACGGTCTCCCGGTGGTGAACCTGGGTCCCGAAATCTCCGACTTTGCCGACGCCGCAGCCGTGGTCAGCCAGATGGATCTGATGATCTGCGTCGACACCGCCTTTGCCCACCTTGCCGGAGCGCTGGCCAAGCGGTGCTGGCTGCTGCTGCCTTACTACAAGACCGACTGGCGCTGGCTGGCCGAGCGCAGCGACTCCCCATGGTATCCAGGCGTCATGCGTCTTTTCCGCCAGCCCGACATGGGGGATTGGGCAACGGTAGTGACCGAGGTGCGCCTGGCGCTTCAGGCATTTGCCGCCGATCCTTCCCGCCGGCGCGGTTTCTGAGTGCCACTCGCCCGCCGACGGAATTTCTGAGTGCCCCTCTCCCGCAGACAGGATTTATAAGCGTCACTCGCCCTGGTGGCGGTACTGCCTGATCGCCTTTTCGTAGGTCCTTTGGATTTCGCCCGACTGAGATGGCCCGGAGCGGGTGAAGATGTTGATCAGGATAAGGACCAGCGCCGCCAGCAGGAGCGCCGAAAGGACCGGCAGCACGACGCCCCGCCGCTTTTTCGTCGCGGGGAGATCGATCGGGTCGTGCTCGTCGGCCTCGTCTTGAACGGCGTTCTCCCTCAGTTGCCCCCGCTGCGCCACGGATATGTGCTGCAGTATCAGTTCGCGGTCCCTCTCGTGCAAATGCACGAACTGCATCCAGCACTCATGGTAACTGCGGCGCCCGACTTGTTCCGGCGCCTTTACCGCCAGCACTTCGGCGACGGCCCACACCTGTCTCGGCACGTTCATCGGCAGATGCAGGTCTAAAAAGAGCAGTTGCCCGGGCTGCATGCGCTCGGTCATGCGGATGCCGATTCCGTAGACGCCGAGGCTTACCGAGCCCCTTTTCAGATCGTGCCAGTCGAGTTCGCGGGGAGGACGCACCCGCGCCCGTTCCGCAGCCAGCGCCAGATCGCTCAACGCCTGGAACTGTATATGCTCCAGATGCCGGCGTCGATCCCACTCGTTTTCGATTTCCTTGGCGTCCATCTCTTTGGGCGCGGCGTACCGGACCTTCATCTCGCCGTTCAAGCGCAGGACTTCGGTCGCGCCTCCCGGACTGAATAAGCCGAAGAGCTGAATCTTCAGGGCGCCCGCCTCGTGTTTTTCGGTGACGATGGCGCCGCAGTTGTAAAGCTTATCGTCGACGGTGACGCTGGCGGAGAGGATGGATCCTACTTCGCTGCACACTCCCTCGGGCGGCTCGCCGCCAGCCAGCCCGATCAGCAGTGCGGCGTTGCCTGCCTTGGTGATGACCGCCGTATCCTTGAAGAGTCCGCCGCCGGAGAGCGGCAGCCCGATCCCAAGGCGCATCTCGGGCAGAAGGTATGGCCCGAAGCTTTCCTGATTTTCCTTTTGCATGTAACCACCGATGAGAAAATATTTTTTGGATCGCGTCGACCCGAGAGCGGGCCGGGCGGGCTGCTCGGTTCGATTCGGCACGAAAGGCGATCCCGACGCGCCCGCATTGCATCTTTCACGCCCAGCATACGCCTTCACATTAGAAATTGACACCAACAACATCTCACCGGTTTCTCACATCTTCTCACCGTTCGCTCTGATCGCCCCGCCGTTGCCGTGACGTCTATGAACCGCGGATCGCCCGAAGGCGCCCGTATGGCAACGCGCTCCAATGCGCACGAAACGCGCCGGGTCCGGCTGACGAGGGGGGGACATAAAGGGATGGGGAGCGCGGCGAGACGCGATCCGAAGGCAGCGGCCTGAAGGGGACGCCCGCCGGGAAGTGGATGGAGCAGGCGCAAAAAAGGCCCCTGCGTCAATTGCTGAAGGGACCCGGCACCGCCTGGAAAGGAGGACTCCCCGCGGATAAGCCGCGGGCCAAGACTAAGGCTCCACAACCGTGACGGCCAGTTTCAACAACTGGGCGCTGCCGCGCAGACCGGAGCGTAGAGCGGCGCCGCGGTTGATCTCGAATCTGATTCGATCTTTTTCCGGAACAAATCCTATCATGCCGCCTGCCGAGACGAACCGTTTAATGTCGCTGACGGTCAGTATCGGACGCGAGCCGACAAAAGACAGGATCTGCGCCAGCTTTGCCTTTTCCGACTGGCTCACGAAGAGCATGTCGCAGGAGGCGGACTCTTCGACCTGCTTGATATAGGAGATGACCACCGGACGTCCTCTGACGGTCTTCCCGGCAATGGTCGTCAAAGCCTTTCCGAAGGGAGATTTCCCCAAAACGCACAGGGTCAAGGTCGGCGCGGAACCGCCGGCGGCTTCGGATGGCCACTCGACGAATTTGGCGAAATGGTAGAGATAGGCGGCCTTGACCTGGTACTCGCCGGCCTCTTCGGTTTCCGTCCGGGCGCAAATCGGCGAGAAGAGCAGCAGGCTCGCTATCAGCACCGGAATGAGGATCTGGTTTGTTTTCACTGGAACGCTCGCGTCGTAAGTTGAAGGCTCGTGTGCTGGCTTAAAACGTCCAGCTGACTTTCCCGTAAACGCTGCGCGGCACCGCGGTCGGTTGGGTGCTTATGAACTGCGGCATGAACTCCCGCTGCCGGTCGTGAAGCAGGTTCTGTCCCACCAGCGCCAGTTCCAACTCTTTGACGGGTCTCCACGCCAGGCGGGCGTCGAGCGTGAGGTAGCTGCCGATGCCGAAGGCGGAAAGCCGGTCGACGTAACGCAACCAAAGGTCGAGGTCCAGGTCCCGGGTCAGATCCATCGAGGATCGCAAGGAAACCTGGTGCTGCGGATTTTCTCCCCCGACATCCTCGAACGACGCTCCCGGCTCGCTTTTCGTGGACAGCAGCCGCAGCAGGGTGTACGCCCCCCTGACGCGCCACCAGGAAAGCGCCTTGAGATCGGTGGACAGCTCTACCCCGCAGGTCTCGGCCCGGCCGAAATTACCCAGTTGCATGGGTATGACTACCGAAGGGGGCACGCTGGTGAAATCGGGGACCGGCACCCCCTGCTTGTAGATGTTCAGCCGGCGATATACGTTGTAGAAGGCGGCCGCGTCTATGCTGAACCGCTTCACCGGTTCCACCCGATAGCCGATTTCGTAGGCGATCAGCTCTTCGGCCTTCAAATCGGTCGAGCCCGTTAGCAGCAGCTGGGATGAAAGCGGCTGAGGCAGCGGCGGGATGCTTACCTGCGGACCCGACATGGCAAGCGACAGCGAATCCTCGCCAATGGACGGCGTCCGGACGGCACGCGAAACCGACAGCCAAACGGTCTGTTTGTGGTTAGGCGTCCAGAGCAGGCGGGCGTTGGGCTGAATTTCGAAGCCGGTATAATCGTTGTGCTCAAACTTTGAGCCGACGATCAGCTGTACGCGCTCCGGCATCAGCGTGACGTTGTCCTGCAGGAAAGCGCTGTACACCTTGTCGTCCTGGCTGTTTCTCAACAAGATCTGCCCCAGGGGATAACTTAGTTTGCCGTGTGTGAAGCGGTAACCGGCCCCCCAGACGATGTCCTGGTTGCCGCCGGGCTTGAAGTGATTTTGAAAATCCAGATCCAGCGTGTTGCTCTGCTGGCCGATAACCGCGTACTTCATGTCGGTCCGGTCGTAGTAAAGTTGCCATGCCATGTCGGCCGTATCGGAGAAGGTGCGCTTCCAACGGGCAAGGAGGTTGGCGCCGGAAACGGGGGTCGTGTAGTCGAAGCTGGCGACGCCGGGGAACGGATTCAGGTAAGTTTCCTTCAGCTGCTCCCGGTAATAATCCCCCTGCAGCGTCAGGGAGTTGCTCCCCGCGAGTTCCGAATCCAACCGAAAGCCTCCTCGGATGGCATCCCAGCCGTTGTGCTCCTCGCGCCCGGTCTGCGGGTCATCCAGCCCGCCGCGCAAAAGATATTTCAGATAGACGCGCCCGCTCGTGCCGGCTCCCAGCTGGGCGCCGTAGCGCACGCTGCCGAAAGCCCGCTCATTGGTCCCCCCCCCGCCGCTGACCAGGCCGCCCAGCGCATCGTCCGCATGCTTGGTGATGATGTTGATGATGCCGTTCACCGCATTGGCGCCCCACAGGGTCGCGCCCGGGCCTCGGATGATCTCGATCCGCTCGATGTCCTCCAGCATGGTATCCTGGGCGTCCCAGAAGACACCGGAGAACAAAGGCGTATAGACCGTGCGACCGTCCATCAGCACCAGCATCTTGCTGGCGAACCGGCCGTTGAAACCGCGGCTGGAAACGGCCCACTTGTTGGCGTCGATGCGGGCCACCTCCAGGCCCGGCACCATGCGCAGCGCCTCCGGAATGCTGGTCACGCCGGATCTGCGGATGTCGTCCTGGGTGATAACGAAGACCGCGGCAGCGGAATCGTAGAGCTTTTGCTCCCCCTTGGAAACCGAAGTCACGATCACCTTCATCAGGTCCTCGATGCTGACCTGAGTGAGATCGACTGCCGGCTCCTCCGGTGCGTCGGCGGCATAAGCCGGGCGCGTGCAGAGCAAAAGCGCGCAGAAAACCAGCAACGGCGAAAGCCAACCGAGGCGGAATGACGCGCTGTAACCTTCAGCCCCCCTCATGACGCCGCTGTGGGTTTGGTTTGGGGCAGGACCGTTGGCCATGGCCGACGCAGCCACCGCCAATTCCGTTTTGATAAGCATGCACGTCTCCCATATACGGCAGTTGAGGCGAGAACAACTCACCTGCTACTCGTATCGGCAGACGCGAGATGCACCTTAAGGCGTTTTATTAAATTTTAACCAGTAAAAAAAACCCCGCTCTCCGAGTTTACTCGCAGGGCGGGGCTGACTTGGGATCGGGTTGAAATGTCGGCGACTTTTTCAGATGGCGGTAAACGCGTTCTCCAGACCTGGTTCCGGCAGCGATCTGTCGAGCGCCTCGGCCACCCCCTTGCAGTAATCCGGGTCGGCCTTCAGGCAATTGCCGATATGGCAGCATTTCATCCCGCCTCTCCCACCTTGAACCAGGCCGCCACCTTGCAAAGTTCCTCGGCATGTTCCTTGAGTTGCGCGGACGAGCGCATGATGTCGTCGGTGTCGTTTTCCGCCAGACGGGTGATCTGCGCTATCTTGGCGACGTTCGCCGAAACCTGCTGGACGGTGACCGACTGCTCTTCGGCGGCGGCGGCGATCCGCTCCACCGTGTCGGCCCCGCGGGAGGTTGCCGCCACGATCTCGCTCAAGGTCTGGCGCGCCTTCTCCGCCAGCGCCACCCCCTCCTGGACATGAATGCCTCCCTTTTCCATGGCGGTGATGGAGTTCGAGGTCACCGTCTGGATCTCCCGTATGGTCGTCTCGATGTCGCGGGTCGACTCGGTGGTTCGCCTGGCCAGGGTGCGCACCTCGTCGGCCACCACGGCGAACCCCAGGCCGAAACTCCCGGCTCGCGCGGCCTCGATGGAGGCGTTCAACGCCAGCAGGTTTGTTTGCTCGGCTATGCCGTTGATGACGGTGACGATGCTTTCGATCTGCTCGGAACTGGCCCCCAATTTTCGGATCAGCCCGGTCGACTCGTCGACAAAGCTCGCGATGCGCCGCATCCCCTGCACGGTGCACTCGACCGCCTGATTGCCGGCCGCGGCCGTGCCCAACGCCTCGCGGGTGGTCTCGGCCGCCGCGCTGGCGTTGAGGGCCACCTCCGCCACCGTCTGGCTCATCTCCCCCATGGCCTGGGAAGACTGCTCGGTCTGGATGGTCTGATCGCGCGCGCCGCGGGTAAGCCCGCAGGCGGTGTCGGCCAACTGCTGCGAGTGGCTGGCGAGATAGTCGATGACCCTGAAGATCTGGCCGCTCATTTCCCTGATCTTGAGCGTCGCCTGATTGAAATTGGCGGCGAGCTCGCCGAACTCGTTTCGCTGGCTGTCGTCCAAGCGCTGGGTGAAGTCGCCGTTGCCGAAGGCCTCCGCCATTTTGTTGAGGGCCCGCACCGGGCGCGTGACGGAGCGTTCCAGGGAGATGGCGAAAAAGACCCCGACCACCAGTGCGGCCAACCCCATGATCAGCATGCCGGCCTTGGAACTGGCGATGAGCGTGGTGACCGAGGCGATCGCCTTTTCCTGGTCGAGTTGCGCGGCCGTCATCTCTTTGCTCCCCTTGTCGGCCACCTTCCCCACGATGCCGTGCAGCGCCGCCACTGCCCTGCCGGCCTCGGCCCGCATGACATGGAGCTTGCGCACCTTGGCGATGATGCCGTCGCCGGAGAAGATGAACTGCTGTGCCTTGGCCAGCGATTCTCCCGCCAAGCGCTCGGTTGCCAGCTCCTTTGACGCCTTGAGCTTGGCGAGCCTCCCCTGTACGTCGCGGCGCAAGGGCGGCAAGCGGTTGAAAATTCGCTGCAGCTCCGCCTCGATGGCGCCGATCTCCTGGTCCGAGGTCGCCGTGAAAAGCCGCGTGGTTAGCCCGTCCACGGCCAGACCTGCGGCCAGGACCTCCGAATTGCCGGTGAGGACGGCAATCGCCTGGTTGGCGCCGGCAAAGCTTGCGCCCTGGTTGGCGTCCTCGCGCTGGTAACGCTCCCGCGCCGCCTTGACCTCCTGGTCGATGGTCAGCAGTATCAGAGCCGTTCTTTCCCCCAGATCGGCGCTGAGCGGGCTTTCCTTCTCCTTGGCCTCGTCGGCCCCTTTTGCCGCGCTTTTCGTCCTGATCATTTCGTCGACGCCTTCGGCAAGCTTTCTGGTCTCTTCGCTCACCTTGCGGGAATGCCGCAGGTATTCGCTGTTGCGAACCTTGCCCAGCGCCACGTTGTAGCGGCTTTTGGCCAACAGCAACGCCTTACGATCCTGGGCCTTCTGCAGATCGCCCATGCTGTAGAGCAGGTCGTTCAGCACCAGCTTGAAGGTCTCGATGTCGCGCAGCACGATGGCGGTGCTCCTGGTGGTATCCAGGGAGGCCGAGAAGGTGGAGAATCGGTCGTGTTGCAGCCGTTTCATCGAGGCGCTGAGATTGCCGAGCAGCGCCGAGGTCTGCTCCATGCCGGCGGTGATGGCGCGCCGGGCCGCGTCCGCTTCCTCCTCGGCCTTGAGCCGGCGGTCGGAGATGCCGAACACCTCTTGGGCCGTGCCGCTCAAATCGGCATAGACGCTGTAATGGCCGTCCGATCCCACCAGCGACTCCAGCCCCTCCTCCCTGCGTTTCACCTCGGCCAACGCCTGCTCCGCTTCGCGCCGCGCCTTGGCGTATTCCTCATGAGTGCGGCACGCGCTCACCTTGACGAAGTCGGCGTTCGCCTGCTGGAGCGCCTCCTGCAGCCCCGTGGTCCTTGTTTGGAACGGGGTGCTCCGCTTGACCAGATAGGTGAGATTTTTCTGCACGTATCCCATGCCGAGCACTCCGGTGAGGACGACCGATCCGACCGCGATCAGCACCAGCGCTATGTTCATTCTGAGTTTGGTCTTGATATTCATGTCGCCATTCCTTGGGGTAAGGCGTTACTTCGCGAGGTACTTTCCGCCTTCGCCGGCAATGAAGGAGAGAAGTTTCTGGACTTTCGCCGAGGGTTTGCCTTTGGTGAGCACGATGATGTCGCTGGTGAGCGGCGGGACGGTCCTGATCACCTTGACCGACGGGTCGTTGGCGCCCAGGGCCAGGGGGTCGATCCCTACCGCCTCGGGCGTGGCGGCTACCGTGTCTTTGATGCCGGCGTAGTCGGTGGTTTCCAGCACCTCTTTGCCGATCGCCTCGCCGTCGAGCATTTCCTTGACGAATTGCCCGTTCTGGCCGGGAGAGAGCTTGCCCCAGGCGATCAGGATCGGCGTGTCGCTGCCGCCGACCTCCTTCCAGTTCCCTACTTTGCCGGTGAAAATCGCCTTGATCTGCTCCCTGGTGAGCGACTGCACCGAGTTCGACGGATGCACGAACAAGACGGTGCGATTGGTGGCGATGCGCCTGGTTTCCAGCGAGGAGACCTCGATCTTGACCCCGTCCTTCTCTGCGCCCTTGATCATCCCCTCAAGCGGGACCGCGGCGGTGGCCAGATCGACCGCGCCGCTCATCAAATCGATCAGGCCGTTTTTCGGCGTGCTTTGCAGGGTGACCAGCGATATGCCGGAAGCCTTTTCGAAAGGGGCGCCGATCGCCTTGAAAACAGTGGCGATCGAGGCGCCTCCTCCTCCGACCTTGATCTCTTCCGCGGCGAAACAGTTGGCCGCTGCAACCATTAACAGCCCCGTCGCCAGCCCAGTCATGCGTTTTGCCATGCCGCACCTCCCCGATGGATCGGATTTTAAAAACATTAAACTATATTTAGGCGAACCGGGATGTCAAACGAGAAACCGCATGAGGAGGGAATAATTTGAAGGGCTCGGCTCTTTAAACTAAGGAACCATTGCACCAAGGCAGTCCCCCCTCCCCTTGCGGGAGGGGGTCAGGGGGTGGGGGACTTGCCCACATTTGCAGACGTGGCGCCTTCCCCCCCCGCTCCCAGCCCCACTGCCGTTAAGTTAAGCTCGGCCTTAGTAGTTCTCCCCCTCCAGTGACGCAGATAGAGAACGGCGGGGGCTGCGGGGGGGAGGCGGAAGCGGACCAGGCGGCGGTTTTCAGCCGCCGACGCTGAAATAACGCCCCTCGGGATGGTGGAACACCAGCGCGGAGACGCTGGCCTCGGGGTCCATCATGTCCCCCTCGGTCAACTGCACCCCGATCTGCCGCGGATCGAGCAGGGCGAAGAGTTTGCGCTGATCGGCGATCTCGGGACAGGCGGGATAGCCGAAGGAAACCCTGATGCCCCGGTAACCGGCGCCGAAGATATCCTTCATGGTGAGGGAGGGATCGTCGACTATCCCCCAGCCGGTGCGGATGCGCCGGTGCAGGAACTCGGCGGTCGCCTCCGCCAGCTCCAGGGCCAGGGCCTGGATCAGGTGCGACTTGAGGAACTCCCCCTCCCCTTTCCAGCGCTCCGCCAACTCGCGAACGCCGCTGCCGCAGGTGACCACGAACAGGGCCACGTTGTCGCGCGCCCCCCCGGAGAGCGGCCGGACGAAGTCGGCCAAGCAGAGCCTCTCCCCGCCTTGCTGGCGCGGGAAGGTGAAGCGCATGATCTCGACGCCGGAGCCGTCCGGGTCGAACAGGATCAGATCGTCCCCAAAGCCATTGGCAGGAAAGCTGCGGTAGATCGCCTGCGGGCGGATCAAGCCCTGCTCCCGGGCCATGGTCAGCATCCGCTCCGCGGCCTCGTGCAGTTTCACGGCCTTTTCATCCCGGGCCGCCAACAGTTTATCCACCACCCCCACCAGCCCCAGGTGCTTGCTGTAAAGCATTTGACGGTTCAAAAAGGGGACGATCTGGTTGAGCGGGATGTCTCGCAACAGGTGCAGCTGGTAGTCGGGGGGCGCGAGAATGGGAGCCTCGCTGCTGACGGCGGAGCGCCCGCCGACGGTCGCCGCCGCGGGACTCGCCTGCAAGCGGCCGGCCACCAGACGCTCGGACTCCTCCCGGCGCTCGGCCAGCGCGGCCAGCAATTGCGGGCGCTTGTCCGGGTCGGCCAGTTGGTTGGCCAGCTCCAGCCCGGACATGGCGTCCTTGGCGTACAGCACCGGCCCGCCGTACTCGGGGGCGATGCGGGTATCGGCGAAGGTGCGGGTAAGCGCCGCCCCGCCGACCAGCAAGGGGAGCTCGATGCCGGCTGCGCGCAGATCCGCCGCCGTGATCGCCATCTGCTGGGCGCTCTTCACCAACAAACCGGACAGGCCGATGAAATCGGGCGCTTCCCTGCGCACCGCCTCGATCAGCACCTCCGGCGGCACCTTGATCCCCAGGTTTACCACCGTGAAACCGTTGTTGCCGAGGATGATCTCCACCAGGTTCTTGCCGATGTCGTGCACGTCCCCCTTGACCGTGGCCAAGAGCAGTTTCCCCTTGGAGGCGGAGTCCCCTTTGGCCAGGTGCGGCTCCAGGTGACTCACGGCGGCTTTCATCGCCTCGGCGGATTGCAGCACCTCGGCGACGATCAATTGGTTGTCGTTGAAAAGCCGCCCCACCTCGGCCATGCCCGCCATGAGCGGTCCGTTGATGATCTCCAGCGGCTGGTCGCCCCGAGAAAGCGCGGCGTCCAGGTCGACGGTCAACCCCTCCTTGCTCCCCTCCACGATGTACAGCGGCAGCCGCTCGTCCAGGGGGAGTTCCGCCGCCGGCGCGTGGCTGGCCGGTTTTTTGTCGCGATAGGCCGCGGCGAAGGCGGCGATCGGATCTTCTCCGCGCCAAAAGATCAGATCCTCGGCCAGTCTTAGCTCCTCCTCGGGGAGCGAGGCGTAGCGCTCCAGTTTCTCCGTGTTGACGATGGCGTAGGTGAGCCCCGCCTTGACGCAGTGGTAGAGAAAGACCGAGTTCAGCGCCTCGCGCCCGGCCGCGGGCAGCCCGAAAGAGACGTTGGAGATGCCGAGGATGGTGCTGCTGCGCGGGAAGGCCTCGGCGATCAGCCGCACTCCTTCGATGGTCTCCAGGGCCGAGCCGATATAGTTCTTGTCGCCGCTTCCCACCGGAAACACCAGCGGGTCGAAGATCAGGTCCTCCGGGCGCAAGCCGTAGCCGTTCACCAGCAGATCGTGGGAGCGCCTGGCGATGGCCAGCTTTCTCTCCCGGGTGACGGCCATGCCGTTTTGAGGGTCCTCGTCGATGCAGCCGACCACCACCGCCCCGCCGAAACGGTGCAAAAGCGGCGCCACCGAGGCGAAGCGGGCCTCGCCGTCCTCCAGGTTCACGGAGTTGAGGATGCACTTGCCCTGCAGATGGCGCAGGGCCAGTTCCATCACGCGCACGTCGGTGCTGTCGATCATGAAAGGGGCGCGCACCTTGCGGGGCAGAAATTGCAGCAGGCGCTCCATGTCGCGCAGCTCGTCGCGGTCCGGGTTGGCCACGCAGACGTCGATCACCTGCGCCCCCGCCTTGACCTGGGCGCGGGCGATCTCGCTCCCCGCCTCGAACTCCTCGGCCGCGATCAGGTTCTTGAACTTGCGGGAGCCGATCACGTTGGCCCGCTCTCCGACCAGCACCGGCCGCGCATCCTGCTCGACGAACAGCGGCTCGATGCCGCAAACCACGCGGCGCGGCGAGGGATTGAACCGGCGCGGGGCCTTGCCCGCCACCATGAGGGCGATGGCGGCGATGTGGGCGGGGGTGGTGCCGCAACAGCCGCCGATGACGTTCAGCCAGCCGGCGTCCACGAAGCGGGAGAGCTTGGCCGCCAGCGATTCCGGAGTCTCGGCGTAGTGGCCGTTGGAGTCGGGGAGCCCGGCGTTGGGGTAGACCGAGACCGCGCAGGCGGCCAGCTCCGAGAGCGAGCGCAGGTGGTCGGTCATGAACTCCGGACCGGTGGCGCAGTTAAGCCCGATGCTGATCAGCCCCAGGTGGTCCTCCAGATGCGCGACGCTCGCGTAGAGCGCCTCCACGTTCTGCCCGGCCAGCATGGTGCCGGTGGGCTCGATGGTGCCCGAAATCATCAGCGGCACCCGCCGGCCGCTCAGCTCGAACGCCAGCCGGATCCCCTCGGCCGCCGCCTTCAGATTGAGCGTGTCCTGGGCGGTTTCCAGCAGCAGCAGGTCGACCCCGCCGGCCAAAAGGCCCAGAGCCTGGCCGTGGAAGGCCTGCACCAATTGCGGGAAAGTGACCCCGCCGGTGACCGAGATGGTGCGGGTGGTGGGCCCCATGGAGCCCGCCACGAAGCGCGGTTTGTCGGCGGTGGCGGCGGCGTCGCAGGCCGCCCGGGCGATTTCGGCGGCGCGCCGGTTGATTTCCAGGACCTTGTCCTGCAAGCCGTAGTCGGCCAGCACGATGTCGGTGGCGCCGAAGGTGTCGGTCTCGACGATATCGGCCCCCGCCTGCAGATAGGCGCGATGGACGTCCGCGATCACGTCCGGGCGGGTCAGCACCAGCTGCTCGTTGCAACCCTCGTACATCTCTCCGCCAAAATCGGCGGCGCTCAGTTGGCGTTCCTGCAACTGCGTGCCCATGGCGCCGTCGATGACCAAAATTCTCTCGGCAAGCGCCTGTTGTATGTCGCGAGTCATGACTGAATCCTTTGTTGGAGGAGAGCGGGGGTATGGCCGTGAACGGAGCGGGGAGCTGAAATCGAAACAGATCTTGCTGAATAAGAGTTCATTTGTCAAGGGAGTTGCTGCATCCTCGGCGGCCGGCGGGAAAAGCGGCGCATAAAGAGAGAGTTGGCGAGCACCGGGCAGGCATTTTAGTTGTTGACTAGTTTTCGTTATTTGCTAAATTGCAGATTCTCCGAAACCCTCTTTATAAGACGATGTCCCTTTTTGATGCCGCGCCTTGCAGCTCCTGGCGAGAAGCGCCATCAAATACGGCGGCGATCTGCAATCGGCCAACTCTCAGCCGGCTAATTCTTCAACCTTACATGGAGGAGACGAGATGAAATTTGCGACGTTACTGCTGATGGCCGGACTGTTGGCCGGTTCGGCGACGACGGCGTTTGCCGGTTTGGGCAAAGGGGCCTGCGCCGGCGACGTTGCGACTCTGTGCAAGGATGAAAAGCCCGGAGGAGGCAGGATTGTGGCATGCCTGAAGGCGCACGAAGCCTCGGTATCGGCCGCTTGCAAGGAGCATCTGGCCGAGGTGAAAGGCGCGATGAACGGCGCCCAACGGGCGTGCCAGGACGACGTCGAGCGCTTCTGCCCGGAGGTAAAGCCGGGAAAAGGCAGGATATTCGATTGTTTGCATCAGCATCAGGCTAATCTCTCCGGCGAGTGCCAGGAGAAACTCGGGCTGGCCCGGCCAAAATAGCAGGTTGTCAAATTATAGGAGGAGTCATGAAAAAGAGTCTGGGCGCCATGACCTACGCCATGCCGACGCCGGTTTGGCTGGTGGGAAGTTATGATCAAGACGGAAAGGCAAACCTGGCAACCATAGCCTGGGGCGGCGTCTGCTGCTCGGATCCGCCGGCGCTGACCGTGTCCTTGCGAAAGTCACGCTACAGCTACGACGCCATCCTGCAGCGCAAATCTTACACCGTCAACGTCCCCTCCGAGGCCTTCCTCTGCGCGGCGGACTACGCCGGGATAGCTTCCGGGCGGGACAGCGACAAGTTTGCCGCCGCCAACCTCACCCCGGTCAGAAGCGAGCTGGTGGACGCGCCGTACGTGGCGGAATTCCCCCTGGTCTTCGAATGCCGCCTGCTGCAGACCATCGATCTCGGCGCCCACACCCAGTTCATCGGAGAGATCGTCGACGTCAAGGCGGATGAGGGAGTGCTCGACGGCAAGGGATTGCCCGACATCAAGAAGGTGTCGCCGCTCATCTACAGCCCGTCCAACCGCGCCTACTACGGCGTGGGCGCGGCCCTGGGCAACGGCTACGAAGTCGGCAGGAAATTCGTCAAGTAGCGGCGGCGGATTGCTCTCAACGGCCGTTCTTATCGATGGCGGGTTTGAAACCCGCCATCGTTCGTGATGCAGGTGGGGAAGACGGCTTGGGGTTCTGAAGAATCAGGCTCGTTTTCTTTGTTGCTCAACTTCCCATCCCAAACAGGCAAGTTGAACGGTCCGTGGTATGGGGCGCGTTCCCGAGCCGTAAGCGCTGACAGTTCGTACCGTAACGCCAAGTTCGCGACTAGCGGCGGCAAGAGACAGCCCATTGCGGATACGCCATACCGTGAACAGATCAGCCGGTGATTTTGAATGCTGCTCAAGCATGTCGGCAAAGAGCGTGTCAGCGTGTCAGCGCCGATCTGTATATCAAACTGAGGCCATTCGACCTCCCATCCGTACTCTCCCAAGACAGCGCCGGAGAATGCCGCAAGGTCACGCAGAGGAGCAAGGCCAGGTAAAGAAAATACAGAGTCTTTCATGTTGACCATGCCGCTAGAACCATCAAGGAAACGGAGTTCGAGGCAATGATCGGCGGCAGGGCTAACGGCGGTTAATCGTGGGCGGGTTATCCGTGGAGCGTGAGCCATTGTTGGGTCAACTCCTCTCTATGATCGGTTATTCAACGAAGCGGAATCGGTGCAGTTGGGTTCTCGGAACCAGGAGCAACTTCCCCAGCAGTTGGAAGTCACTATCCGGCAATTCAAGGCATATTTCGCGTATGGCATTTATTATCTGCGCTGCAACGGTCTCGCCCCAGAACCAGTTAGCCATGGAAGTACTGTCACCTTGAGTACCCGGCTGAGCAGTTACACCTTCAAAATAGATAGCCTTCAGATCCTCAGCCGACATTCTTAGAGCGGCCGCGACAGGAACATCGGCGAGAGGGCCGATATCCCGACTTCCGCTGATAAACGAAACGAAGAAAGTTACGATTTCTGACAGCGTGAGTCCGGTTACGCCAGCGGTGGTCCGCTCCCTCTTCCGGAGGGCGAGGTCATGCCAGCTGTTCATGTTGGCCGACTCATTTCGGAACGCCTCGAGCATCAGGTCCAGTGAGGCCATCTCGCCCGGTGGAGGGGCAAAACTCACCGGACAGGCAAGGTGGCTGGTCGGGGCGGCTGAATCAGGCGCATCATCGGGAAAGTCAGCCAGAACGGGACCATGGGGAGCTTCCAACAGCTTCAGGGCGCTCATCACAACCCTGATCTGGAACGGGGCATTGCCCGGCAAGCCAAAGGGGCGGCCTAGCTCGAATGGCACCCACAGCGCCCGCGGCGGTTTCATAATCTCGGTATGTTCGCGAATCAGGCTGATCTGGGTAGTCGCCAGTCCCTCCTCCTCCAGGTAATGAGAAAGCCCGCCCACGGCGCGCGTGCAGTTCGGTCAGACAGGCACCAGCAGTACGGCGTCTACCCCGTCATTCTTCATGATCCGGGCAAGGCTTCGGGCCGTAGCTTCCATCCGAACGGGGTCGGTGGCTCCCATGAAGGAGTAATGGTAATTTGCCACACTTCCGATAACCATTTCCCCGGCCAACTCCCGCAGGCGGTCCAGTGGGAAAACCACGTTCCAATCCTGCTGAAAACCCGTGCGATCGAAATTGGTGGAAATATGGCTCATCAACAGTTCATTGGCCGGCGTATCGGCGGGGATGATCCTATAGTCGGCGGCACCGACACCGAATGGTGTGGCACTGCGGAGATGGAGGCCGGCAGTGGTAATGAGCGCTACTCTGCGTTTCCCCAGAGGGGGGCCGGTGACCCAGGGGAAAGAATCAAAAGTCGGGCAGGGAAGAGACAGGAGATGGGTTCGTTCGTCTTCAGGCATCCGATCCAGGCGGGCCATACGTCCTCCTTTTTGAATCATGAGTTTTGCGCCAACGCCGAGAGCGCAGCGGCGGTCTAGCATCCGCTGCTGCGCTTGGTTGGGCATTCTTATCACCTATGTCGATGTCAGGCTGCGACGACAGTCGTTTCAATCCTGACATGGAGGGATTTTTTTATCGTGGCGAAAATAATTCCTGAATCCGTGACCTCACATACACTAAACTCTCTTATTTATCATGTAACATGTTGAATTTATATGATAAATATGCTATCTTGCTGTCATGAAAATCTCACTCGGCAGGTGAATTATGAAGCGATTTGTCATTGAGCAATCGGACGAGGAATTCTACACATCCCATTCAGGCATCTCTCTCGTCGGTCTTGCTTTGAACCGTTTCACCGCTATCCCGTCTGATCTGGCCAA
>CAIYDQ010000111.1 GCA_903925075.1 uncultured Geobacter sp.
ATGGTGGGCGAAACAGGGATCGAACCTGTGACATCCAGCTTGTAAGGCTGGCGCTCTCCCAGCTGAGCTATTCGCCCATTAGTGATGGCGGGGTTGACGGGGCTCGAACCCGCGACTTCTAGCGTGACAGGCTAGCACTCTAACCGACTGAGCTACAACCCCGCATGTGCAAACTACCTGCGGAACAAACCGTTCTTACTTCTCGTTAAGCAGTGCCTTCAACGTGTTGCCCGCCTTGAACTTGGGGGCGACCGAAGCCGGGATCTCGATCTTCTTCCCGGTCTGGGGGTTCTGACCGCTGCGGGCTCCGCGCTCCGAGACGCTGAAGGTGCCGAAACCGACCAGAGTCAGCTTGTCGCCGCCAGCCAGACAATCGGTCAAGGCATCCAGGATCCCCTTCAGGGACTTGTCCGCTTCGACTTTCGTTAACTGAGCTTCTTCAGCAATGGCGCTTACCAACTCCGATTTATTCATCTGCCGCCTCCTGATCTGCATCGCAAAGTGAAGGTACCTTATAGCAGAACCCCGTCATGGCTGTCAACCTTTTTTCTAGTTGGCCACCACGGAATTGTCCGCCCCCGGTTGCGGGGCGCCGGCGAACAGCTCGCCGGACGGGAGCGCTACGGCGCCCAGGAGCGCGTATCCCAGCACCTCGTCCATGTGCGAGACGGCATGCACGGTCAGGCCCGCCGTGATCTCCTTGGGAACCTCGGCCAGGTCCTTCTCGTTGTCCTTGGGTATCAGCACGGTGCGAATGCCGCCGCGCCCCGCCGCCAGGAGCTTCTCCTTCAGCCCTCCAATGGGAAGCACCGTGCCGCGCAGGGTGATCTCGCCGGTCATGGCGATGTCGCGTCGCACGGGCCTCCTGGTGAGCGCTGAGGTAAGCGCGCAGGCCATGGTGATGCCGGCGGAGGGGCCGTCCTTGGGAATGGCGCCCTCGGGGACGTGGATGTGGATGTCGAGATGCTGGTAGAAGTCCTTGTTGAAGCCGAGCAGTTCTCCCCGGGAGCGGACGTAGGTCATGGCGGCCTGGGCCGACTCCTGCATCACTTCTCCCAGTTTGCCGGTGACGGTCAGCTTCCCCTTCCCCGGCAGCGACACCACCTCTATGTTCAACAGCTCGCCGCCGACCTCGGTCCAGGCCAGGCCGGTAACCAACCCCACCGCGTCCTCCCTGGCCGCCTCTCCGTGCTTGAAACGGGGAGGGCCCAAGTAGCCGGCGATCAGCTTGGACGAGACGTTGCGGCGCAGCCTCCCCCCCTCCACCAGGGCGAAGGCGATCTTGCGGCAGACGGAGCCGATCTCGCGCTCCAGGTTGCGCACCCCCGCCTCGCGGGTGTAGCGGCGGATGATCTCCAGGAGCGCCTCGTCCGCGATGGCGACCTTCTTGCCGGCCAGGCCGTTGCCGCGGGTCTGCTTGGGCACCAGGTACTCGCGGGCGATGGAGAGCTTCTCGTGCTCGGTGTATCCCTCCAGCCTGACCAGCTCCATCCGGTCCAAAAGCGGCCGGGGTATGGCGTGGCTGGAGTTGGCCGTGGTGATGAACATCACCTGGGAGAGATCGTAGTCCAGGTCGAGGAAATGATCGTTGAAGGTGCCGTTCTGCTCGGGGTCCAGCACCTCCAAAAGGGCGGAGGCCGGATCGCCGCGCAGGTCCGCGGTCATCTTGTCGATCTCGTCCAGGAGGAACACCGGGTTGGAGGAGGCGCACTTCTTCAGCGACTGGATGATCTTGCCCGGCATGGCGCCGACGTAGGTGCGCCGGTGCCCCCTGATCTCGGCCTCGTCACGCACCCCGCCCAGGGAGATCTTCACGAAAGCGCGGCCGGTGGCGGCCGCCACCGATCTGGCCAGCGAGGTCTTGCCGACGCCGGGAGGACCGACCAGGCAGAGGATCGGCCCCTTCATGCCGGGGACCAGCGCGTTCACGCCCAGGTATTCCAGGATGCGCAGCTTCACCTTGTCCAGCCCGTAGTGGTCGGCGTTCAGGCGCGCCCGCGCGGCGGCGATGTCGTGGTTCTCCTCGTTGTACACCCCCCAGGGGAGCGACAGGAGCCAGTCCACGTAGTTGCGCACCACCGCGGCCTCGGCCGACATGGGGGACATCATCTTCAGCTTCTTGATCTCGGAGAGCGCCTTTTCCTTGGCCTCGGCGGAGAGCAGCAACTTCTCTACCTTGGCTTCCAGGGCGCGCAGTTCCTGCTTGAATTCGTCCTTGCCCCCCAGCTCCTTCTGGATCGCCCTGATCTGCTCGTTCAGGTAGTAATCCTTCTGGGTCTTCTCCATCTGTTTCTTGACCCGGGCGTGGATCTTCTTCTCGATCTGCAGGATCTCGATCTCCGCGCCCATCAGCGAGAGCAGGCGCTCCATGCGCTTGGCGGTCGGCACCAGCGCGAGCAATTCCTGCTTTTGGGCGACGTCCAGGTTCAGGTGCGGCGCCACGGTGTCCGCCAGCCGGGACGGATCGGTGATCCCGCTCAGCGACTGCAGCACCTCCGAGGGAACGGAGCTGTTGAGGCTCAGGTAGTTCTCGAAGCTCGCCAGCACGCCGCGCTTGAGCGCCGTCAGTTCGGTCCCCTTGACCCCCTTCTCGACCAGGCTCTCCACCTCGACCTCGAAGAAGTCGCTGTTTTGCCGGAAGGAGACGATGGAGCCGCGCCTCTTCCCCTCCACCAGCACCTTGACGGTGCCGTCGGGAAGCTTCAGGAGCTGGATGATCTGGCAGATGGTGCCCACCGTGTAGATGTCCTCGGGCCCCGGATCCTCGGTCTTGGCGTTCTTCTGGGTGGCAAGCAGGATCAGCTTGTCGTTTTCCGCCATGGCCGCTTCCAGGGCGAGCACGGACTTCTCGCGCCCCACGAAGAGCGGAATCACCATGTGCGGGAAAATCACGATGTCCCGTAAAGGAAAAAGAGGGAATCTTTCCGGATCCCCTCTCCTTTTGGGTCTGCTGCTCGGTTCTAAGATCATGTTGTCCCTGTCCGTCAGGCGCTTTCCGCCACGTTCTCGTAGACTACGATGGGTTTTTCCTTGCTGTAGATCACTTCGTCGCTGATCACTACCTCTTTCACCATGCTCTGCGAGGGGATCTCGTACATGATGTCCAGCATGGCGTTTTCCAGGATGGAGCGCAGGCCGCGGGCGCCGGTCTTTCTCTTCAGCGCCTCCTTGGCGATGGCGATCAGCGAGCCGTCGGTGAATTTCAGCTTCACGTGCTCCATCTCGAAGAGCTTCTGGTACTGCTTGATCAGGGCGTTCTTGGGCTCCTTGAGGATCTGCACCATCGCCTCCTCGTCGAGTTCCTCAAGCGAGGCGAGCATGGGGAGACGCCCCACGAACTCGGGGATGAAGCCGAATTTCAGCAGGTCCTCGGGGGTGACCCCGGCCAGCAGCTCGCCGGCCTTCTTCTCCACCTTCTTCTTCACGTCCGCGCCGAAGCCCAGCCGTTTAACGCCGATGCGCTGCTGTATGATGCTGTCCAGCCCCGGAAAGGCGCCGCCGCAGATGAAGAGGATGTTGGTGGTGTCCACCTTCAGGAACTCCTGCTGCGGGTGCTTGCGTCCCCCCTTGGGCGGCACGCTGGCCACCGTCCCCTCGATGATCTTCAGGAGGGCCTGCTGCACGCCTTCCCCGGACACGTCCCTCGTTATGGAGGGCGAGTCGCTCTTGCGGGCTATCTTGTCGATCTCGTCTATGTAGACGATCCCGCGCTGGGCGGCATTCACGTCAAAGTTCGCCGCGCGCAGTAGCCCGAGGATCACGTTCTCCACGTCCTCTCCCACGTAACCGGCCTCGGTGAGCACGGTCGCGTCCGCGATGGCGAACGGCACGTGCAGGAGCTTTGCCAGTGTCTCCGCCAGCAGGGTCTTCCCGGTGCCCGTGGGGC
>CAIYDQ010000112.1 GCA_903925075.1 uncultured Geobacter sp.
CCGCCTCGCCGCGGTTCACCAGGTGTCCGCGTGCCAGGTCGCGGCCGTAGCACTTGGCGCAGATGCCGCGACGGCTCTCGCAGGTGAGCACCGAGCGGATCTTGACCTTCTCAAGGCCGGCCGCTTCGATCCTGGCCACCAGGGTCTCGTCGATCTCCTCGTTGGCCGGCACCAGCACGTCGCCAGTGACCGGGTCCAGAATGTCGTCCAGCGCCACGCGTCCCAGGATACGGTCGCCGATGTGCTCGATGATCTCGCCCCCCTCGGTGAGCGAGGAGACGGTGAGCCCGTCGATGGTGCCGCAGTCCTTCTCGGTGATGATGGCGTCTTGCGCCACGTCCACCAGACGGCGGGTCAGGTAACCGGAGTTAGCCGTCTTGAGCGCGGTATCGGCCAGACCCTTACGGGCGCCGTGAGTGGAGATGAAGTACTGCAAAACGGTCAGACCCTCGCGGAAGTTCGCGGTGATCGGCGTCTCGATGATCTCGCCGGAAGGCTTGGCCATCAATCCGCGCATACCGGCCAACTGGCGGATCTGCTGGGCGGAGCCCCTCGATCCCGAGTCGGCCATCATGTGAATGGCGTTGAAGGAAGGAACCTTCACTTCGTTGCCGTCCGGGTCGGTGATGGTGTCGCGCGACAGGTTGTCCAGCATCTCCTTGGCGATCTCTTCGGTCGATTTCGCCCAGATGTCGATGACCTTGTTGTAGCGCTCGCCGTCGGTGATCAGACCCTCGGTGTACTGGTTCTGGATCTCCTGCACCTCTTCCTGGGCACGCCCGATGATGGCACCCTTCCCTTCCGGGATCACCATGTCGTTGATGGAGATGGAGATGCCCGATTTGGCCGCGTAGCGGAAACCGATGGCCTTCAGCTTGTCGGCCAGGATCACCGTCTCCTTGTTGCCGGCCAGACGGTAGCAGACGTCGACCAGGTTGGAGAGCTCCTTCTTGGTCATCACCTTGTTGATGGTGGCGAAGGGGACCGCGTCCGGCAGGATGTCGCGCAGGATCACGCGGCCGGTGGTGGTCTCGATGATGGCCGGGCGCTCGTCCGACTCCAGGTTCTTGAGCCGCACCTTGATGCGCGCCTGCAGGTGGATCTCGCCGGCGTCGACCGCGATGCGCACCTCGTCCGGGGAGGCGAAGATCTTCCCTTCGCCCAGGGCGTAGTGCTTTTCGCGGGTCATGTAGTAGATGCCCAGAACCATGTCCTGCGAAGGCACGATGATCGGCTTGCCGTGCGCCGGGGAGAGGATGTTGTTGGTACTCATCATCAGCACGCGGGTTTCCACCTGGCTCTCCACGGAGAGCGGCAGGTGCACGGCCATCTGGTCGCCGTCGAAGTCGGCGTTGAAGGCGGTGCAGACCAGCGGATGCAGCTGGATGGCCTTCCCCTCGATCAGCACCGGCTCGAAGGCCTGGATGCCGAGCCTGTGCAGGGTCGGCGCGCGGTTGAGCATCACCGGGTGCTCCTTGATCACCTCCTCAAGGACGTCCCAGACCTCCGGCTTCTCCTTCTCCACCATCTTCTTGGCGCTCTTGATGGTGGTGACGAAGCCGCGCTCTTCCAGCTTGTTGTAGATGAACGGCTTGAACAGCTCCAGCGCCATCTTCTTGGGTAGGCCGCACTGATGCAGGCGCAATTCCGGGCCGACGACGATGACCGAGCGGCCCGAGTAGTCGACGCGCTTGCCCAGGAGGTTCTGGCGGAAACGGCCGCTTTTGCCCTTGAGCATGTCGGAGAGCGATTTCAGCGGACGCTTGTTGGGGCCGGCGATGGCGCGGCCGCGCCGGCCGTTGTCGAACAGGGCGTCGACCGCCTCCTGCAGCATGCGCTTCTCGTTCCTGATGATGACCTCGGGGGCCTGCAGCTCCATCAGGCGTTTCAAGCGGTTGTTGCGGTTGATGACGCGGCGGTACAGGTCGTTCAGGTCCGAGGTGGCGAAGCGTCCGCCGTCCAGCGGCACCAGCGGGCGCAGTTCCGGCGGCAGCACCGGGATGCACTCCAGGATCATCCATTCCGGCTTGTTGCCGGAGTTTTTGAACGCCTCGATCACCTTCAGGCGCTTGGCGGTTTTCTTGCGTTTGGCCTCGCTGGTCGCCTCCTGCATCTCGACCCTGAGCGTTTCCGAGAGCGAGTCGAGGTCCATGGAGGTAAGGCAGGCCCGGATGGCGGCCGCGCCCATGCCGGCTTCGAAGGCGCCGTTATGCTCCTCCAGCGCCTTTTGGTACTGGTCCTCGGTGAACACCTGGCCGAAGGGAAAGCCGGTGTTCTTGGGATCGGTGACCACGTAGGCCTCGAAGTAGAGCACCTTCTCCAGGTCCTTCAAGGTGATGTCCATCAGGTTGCCGATCCGGGACGGGAGCGACTTCAGAAACCAGATGTGGGCGACCGGAGTGGCCAGGTCGATGTGCCCCAGGCGCTCGCGGCGGACCTTAGAGGGGATCACCTCGACGCCGCACTTCTCGCAGACGATGCCGCGGTGCTTCATGCGCTTGTACTTGCCGCAGTTGCACTCGTAGTCCTTGGTCGGTCCGAAGATCTTGGCGCAGAACAGGCCGTCGCGCTCCGGTTTGAAGGTGCGGTAGTTGATCGTTTCGGGCTTTTTCACCTCTCCGAAGGAACGCTCGCGGATCTTCTCCGGCGAGGAGATCGAGATCTTGATGGAGGAGAAGTGCAGCGGGTCTTTAGGCTTGTCGAAAAAATTAAAGATGTCTTCCAAAATATTTTCCTCCCTGTCAGTAGGAGTTACGTAATCAGTTGAGAGCAGCGCGCGAGCTTGAATTTGATCCGACCGATCGGTCCGATCGGTCGGATCCGACCGATCAAAGCAGTCGGACCGGTGCTACCGGTCCGACTAGTCAGAGGGTCCGACCCGCCTATTCCGCGTCTTCGCCTTCCAGCAGCTCCACGTCCAGGCCAAGGGACTGCAGTTCCTTGATGAGCACGTTGAAGGATTCGGGCAGGCCCGGCTCCAGGGTGTGCTTGCCTTTGACGATGGCCTCGTACATCCTGGTGCGGCCGGCCACGTCGTCGGACTTGACGGTGAGGAATTCCTGCAGCGCGTAGGCCGCGCCGTAGGCCTCCATGGCCCAGACCTCCATCTCCCCGAGCCTCTGTCCCCCGAACTGCGCCTTGCCGCCCAGAGGTTGCTGGGTGACGAGCGAGTAGGGTCCGATCGACCTGGCGTGGATCTTGTCGTCGACCAAGTGGTGCAGCTTCAAGACGTACATGATGCCGACGGTAACCTTGTGCATGAAGCGGTCGCCGCTCTTGCCGTCGAACAGGGTGACCTGGCCGGTGGTGGCGAAGCCCGCGTGGGTCATCATCGCCTGGATCGACTGCTCGCTGGCACCCTCGAAAACCGGGGAAGCCATCGGGATGCCGCGCTTCAAACGCTTGGCCACGTTGATCAGCTCCTCGGAGTCGAGCGAATCGAGGAAGCGGCTCATGTCGGGGTTGTCGTAGACCCCCTTCAGGAAGCGCTTGACCTCGTCGTGCGGGGTGTTCTTTTCGAGGAATTCCTCGACCTTCCACCCCAGGCCGCGTGCGGCCCAGCCAAGGTGCGTCTCCAGGATCTGCCCGACGTTCATACGGGAAGGAACGCCCAGCGGGTTCAAGACGATCTCAACGGGGCGGCCGTCCTCCATGTAAGGCATATCCTCTTCCGGCAGGATGCGCGAAACCACACCCTTGTTGCCGTGGCGGCCGGCCATCTTGTCGCCCACTTGCAGCTTACGCTTGATGGCGATGTAGACCTTGACCATCTTGATGACGCCCGGCGGCAGGTCGTCGCCGCGACGCAGCTTCTGCACCTTGTCGTCGAAGACGTACTTGATGATGTCGACCTGCTGATTCAGGGTGGCCAGGGTCTGGGCGACCTTCTCGTCGACCGTGTCGTCGTCGGCGATGGAGATCTCGTCCCAGCGATCCATGGAGAAGGACTTCAGCATCTCCTCGCTGATGGTCGCCCCCTTGGCGATCAGCACCTTCCCTTCGCTCCCCTCGATCTTGACGGCCGCGGTGCGCCCGACCAGGAGCCTCTTCAGCTTGCCGATGGCCGAGTCGCGGATGATGCGGATCTCGTCCTGCTCGTCCTTTCTGAGGCGCTGCTCTTCGGCCTTCTCGATGATCTCGGTCCGGGCGTCCTTGTCGGACCCCTTTCTCGAGAAGATCTTGGCGCCGATCACGGTACCCTCGACCCCCGGCGGCACGCGCAGCGAGGTGTCGCGCACGTCGCCCGCCTTCTCGCCGAAGATGGCGCGCAGGAGCTTCTCTTCCGGGGAGAGCTGGGTCTCGCCCTTGGGAGTGATCTTGCCGACCAGGATGTCGCCGGGGCGCACCTCCGCGCCGATGCGGATGATGCCCGACTCGTCCAGGTCCTTCAGCGTCTCCTCGCCCAGGTTCGGGATGTCGGAGGTGATCTCCTCCTTGCCGAGCTTGGTGTCGCGGGCCACCGCCTCGAACTCCTCGATGTGGATCGAGGTGTAGCGGTCGTCTTTGACCAGGCGCTCCGAGATCAGGATGGAGTCCTCGTAGTTGTAGCCGCCCCAGGGCATGAAGGCGACCAGCACGTTCTGGCCCAAGGCCAGCTCGCCCATGTCGGTGGAGGGGCCGTCGGCGATGATGTCCGAGGCCTTGACGTGGTCGCCCACCTTGACCACCGGACGCTGGTTGATGCAGGTGTTCTGGTTGCTTCTCGCGAACTTGATCAGGTTGTAGATGTCCACGCCGGTGCCGGTCGCATCGTACTGGTCCTCGTCGATCTTGACTACGATGCGCGAGGCGTCCACCGACTCGACCACACCGTTGTGGCGGGCGACCGAGGAGACCCCGGAATCCCTGGCCACCACGCGCTCCATGCCGGTTCCCACCAGCGGCGAGTCGGCGCGCAGCAGCGGCACCGCCTGGCGCTGCATGTTGGAGCCCATCAGCGCGCGGTTGGCGTCGTCGTTTTCCAGGAACGGGATCAGCGAGGCGGCGACCGAGACCAGCTGCATGGGGGCCACGTCCATCAGCTCCAGCTCGTCGCGTCCCACCAGCACGAACTCGCCGCTCTTTCTGGCCGAGATGTAGTCGGCGGCGAAGCGGCCGTTGGCGTCGATCTCGGCGTTGGCCTGGGCGATGGCGTGCCCTTCCTCCTCCAGCGCGGAGAAGAAACGGACCTCGTCGGTGACGCGCCCCTCCTTGACCACCCGGTAGGGGGTTTCCACGAAGCCGTGCTCGTTGATGCGGGCATAGGTGGAGAGCGAGGCGATCAGGCCGATGTTCGGACCCTCAGGGGTTTCGATCGGGCAGACGCGGCCGTAGTGGGTCGGATGCACGTCGCGCACCTCGAAGCCGGCGCGCTCGCGGGTGAGTCCCCCTGGTCCCAGGGCGGAGAGGCGCCGCTTGTGGGTTACCTCGGAGAGCGGGTTGGTCTGGTCCATGAACTGCGAGAGCTGCGAGGAGCCGAAGAACTCCTTGACCACCGCCGAAACCGGCTTGGAGTTGATCAGGTCGTGCGGCATCAGGTTCTCGACTTCCTGCAGGCTCATGCGCTCCTTGATGGCGCGCTCCATCCTGACCAGGCCGATGCGGTACTGGTTTTCCAGGAGCTCGCCCACGGCGCGCACCCGGCGGTTGCCCAGGTGGTCGATGTCGTCGATGTTCCCCTTGCCGTTTTTCAGCTCGATCAGGTAGCGCACCACCTCGAGCACGTCCTCGCGGGTGAGGGTCATGCAGTCCAGCGGCACGTCCACGCCCAGCTTGTAGTTCAACTTCAAGCGGCCGACCGCGGACAGGTCGTAGCGCTCGGCGTTGAAGAACAGGTTCTCGAACAGCACCAGGGCGCTCTTCAGGGTCGGCGGATCGCCGGGACGAAGCCTTCGGTAGATCTCGATCAGCGCCTCGTCGGTGGAGCCGATCTTGTCGATCAGGATGGTGTCGCGGAAGCTGGAGGTGACGTGCAGGTTGTCGATGAACAGCACCTGGAAGGAGGTGATCCCCTTGGCCACGATCTCCTCGAGCTTCGCCAGGGTCAGTTCCTCGTTGCACTCGGCCAGGATCTCGCCGGTAGCCGGGTCGTAGATATCGTGCGAGGCGACCTTGCCCACCACCTCTTCCTCGGTGATCGGGATCTCCTTGATGCCGTGCTCGGACATCTTGCGGATCGCCGCCTTGGTGAACTTGCGGTTCGCCTTGAGGATCACCTCGCCGGTGGCCGGATCGGAGATGTCGACCGCGGCCTTCTGGTTGGTCAGGAGCTCCGGGTCGGCCAGCTTGGCCATCCCCTTCTCGGTGACCCTGATCTCCTCGGACTTGTAGAAGTAGTTGATCAGGGCGTCGTTGGAGTAGCCCAGGCCCTTGAGGAGCACCGTGGCCGGCATCTTGCGCCGTCTGTCTATGCGTACGTAAAGGATGTCTTTATGGTCAAATTCAAAGTCGAGCCACGAGCCGCGGTACGGGATGACGCGGGCCGAGTACAGCACCTTGCCGCTCGAATGGGTCTTCCCCTTGTCGTGGTCGTAGAACACGCCGGGAGAGCGGTGCAGCTGACTGACGATAACCCGCTCGGTGCCGTTGATGATGAAGGTACCGTTGTCGGTCATCAGGGGGATCTCGCCGAAATAGACCTCCTGCTCCTTGATGTCACGGATCGATCGGGTACCGGGGTCCTTGGCGACGTCCCAGACAACCAGCCTCACCTTCACCTTCATCGGGGCCGCAAAGGTCATCCCGCGCTGGTGGCACTCTTCCACGTCGTATTTGGGCGATCCCAGGGAGTAGGAAACGTACTCCAAAGAAGCGGTATCGCTGAAGTCCCTGATGGGAAAGACGCTGCGAAACACGGCCTCGAGGCCTGAGTTCTTGCGCGCGTCTACGGGTGTGTCGAGTTGGAGGAATCTCTTGTAGGAATTCTTTTGGATGTCGATGAGGTTCGGTATGTCGATGATCTTGTGGATCTTGGCGAAGTTCTTGCGCAACAGGGGGTTATTCGCGATTGAATAAGCCATATCTTCTCCTTTGGTGAACGCCTTGGAAGACCTTCATCCCCTTGAAACTACAACAGAAACAGCGCTGGCGGCGCCAGGGGCGTGAAGCGGCCTCAAACTAAAATAGAACAGCCAAGGCCGCAAAGAGCGACCTTGGCTTGTGTAAAGATCGATGCAGTGTAAGTTATTTAACTTCCACTTCTGCTCCGGCTTCAACCAGCTGCTTCTTGGCTTCTTCGGCTTCGGCCTTGGCGACTGCGGTCTTGACCGGCTGCGGTGCGCCGTCGACCAGGTCCTTGGCTTCCTTGAGGCCCAGGCTGGTGAGCGCGCGTACAACCTTGATGACGGCGATCTTGTTGGCGCCGCAGGACTTCAGGATGACGTCGAATTCGGTCTGCTCTTCGGCGGCTTCGGCGGCAACGGCCGGGCCTGCTGCGGCTGCGGCGGCCGGAGCTGCTGCGGATACGCCGAATTTCTCTTCCAGTTCCTTAACCAGGCCAGCAAGATCCAGAACGGTCATGTTTTCGATGAAGCTGATTACTTCTTCCTTGGTGATAGCCATTTCTTATTCCTCCAGAGAATAATATGTTTAGTAGATGCGTTTCGTCAGTGAGATCGGTTTCAGTTGCCTTCTTTTTGCACCCTGATGGCGTCCAGGGCACGCACGAAGCCACCCGGCACGGCAGCCAGCACGCGCACGAAGTTGGTCGCAGGGGCCATCATACTGCCCAGCATGCGCGCCAAGAGCACTTCGCGGCTCGGCAGATCCGCCAGGGCCTGGATGTCCGCGACGTCCATGGTCTTGCCGGTCAACACGCCGGCCTTGAGCTTGAACGGGTTGGTTGCTTCCTTGGCAAAGCGGGACAGCACCTTGGCAGCGGCGACCGGGTCGTCGTAGCAAAGGGCGACCGCAGTGGGGCCCGCGTAGAAGGGGTTCAGCCCCTCTTTGTCGGTCCCTTTGGAAGCGATCTCGAGCAGGGTGTTCTTGACGACCTTGTACTCGACGTTGGCCTTCCTGAGCTCGTTCCTGAGATCAGTTGCCTGGCCGACGTTCATGCCGCGGAAATCCGCGAGAAAAACGGCCTTGGCCCTCAGGAGCTTGTCGTGCATCTCGGCAACAAGTTCTTGTTTGTTTTCCTTATTCAAGCGCCTTCCTCCTTTCTTTTGGTATACGGGTACGTGACCCCGCCAAAGTCGGGAAGTTGCGGAAACTGCGATCTCCGACAACACCTGCAAGTCTCGGTTGGCCGCCGACCGGCGATTAAGCCCCCTCGGTTGTTCCCTCGGGAGCGCCTACTGTCTTTGACTTTGGCTTTTGAAGCGTTTTGCCGCTATTTCAGAATGGTGGCGATCTCGGTCATGTCGATGCTGACGCCGGGGCCCATGGTCGAAGAGACGCAAACCTTCTTCATGTAGGTCCCTTTGGCGGCGGAAGGCTTGGCCTTCTGCAGCGCCTCGACCAGGGCGATGATGTTCTGCCTGAGCGTCTCGGCGGTGAAGGAGACCTTGCCGACCGGCGCGTGCACGATGCCCGCCTTCTCGACGCGGAACTCGACCTTGCCCGACTTGGACTCCTTGACGGCGCGAGCCAGGTCGAAGGTGACCGTGCCGACCTTGGGGTTCGGCATCAGGCCGCGGGGTCCCAAGAGCTTGCCGATCTTGCCGACCACGCCCATCATGTCCGGGGTGGCGATGGCGGTGTCGAAGTCGAACCAGCCCCCCTGGATCTTGGCGACCAGGTCGTCCGCACCGACGAAATCGGCGCCGGCTTCGCGGGCCTCTCTTTCCTTCTCGCCCTTGGCGAACACCAGGACGCGCACGTCCTTGCCCAGGCCGTTGGGAAGCACCACCGCGCCGCGCACCATCTGGTCCGCATGGCGGGGATCGACGCCCAGCTTCACGACCACGTCGACCGTCTCGTCGAACTTCGCGAACGCCGCGCTCTTCACCAGCTCCAGGCCGTCCGTGAGGGGGTAGCTTTTGCTCCGGTCCACTTTGGCGCGAGCTTCTTTAAGCTTTTTTGTCGTTGACATTTCTAGTAACCCTCTCTTTAACTTAAGCTATTTCAACGCCCATGCTGCGCGCGGTACCTTCGATGGTCTTCATGGCCGCTTCGATGCTGGCGGCGTTCAGGTCGGGCATCTTCTTGGTGGCGATCTCGCGCACCTGCTCCTTGGTCAGCTTGCCGACCTTGGTCTTGTTGGGGACGGCCGAGCCGCCCGCCAACCCCAGGGCCTTCAAGATCAGCACCGGCGCCGGCGGCGTCTTGGTGATGAAGGTGAAGGATCTGTCGGCGAACACCGTGATCACCACCGGGGTGACGGTGCCGACTTCTTCGCCGGCGGTCTTGGCGTTGAAAGCCTTGCAGAACTCCATGATGTTGACGCCGTGCTGACCGAGCGCCGGACCGATCGGAGGAGAAGGGTTTGCCTTTCCCGCGGGCACCTGCAGCTTGATATAACCGGTAATTTTTTTGGCCATTTTCCTACTCCTTTGAACTTTCCTGAGAACTGCTTGCTGCCTCTATCGTCAACAGCGGGTCGCCCCTACTGCTTTTCTACCTGCATGAATTCCAGTTCCACCGGGGTGGCGCGGCCGAAGATGCTGACCATGACCTTGAGCTTCCCCTTGTCGGGTTTGACGTCTTCGACCACGCCGGAGAAGTTGAGGAAGGGGCCGTCGATGACGCGCACCGTCTCGCCCACCTCGAAGAGCACCTTGGGACGGGGCTTTTCGGCTCCCTCCTCCATGCGCTTGGTGATCTTGGCGACTTCGTCGTCGGGAATCGGGAAGGGGTTGTTGCCGCCGACGAAGCCGGTCACCTTGGCCGTCTCTTTGACCACATGCCAGGTATCGTCGTTCAGGTCCATGTTGACCAGGATGTAGCCGGGGAAGAATTTTCGGGAGGAAGTCTTCTTTTCCCCTTTTTTCAGCTCGACGACGGTTTCACACGGGATCAGGATCTCGCCGAAAAACTCCTCCATCTCGAAATTCTTGATGCGCTCCGCAAGCGAGAGCCTCACCTTGTTTTCGAAGCCGGAGTAGGTGTGAACGCCGTACCATTTATGTGCCATTTGTCAGTCCTCTAGCGGAGTATCGACCTGATGAGCTTTGCAAGGACCACGTCGCAGGCGCCAAGATAAAACGAGATGAGCACGATGATGACAACGACTACCTGGGCCGTCGAAATAGTCTCCTTGCGGGTCGGCCAGGTCACCTTGGCAAGTTCCGCCTGCACTTCCTCAAAGAAATTCTTGGTTTTAGCCAGCACTTGTCACACCCCACTTAGGTGAAAAGATTGAAATAAAATTGGCAGGCCAGGTAGGATTCGAACCTACAACACCCGGTTTTGGAGACCGGTGCTCTAGCCGTTAGAGCTACTGGCCTGCGGCGGGCGTTCCGCGCGTACGCGGAACGCCAAAGCGTTACTATTTCGTTTCCTTGTGGGGAGTATGCTTGCGGCAGAACCGGCAGTACTTGCTGAAC
>CAIYDQ010000113.1 GCA_903925075.1 uncultured Geobacter sp.
CGGGCAGATCGCGGTGAACGTCTCCTCCAAGGAGTTCCACAGCAAGGATTTTTTGGAGAGCGTGATTCTCATCCTTGGCGACACCGGCTTGGACCCGAGCCGCCTGGAACTGGAAATGACGGAAAGCGGACTCATGCAGGACACGGAACCGACCACGGTGCTCTTGAACGCGCTCAAAAAACTCGGCGTGCAGATAGCCATCGACGATTTCGGCACCGGCTATTCCAGCCTGAGTTACCTGCTGCGCTTCCCGATCGACACCCTCAAGATCGACCAGTCCTTCGTGCAGGATCTGGAAAACGAGACGGGAGGTTCAGGCGAAGCCATCGTCAGCGCAGTGATCGGCATGGGCACCAGCCTTAAGCAGCGCGTCGTGGCCGAGGGGATAGAAACGCGGCAACAGTTGGCCTTTCTGCAGTCCCATCACTGCGCCGAAGGGCAAGGCTACTACTTCGGCCGACCCGTGCCCGCCGTCGAATTCGCCGCGTTTCTGAAAAAACCTGCCCTGAATCAACTGCACAGGGCTTAAAAACAGAGCTCCGGATTCGTTGGGCTTGTGCGTTTGATCTGGCGTTGTGGATGGGCCTCGTGTATCTTCGTCGCTGCCGGGCACGAAACTAATCCAATATTGGATGGGCAGGACCCATTCGCAAAAAGAAGGGCACTTATGAAGGCAGCCGGAAAAAACTGCGCGTTGAAAATCATTCCCCTGGGCGGCTTGAACGAAATCGGCATGAACATGATGGTCTACCAGTACGACCACGAGATCATCATAGTCGACTGCGGCCTTATGTTCCCAAGCCCCGATATGCTGGGCATCGACTACGTCATTCCCGACATCGCCTGGCTGCGCGAGCGCCGGGAGCAGATCCTCGCCATCTGCCTGACCCACGGCCACGAGGACCACATCGGCGCGCTCCCTTTCGTGCTTCAGGAACTCGACGTCCCGGTCTACGGCACGGCGCTGACGCTCGGGCTGGTCGGCTCCAAGCTGGAGGAGTACAAGCTGAAGGGGAAGGTGGAGTTGGTGGTGGTGAAGCCGCGCGACACCGTCGCCCTGGGGAGCTTTCAGGTGGAGTTCCTGCGCGTGGCGCACTCCGTGGTGGACGGCTGCGCCCTCGCCATCACCACGCCGGAGGGAGTGGTGATCCACACCGGCGACTTCAAGATCGACAACACCCCCGTGGACGGCCAGCTCACCGACCTGGCGAGCCTGGCGCGCTACGGCGAGGCCGGGGTGCTGGCGCTTTTGTCGGACTCCACCAACGTGGAGCGCGAAGGCTATACCCTTTCCGAAAAAACCGTCGGCGACGCCTTCGCCGAGATTTTCCCCAACTGCCCCGGCCGCATCATCGTGGCCGCCTTTTCCAGCAGCATTCACCGCGTGCAGCAGGTCGCCGACGCCGCCGTGGCCTGCGGCCGGAAAATTCTGCTGAACGGGCGCTCGATGGTGAAGAACGTTCAGATCGCCCGGGATCTCGGCTACTTGACCATACCCGACAGCGCGCTCCTGGGGCTCAAGGAGTTCCCCTACCTGCCGCCGGAACAGGTCTGCATCATATCCACCGGCAGCCAGGGCGAGCCGATGAGCGCGCTGACCCGCATCGCCATGGACGACCACAAGCAGATCAAGCTGGAAAAGGGGGACACGGTCATCCTTTCCTCCCGCGTCATTCCGGGCAACGAGCGCACCATCTCCGAGCTGGTCAACCATCTCTACCGCCGCGGCGCCCAGGTCTTCCACGAAAGGGTTTCCGAGGTGCACGTCTCCGGCCACGCCAGCCAGGAAGAGTTGAAGCTGATGATCAACACGGTCAAGCCGCGCTTCTTCATCCCGATCCACGGCGAATACCGCCACCTGCACAAGCACGTCGAGCTGGCCATGAAGGTCGGCATACCGGAGGAGCGCTGCATTCTGGCCGTCAACGGCGACGCGGTCTACTTCTACGGCGACACCGGCGCCATCGTCGAGCAGGTCGAAACCGGGCGGGTCTTCGTGGACGGCAAGGGGATCGGCGACGTGGGGAGCGTGGTGCTCAAGGACCTCAAGCACCTCTCCGAGGACGGGATGGTGGTGATCATCATCGGCATCAACCACTCCTCCGGCGCGGTCATCTCAGGCCCGGACATCGTCTCGCGCGGGTTCGTCTTCGAGGACGAGAGCCGGGAGTATCTGGAAGAGACGCGCAACGTCGTGGTCGCCGCCCTGGAGGAGATAAACGCTGAGATGCGCTGCGACAACGAGGTGGTCGAATCCCTCGTGCGCCAGGCGCTGCGGCGCTTCTTCAAAAAGACCGTCGCCCGCAGGCCGGTGATCTTGCCGGTGATTCTGGAGATGTGACGAGGCCGGGCTTATGGCGGCGGGCAGCGGGGGATTGTGACTAACAGCTAGCGTGCGCGCAGCTTTTTACGAACTGCCGAGGATGCTTTTGTATACGATTCGGGAGCTTCATGGATGGTCTCGCGCTCTGCATCCGTAAGCTTCAGTCCTTGAGCGAACTGCTTCAGTGCATCGTTCATCATGGCTTGGTAATTGCCGCCTACTATCTCGGCCCTAGCCTTGAAAATCGCCAGAACTTCGTTGTCCACTCTGATCGTGATGCGGGATTTGCCGCCGATTTCTTTTTGAAGTTTTGCCAGAGGCGGTGTTTCGGCAACCGGCTTGGCGTCGGAAAAATCGTATTCTTTGAATTTGTCGTACATTTTGTCAGAACTGGTTTTCATAGCGTCTCCGTTGCGGCTCACTTGCTTTCCATGCTGAGATCAATCTAATCGTTTCTCCGCGATAGGTGTAGACGACCACCAGAATCCGCCCCCTTCCTCCCAAGCTCAACGTGACGAATCGTTGCTCCCCTTTGGCGTCTTCGTCTTCGCGGGTCAATGCGAATGGATCAAGGAGTGCATGCCTGGCCTCCTCGAAAGTCACGCCGCCGTGATTCTTTGCATTTGCGGCCGCTTTTCCGGAATCCCAGGTGATTTCCATGGCGGTAATTGTATGTACAAGCGGATGTACTGTCAACAGTGGATTGAGCTGGCGCGATAAGATCATTTTGTCTGATGCTAATTTGCCGCCGATCTGATAGCTTCTGTACGATTCGGGCCTGCTCACCGAACAATTATAGCCATGCGCGGGGTGTTCCTTGCTGATCATCGTCGAGTCGCCGACCAAGGCGCGGAAAATCCAGTCCATCCTGAAAACCAAGACCATGTCCACGATCGGGCATTTCAAGGACCTCCCCGAGTCGCCGATCGGCGTGGACCTGAAGAGCTACGAGCCGACCTTCGTCTACCACGACAAGAAAAAGAACCTCCCCCGCGAGCTGCGCGAGGCCGCCAAGGGGGAGACGGTGATGCTCGCCGGCGACCCGGACCGCGAGGGGTACGCGATCTCCAACCACATCTTCGAGGAGGTGAAGTCGGTCGCCAAGGCCTGTCTGCGCCTGGAGATCTTCGAGGTCACCGAAAAGGGGCTGAAAGAGTCGCTCGCCAAGGCCGTTCCCTTCGAACAGACCAACCCCGGTCTTTATCACGCTTTTCTCGGCCGCAGGATCGGCGACCGGCTGGTGGGCTACATCCTGTCGCCCATGGCCAGCCGGGACCTCTCCGGCAAGTTCAGCGTCGGCCGGGTGCAGTCGCCGGCGGTGCGCCTGGTGGTGGACCGGGAACGGGAGATCCGCGCCTTCGTCCCCACCACCTACTGGATACTGAGTATCCTGCTCGACAAGGACGGCACGGAGTTTCTGGCGCGCCACCTGCGCGGCAGGTTCGACCTGCAGGCGGACGCGCAGGCGATCGTCGAGGCGATCAAGGCTAAGAGCCACGCCCTGGCCGAAAAGGTGGAAAAAAAGGAGGCCAGGCAGTCCCCCAAGCCCCCCTTCACCACGGTCGACTTGCAGGCCGCCGCGGCCGCGCGCCTGAAGTTTCCGCCCGAGCAGAGCATGAGGCTTGCCCAGGCGCTCTTCGATCACGGCCTGATCACCTATCACCGCACCGATTCGGTCCGCATGGCCGAGGAGTTCGTCGCCGAGATCCGCTCCTTTCTGGGGAAGGCGCTCGGCCCCGCCTACCTCCCTCTCAAGCCGCACCAGTACAAGTCCAAAAACTCGCAGGCGGAGGCGCACGAGGGGATTCGGCCCACCCACATGCATTCCCTGGCGGAGCTCGCCGCCCTGATCGCCAAGGAGGGGCTCACCGCCGAACACGCCCGGCTTTACGAGCTGATTTTCCGGCGCGCGGTGGCGAGCCAGATGGCGCAGGCGGTCTACGACGCCACCATGATGCTTTTCGAGGTGGCCGGCGAAAGGTTCAAGGCGACCGGGCGGGTGCTGAAGTTCGACGGCTTCCTGCGCGTCTACAGCGAGGTCGAGGAGGAGAAGGAGCACAAGGACGAGGAGCCGCTGCAGACGCTGCCGCCGGTGTCGGTAGGCGAGCTGGTCCCGAAAACGGGCGAGAGGCTCGAAGATAAAAAGACCAAGCCTCCCGGCCGCTTCAGCCTCGGTTCCCTGGTGAAGGAGCTGGAAAGGCTCGAGATCGGCCGTCCCTCCACCTACGCGGCCATCACCAAGAACATCGTCGACCGCGGCTACGTGCGCGAGGAGAAGGGGAGGGTGGCGCCGCTTCCCCCGGGAGAGAGCCTGATCGATTACCTGCGGGAGAAGCACGGTTGGGTGATCGATTACGAGTTGACCCGCAGGATGGAGGCCTTTCTCGATCTGGTGGTGGAGAACAAGGAGACCTGGCAGCGCTTCTGCCGCGGGGTGCACGGCAAGATGGGGTTCGCAGCTCCCCCGGAAAGAGGCGGGGGAGGCGGGCCGAGCGAGAGCCAGCTCCGCTATGCCGCGGACCTCGCGCAAAGGGACGGGCTGAGCATCCCCGAGGAGACGTTGAAAAGCGGCCGGGAGCTCTCCGCCTGGATCGAAGGGGTGGTCGGCAAGAAGCGTGCGCCGGCGAAAAGGGGGGGCAAGGAGGCCCGCGGCGGCGCCGCGGGGAAGGCCAAGACTATCAAAAAACGCGCCAAGCCCAAAACTTCTTAACGGCGATCTCATAGTAAGTGCATAGGGAACCATTTTGGTTGGTGCGCTCTAGTCATGTAACGGCCGGATTTTTTTGTGTTTTTTGTGCATTTTTGTGGCCGATTGCTTTTTTTGCAGGCGCGGATCGGTACTTTCATTAAAGCTTTTCCGCCGCTGCGCCGATAAGAACCAATCGGGGAAATTCGGCTTGCGAAACAGCGCAGGCCGCCGGTCCGGGCCTTCGCCAAGCCGGTCCGCGACCGCGGGCAGCGGCCCCAGCGAGCAGCGCAAACGGACAAGGTAAACAATGAGCAGATTGAGTCTGACGACGAAGATGAGCCTGATGGTGTCGCTGCTGGTGGCGCTGGTGCTGTCCTTCATGACCTTCGGCGCCTCCTGGTACCTGGAAAAGCAGTTCCGCACCACGGTCTACGACCAGCAGATGAGCATGGTCACCACCATGGCGGACGAGATCGACAGTAAAATCCGCACCAACCAGGCGCAACTGGTGGCCCTCGCCGGCACAGTCACCGCCCGAATCCTCAGCACCCCGCAAACGGCCCAACGCTTTTTAGTCAGTCATCCCGACAACCTCGCCTCTTTCGACAGCGGCATATTTCTGCTGGCCGCGGACGGCAGGCTGTTGGCCAGAAACCCGCTGGAGCCGCGCCTGATCGGCAAGGATTTCTCCTACCGCGACTTTTATCAAAAGGCGGTCCGCACCGGCAAGCCGGTCATCTCCGATCCCTACCTGGCCGTGTACGGCGACCAGCATCCAAGCGTCGCCTTTCTGGTGCCGGTTTTCGACGCCGCCGGCAAGCTGATCGGCATGTTGGGGGGGAGCAACGACCTCTTGAAGGACAATTACCTTGGCAACCTCGCCAACGCCAAGTTCGGCTCCTTGGGTTTTCTCTGCCTCTACGGCAGCGACCGGACCATCCTCGCCCACCGGGACCGAACCAGGATACTGAAGAAGTACGCCCCGGCCGGGGTGGACAGGCTGTTCGACGCCGCGCTCAAAGGGTTCGACGGGACCGGCGAAACCGAGGATTACCAGGGTAAAAAGCTGCTCTGTTCGTTCAAGCACCTCAAAAACTCGGAATGGATACTCTCCGCCAACTACCTGCAGTCCGAGGCCTACGCGCCGCTCCACAAGGCGAAGCGCTACCTGCTGGGCGCCCTGATCTTCGCGCTTTGCTGCACGGTTTCCGTGGGGCTCCTCTTCATGCGCCACCTGACCGCGCCGCTCGTGACCTTCATCCGTCACGTCGAGGCCATGACCGGCGACGAGCAGGAGCCCAAGCCGATCGTGATCCGGACCCGCGACGAGATCGGCACGCTGGCGCTGGCTTTCAAACGCATGGTGCAGGAGGCGCACCGGCAGAAGCAGGCCATCCTGGCGCAGGAGGCCTTCAGCGAGAACCTGCTGCAGAACTCGTCCATCGCCACCTACGTCCTCGACGCCAACCACAAGATCATCATCTGGAACCGGGCCTGCGAGGAACTCACCGGTCTGGCGGCCTCCGAAGTGCTGGGGACGGACCGGGCGTGGCTGCCGTTTTATCCCTACCCGCGCCCGGTGCTGGCCAATCTGGTCATCGACCGCGGCCTGGGCGAGATCTCCGCGCTGTACGGCGCCTGCAGGACCTCGCTGCTCGCCCCGGACGGCCTCTGCGCCGAGGCCTGGTTTCCCTCGCTTCGGGGCGAGGAGCGCTACCTCTGCTTCGACGCGGCCCCCATTCACAACGCGGAAGGGGAGGTGGTCGCCGCCATAGAATCGCTGCGGGACATAACCGAGCGGAAACAGGACGAGGATTCCCTGCAAAAACTCTCGCTGGCCATCGAACAGATGCCGGTGACGGTGATGATCACCAATCGCGACGGGATCATAGAGTACGTCAACCCCAACTTCAGCAAGGTGACCGGCTACCTGGCCGAGGAGGCCGTCGGCCACAACCCGAATCTGCTGGTGAAGTCCGGCTGGCACCCGCCGGAGTTCTTCCAGGACCTTTGGTACACCATCCTTTCCGGCCGGGAATGGCGCGGCGAGATGCGCAACAAGAGAAAGAACGGGGAACTCTACTGGGAATCGGCGTCCATCTCCCCGGTCAAGGGTCCCACCGGCGAGATCAGGCATTTCGTGGCGGTGAAGGAGGACATCACCGAGAAAAAGCGGGCCGAGGACGCGCTCAACAGGAGCGACGAGAGGATCCGCCTGCTGCTGGAATCGACCGCCGAGGCCATCTACGGGGTCGATCTCAACGGCGACTGCACCTTCGCCAACCCCGCCTGCGCGAGGCTCTTGAATTACCCGCACCCCGACGAGCTGCTGGGCCTGAACATGCACCTCCTGATGCACCACACACTGGCCGACGGCACTCCCTATCCGCGCGAGAACTGCCCGCTTTGCCGCACCCTGCTCGGCGAGGAAGGGGTTCACCACGACGACGAGATCTTCTGGCGCTCGGACGGCTCCTTCTTCGCCGCCGAATACTGGTCCTACCCGCAGCTGCACGACGGCGAGGTGGTGGGGGGCGTGGTGACCTTTTTCGACATCACCGAGAGAAAGCGCGCCGAAGAGGAGCTGCGGCAGGCTTCGGCGGTCGCCGAGGCGGCAACCAGGGCCAAGAGCGAGTTTCTGGCCAACATGAGCCACGAGATCCGCACCCCGATGAACGCCGCTCTCGGCATGCTCTATCTATTGCAGCAAACGAGCCTCACCGACCGGCAGAAGAACTACCTGGACAAGGCCCATACCGCTTCCTCGATGCTGCTCAGGCTGATCAACGACATCCTCGATTTTTCCAAGATCGAAGCGGGCAAGCTGGAGCTGGAAAAGGTCCCTTTCCAGCTGCAGGACGTGCTGGACGACCTGAGCGTCGTGGCGACGGCCACCCTGCGCGACAAGCCGATCGAGCTGCGGGTGGAGAGCGATCCGCAGGCGCCCGATTATCTGGTGGGGGATCCGCTGCGCCTGGGGCAGATCCTTTTGAACCTGACCAGCAACGCCATCAAGTTCACCGAAAAAGGGAAGGTCGTGGTGAGCGCGACGCTGGCGGCGGCCGACGACAAGGAAGTCACCATGCGTTTCTCGGTGGCCGACACCGGCATCGGCATGGAGCCGCAGCGGCAGGCGGCGCTGTTCAACGCCTTCACCCAGGCGGACACCTCGACCACCCGCAGATACGGCGGGACCGGTCTGGGGCTTGCCATCAGCAACCAGATGGCGCAAATGATGGGGGGCGCCATCATGGTGGCGAGCGAGCTTGGGCAGGGGAGCACCTTCAGCTTCGTGGCCCGGTTCAAGACGCTTTCCGTCGAGCAATTGGCGGACGCGCGCCCCGCCCGCGCCGATCGCGGCGGGGCGTCGCCGGAGGACGCCAACTGCCGGGGCGTGCGCTTGTTGCTGGTCGAGGACAACCCGATCAACCAGGAGGTGGCCAGGGAAATCCTGGAGCGCCGCGGCGTGCAGGTGGATCTGGCCCGAAACGGCGCCGAGGCGATCCAGCAGCTGACCGCCTCCGGCGTCGAGTATCAAGCCGTGCTGATGGACGTGCACATGCCGGTGATGGACGGTTTGGAAGCCACCCGCCGCCTGCGGCTGGATCCCGCGTTCGAGCGCTTGCCGATCATCGCCATGACCGCCTGCGCCCTGACCCGCGAGCGCACGCTCTGCCTTGAGGCCGGCATGAACGACCAGGTAAACAAGCCGATCGACGTGAGCGAACTGTTCGCCACCCTTGGCCGCTGGGTCGGGCCCGGCGCCGAGGGGATGTCCGAACCGCTCCCGGAGGAAGCCAGCTGCGAGGAACTGGAGGCCTTCCCTGAGCGGCTGCCGGGGATCGATCTGCCGCGGGCGCTGATGATCGTCGAGAGCGCGCCGCTATTGAAAAAACTGCTGATCAGCTTCGGCATCGAAAACCTGGCGTTGGCGGACGAACTGCGCCAGGCGCTCGACAACGGGGAGTGGCCGCTGGCACGGCGCCTGGTGCACACGGTCAAGGGGGTGGGGGGGAATCTGGGCGCCGTCGAACTGCACGCCGCCGCGCTCACCCTGGAAACGGCGCTGAGGGAGGAGGATGCCGGGGCGCTCGACCCGGCCCTGGAGGAGTTTCTGGCGACCCTTGACGAGGTGCTGGCTTCCTGTCGGGTACTGGAGTCGCAGCAGGTGGAAGAGCGCCGCCCGCCCAGCGAGGCGTCGCGCCTGCCGGCGTCGCCCGCGGAGCGCGCACGGCTGGCGGCGCTGGCCGGCAGGCTTTCGGAGCTGCTTGAGGCGCACAACCTGAATGCGCTGGGGGTATGGGAGGAGATGAGGCCGCTCGTGGCCGGGGAGGTTGCGGACAAGCTGGAGGCGACGCTGCAGGGGCTCGATTTCGGCGACGCCGCCGCATTGCTGTCGGCCATCATGCAGGATCTGGAGACGTCGCCATGAAAAACGAGAACGCCCTGCAAAGCAGGCGGCAGAAGGTGTTGATCGTCGACGACACCCTGGCCAACATCGAGATTCTCTACAACATCCTGCAGGGGGAGTACGAGATCTTCTTCGCCAAGAGCGGAACCGACGGCCTGCGCATCATCAGGAAGGAGCTGCCGGACCTGATCCTTTTGGACATCATGATGCCGGACATGGACGGCTACCAGGTCTGCGCCGCCATCAAGGAAGACCCGATAACCGCGGTCATCCCGATCATCTTCATCACCGCCATGACCAACGTCGAGGCCGAGACCAAGGGGCTCGACTGCGGCGCGATCGACTACATCACCAAGCCGATCAGTCCGCCGATCGTGAAGGCGCGGGTCCGGAACCACCTGGAGCTCAAGCGCAGCCGCGATCTTTTGCAGAGCCTGGCCCTGGAGTTGGGCGAAAAGAACCGCAAGCTGGAGATCCTGGCCCGCGAGGACGGCCTGACCGGCCTGGCGAACCGCCGGCACTTCAACGAGGTGCTGGACGCCGAGATCAAGAGAGCCCTGCGCACCCATCAGTTCCTGTCGGTGATCCTTTGCGACGTAGATTACTTCAAGAAGTACAACGACCAGTACGGACACGTTGCCGGGGACAAGTGCCTGCAGGCCATAGGCGAGATCATGCGCGGCAATTTCAAGCGGGCCGGCGATCTTCCCGCGCGCTACGGAGGAGAGGAGTTCGCGGCCATCCTGCCCGACACCTCGCCCGAGAGCGGCGTGCAGATGGCCGAGCGGCTGCGCGAGGAGATGGTTGCCTGGGCGCTGCCGCACTCCGAAGCCGGAGTGCAGGGGATCGTGACGCTGAGCGTCGGCGTGGTGGGTGGACAGGCCAACCGCGGCCGCAACGCCGAGTGGTTCATAAGCCAGGCCGACGAGGCGCTCTATCGGTCCAAGGAAAACGGCAGGAATCAGGTGACGGCGGTCCAGTACCCTTGAGGCTTTTCAGTAGTCGACGCCCGGTTGCGGTTCGATATCTTTGCGGTAGGCGTGCTTGATTTCGACCACCTCGCTCACCGTGTCGGCGAGCTCGATGATCTCGGGGTGGGCGTCGCGCCCGGTGAGGATCAAGTGCAGTTGGGGAGGTTTTTGTTTGACGATTGCCAGCACCTGTTCCAGGTCGACCAGGTTAAGTTTCAGAGCGTTGTTGATTTCGTCCAGTACCAGCATGTCGAAGCAGCCGGAAGCGAGCTTTTCGCCGGCCAGTTCGATGGCGTCCTGGGCGTTGGCGCGGTGTTCCCGGTAAGGGTAAGGATTGCCCTGGATGCCGCAGAACCCCTTGCCGGTGGAGTGTATTTCCGCCCGGTCGCCCAGGAGTTTAACGCCGTCCCATTCGCCGGCGTAGATGTCCCCCTTCATGAACTGGATGATGCACACCCTCATGCCGTGGCCGCAGGCGCGCAGGGCCATGCCCAGCGCCGCGGTAGTCTTCCCCTTGCCGTTGCCGGTGATCACCACCGTCAGGCCTTTTTTGATTTTCGGTTGCAGGCGGTCGATCGTAAGCGGCGGCGTTCCCTGTTTAGTCATGTCAGTTCCTTCCCCACAAGTCAATTCCCCGGCCCCCTGAAGATACCACATCCAGGTCCATTACGTCCATGAGGTCCACTACGTCCCATCGCTGACGCATGATAGCGCTAGCCAAGGTCCGCACGCTCCAGCCTATGGGTTGTTGCGCTCTAGGTTGATGACA
>CAIYDQ010000114.1 GCA_903925075.1 uncultured Geobacter sp.
AAATTAGGGTCCCGCCTCGGACTACATCATCAGGCGGTCGCCATCAGCCGACCTCCGGTCGGCATCGCAGCGGACCCGCGGTCGGTATCACTCCGGACCGGCGGTCGGCATCAGCGGAATACGCAGTCGGGATTGAACTTGAAGATGGTGAGTGTCTGCAGTACTATGCCGCTCATGGATCTGAGACTGATTTTGTTATAAAGAGTTCATTTCCGATTATTGGCATCGATGGGGAAAAAATCAATGAAAATCATGGTAGTTCTTTTTTAACATGCATGTGCAGAAACGTTATGAGTGGTAGGTTTAAGCAAGACAGTCCATTTTTTACAGTTCAAGGCAGTTTCTGGACTAATAGCGTTTCAGAACATTTTACAGCAATTTGTGATGCAAATAAGCCATGTATCATCGGAGACAGGTGCAATGCCTCTGGAGTAGAGTCAGTAGCATTAATTCCTTTACAGACGGGGAACGAACGGTTGGGGTTATTGTTGTTAAACAACACAGAAAAAGGTGTAATATTACCGGAAGACATTATCCAATTGGAGCTAATTACAGGCTACCTCGCCGCCGCATTGGTTAAATTCCGCTCTGGAGAAACGCTGAAAACAACAAATAAGGAACTTGATCGTCGAGTAAAAAACCGAACTCGACTACTTGAAATTGCACTAAAAGAGCAGGAATCCTTTAGTTACTCGGTTTCCCATGACCTGCGGGCACCGCTCCGTCATATAAATAGTTACCTTGCCATATTGTCGGAAGAGTTTGGGAACCTTCTCCCCCCCGAAGCCCATAGTTTTCTCGCCCGCTCTCGTGCCGCGAGTGGGCGTATGGGCAAGCTTATTGATGACCTTCTCGAACTGTCGAAAGTTAGCCAAAAAAAGTTGACAAAGAAAATAGTCAACATGAGTGAGATAGTATCCAATACCTTCAGCCTTTTATATGAAACAGAGCCCTACCGAACGGTGGAATTTGTGATCGGCAAGGGACTTACAGCACGAGGAGATAACTTCTTGTTGACGCAGATGATGGAAAATCTTATTGGCAATTCCTGGAAATATACTTCCAAAAATTTATCTGCCCGTATAGAATTCGGCAAAGAGGTTGTTGCGGATCAAGATATATTCTACGTTAGAGATGACGGTGTAGGCTTTGACATGGAATACAGCGATAAGCTTTTTGGCGCATTCCAGCGCCTGCATGGAACTGAGTATCAAGGCAATGGAATAGGTCTTGCGACTGTTAAGAGAATTATTGACCGGCATGGCGGTAAAATCTGGGCAGACTCTAAGGTCAACGAAGGAGCAACGTTTTACTTCACATTGTAGCTTGCACAATTTGATTAGTGATGGTACTGCATTGATTGCCACGCTGAAATAACTTCTATCCATTTGAACCTATCGTCACATCCGCGGCGAGCACCTGCTCAGCCATTCGTCCGGCGAGAACAGGATCAAAGGCGGCTCGATAGCTATCAACTAGCGCTCTCAGTCCAATTCGTAGGGGCGAACCTTGTGTTCGCCCTGGCTCCAGCGGGCGAAAGGGCGAATACAAGATTCGCCCCTACCAAACCTAGTGACCTAGAAATAACAAACCGCCCAGATCCTAAACTTTAAGCTGGGCTGAGTACTGTTAAAATCCTGTTCGGGTCAAAACGCCCAACTCGCCAGTTGAAACAGATCAAAGCCGTCGCTAGCGCCTCCCAGGCATTTCGCCAGAAAATCCTCCACCTTACGGTACAGCGTCAGGTTGTTGCTCCATTTTTGATTGCCGCGCCCGTCCCCCTTGAAAGTCACGAACTTGACGACTAATCAAGGACCGCTTTGGGTTGCTCCGGGGCGCTATCGACCCAATCCACCTGGTGCGTCTCCAGGTAGCGATCGACCGATTGACCGATGGTGGGGAATATGTGGTCCGCTCCGATCGTATCGAAAAGCCCGTACTGCTTGAGCCGGTCCTTGACCGGTCCCTTCATCTGGGCGAAACAAAGCCGTACCCCCGCCTGCTTCAATTCCTCGTCGAGTTCCGACACCACGTCGGCGGCCGTTATGTCGATGTCGGCCACCGGTTCGGCGCCCACCACCACCCACCTGGTCGGGGTCGATGCGTCGGAAACGGCCCGCAGGATCTGCTCCCGGAAAATTTCGGCGTTGGCGAAAAACAGCGGAGCGTCCCAGCGAAAAAGTACCAGCCCCGGAACCTGGATCGCTTCCGGGTGGCGGCTGACGTCGTGATACCCTCTCACGCCGTCGACCCGGCCGAGGACGGCATGGTACGGACGCCAGGCCCGCCAGATGAACAGGAGCAGCGAAAGCACCATGGCGGTGAAGATCCCCTGGATGACGCCGAGGACGGCGACCCCCAGAAAACAGACGTTGGAGAGGATGAACTCGTCGCGGCGCAGCCGATAAAGCCGCGCGAGGGCCCTGACTTCCAGGAAGGTCCAGCAGGCGGCGATGACCACCGCGCCGAGGGCTGCGGTGGGAAGATCGTGCATGAGGTTGGGAGCGAAAATCAGCAGCAGGGCGATGAAGACCGCCCCTACCACCCCGGTGATCTGGGTACGCGCGCCGGCCGCCTCGGCGACCGGGGTGCGCGAGGCGCTGGAGCTCACCGAGAAGCCCTGGAACAGGCCGGTTGCCACGTTGGCGATGCCCAGGGCGATGATTTCCTGGTTTTCGTCCACGTAGTATTTCCAGCGCATGGCGTAAATCCTGGAGAGCACGCTCATGTCGGCTATGGAGACCAGGGTTATGGCCACCGCGCCGGTGCAAAGGGTCCTGAACTCGGCGGAGGTGACATGCGGCAGCAGGAATGCCGGCAGACCGCGCGGCAGCGAGCCGACGACGGCGATCCCGTCGTGAGCCGCGAGATCGAAAACCTTTACGCACAGCGTGGCTCCAACTACGGCCACCAGCACGCCGGGCACCCGCGGCGCCCAGCGTTTGCAGCAGAAGATGGTCGCCAGACAGGAAAATCCGATCAGGCAGGAGATGCCGCGCGCCTTTCCCCCGGCGATCCCCTGGACCAGTCCGGCGACGGCTTCGACGATGCTGGCGCCGTGCACGGGGAAGCCGAGCACCTTCGGCAGTTGGCTGACCAACAGGGTAAGTGCTATCCCGTTCAGGTAGCCGTAGCGGATCGGCTTGGAGAGGAGGTCGGTGATGAAGCCGACGCGAGCCACGCCGGCCACAATGGAGAAGACGCCGGCGAGTACGGCGAGAGCCGCCGCCAGGGACGCCGCCCTGTTCGGATCCCCGGCGGCCATGGGTATGACGGTGGCGGCAATGAGCGCGGTAAGAGCCGAATCCGGGCCGATGATGAGAATTCGGCTGGGACCGAAGACGGCATAGGCCAGCAGGGGGATGATGGTGGCATAAAGGCCGTAGATGGCCGGAAGACCGGTCGCCTCGGCGTAGCCCATGCCGACGGGGGCAAGAAGAGCGGTGAGCACCAGTCCCGCGGCAAGGTCGCGCAGGAAGAGGGCGCCGGTGTAACGGTTCAGGATCGCGAAGCCGGGGAACCAGCGGCGCAGGCCGTCGACCCGCTGGTGGCGCGCCGTCAGGCTGGGGGGAGGGATGTCCGTCATGGTGAGGCTCCGGGAATGTGCGGATGCGGCCTTACAATTATCTTATTGCCAGGAAAACCCTTGCAATTGAGTCGCCACCGACTGGGCTGTAGGATTGGCGGAAGTGAGGGCACCGGAAGAGTAGGGCTCACTATATGTTTTGGAAGTGTCAGCATACGGTCCGGTGATACCGGCCCCTCTGCAGGCCCCGTACTCAATGCTACCGTTGAGATGCGCGACGCTTGCGCAATATGAAGTGCCGTTTGAAGCGGCGGAAAGGGCGACTTTCAAAGACGGGGAAAAGGTGCTCGAACCGATCACCGCAGGGGAGTTGATCCAGAACGACCCCGGCGGACAAATTTGCGAACTGCTAAAAACCGATTCCATGAATATTGTGAAATTGTTTAAATCGCCAGAGGCGAATCGATCAGCTCGACTCTATCCCTAGTTATCCTTCGTCTCAACAGTTTTCAGTCGTCACCCCTTTTAATTCTTCTATCATCTTTTTAACAGTTGCAGACAAGCCACCAACATGATGCGTACATATCCAGAATACCTGTTCCGCATCAATATCGAAGTAATGATGAGCAATGATATCTCTGAAGCCAATAGCACCTTTCCAATCTATCTCAGGAAAACGGGGTAAAAGCAGGCCAGAGGTTATTTTGTCGATATTCTTTAGTGCTTCACCAATCGCCATAAAGAGCATGCAAATTCCGTCGAGTTTTTCCATTCCTTCCGGTGAATCGGCAAAATCGGCGGCGCTTTTGATCGTCACAGTACGATTGATTATTTTTTCGAGGGCTTCGTCGATTTGAGTAAGAATGGCTAAGACAAGATCCCTGTCAAACATAGAGAGCCTCTTTTTCAATGCGACTTTTCAGAAAAGGATTCATCTTTTCCCGCATACGAACTATATCGACGTGCTTATGAACCCTGGTTTCAAGGTCCTCCTTAATATGCACCAAGGCGAAAGCATCAGGCGTTATCATTTTAATGCAGATATCGACATCGCTATCGTCGGTGGCTTCATTCCTAGCGACGGATCCAAAAATACCGATTTCGAGAATACCGTATTGAGTTGCATAGGCTTTTTTATATTCCTTTAAAATAGCAAGGATAGCTTCGCGTCCCATAGCCTGCCTCCACTGCGTGCTGCGCCACTTTTTTTGATTTACTTTGCACCATTCACGTCTTCGGGGCAAGCTCTCGATTTTTGCCTGCAGCCAACAACAGGGTGGGGGAGTATTAGCCCGGCCGTTATCCAGGCTGTACATCTACTGGTTAGATGCATCTTTCTGGTTGGGTGCGAGCCCTCACCTTTCCAGCTCTGAAGCTTTATTGTCAAAGCGTTTGGCCAGTTCGATTTGATTTGTCTTCCGCAACTGCTCAGCAAAGCGGTGTAAAACCTGGGATGTCCACGTACGCTCCTGACCATCGAATTGATTTGACATCGGCAGAATGTGTTCAAGACGCTCGGAACCTTCTGCCCATCTCCCCTGGGCAGCAAGATTTACTGCTAGTTCTACCTGCCGTCTTCCAATCCTCAAGGTAGAAGGAGGAGA